>JBKBVY010000063.1:0-14570 GCA_046289335.1 Roseateles sp. | reverse complement strand
GTGCCGGCGGCCATGATGACGAGATGCCTGTTCGTCATGAACGGCCTCCCCGCATCATTTGCCTGTTCTCAAGATCAATCCTCAAGACCACCGCGAGGGCCACGCAGTTCATCAGGATGGCCGAGCCGCCGAAGCTCATCAGCGGCAGCGTCAGCCCCTTGGTGGGCAGCGCGCCCAGGTTGACGCCCATGTTGATGAAGGCCTGGCCGCCCATCCAGATGCCTATGCCCTGCGCATACAGGCCCGCGAACACGCGGTCCAGCGCGATGGCCTGGCGGCCGATCAGGAAGCAGCGGCGCGTCAGCCAGAAGAAGGCCACGATGATCAGCGCCACGCCCACGAAGCCCAGTTCCTCGCCGATGACGGCCAGCAGGAAGTCGGTGTGGGCCTCCGGCAGGTAGTGCAGCTTCTCGACGCTGCTGCCCAGCCCCTGGCCGAACCACTCGCCGCGGCCGAAGGCGATCAGGCTGTGCGTGAGCTGGTAGGCCTTGCCCTGGGCGTACTTCTCGTCCCAGGGGTTGAGGTAGGCAAAGATGCGCTCGCGGCGGAAATCGCTCAGCGTGATCATCAGCACGAAGGCGCCGATCAGCACCGCCACGATCAGGAAGAACATGCGGCCGTTGACGCCGCCCAGGAACAGGATGCCCATCGCAATGGCCGCGATGACCATGAAGGCGCCCATGTCCGGCTCGGCCAGCAGCAGCACGCCCACGAACGCCAGCGAGATGGCCATGGGCGTGACGGCCTGGAAGAAGTTCTCCCGGGCGTCCATCTTGCGCATCATGTAGTTGGCCGCATACAGCGCGATGCCGAACTTGGCCAGCTCGCTGGGCTGGAAGTTCATGACGCCCAGCGGAATCCAGCGCCGCGCGCCGTAGACGACCTTGCCGATGCCCGGGATCAGCACGGCCACCAGCAGCACCAGCGCGACGACGAAGACCCAGGGCGCCCAGCGCTCCCACACCGCCACCGGGATCTGCACCGTGATGAGCCCGGCGATCAGGCCGAAGGCGATGGCCAGCAGATGGCGGGTCAGGAAATGCGTGGGCTGGTACTTCGCAAAGCGCGGGCTGTCCGGCAGCGCGATGGAGGCCGAATAGACCATCAGCAGGCCCAGGGCCATCAGCGCCAGCACCACCCAGAGCAGCGTGACGTCGAAGCCCTGCAGCTGGGTGGGCCGGCCGGCGGAGGTGGACACCCAGTCGCGCACCGGCACGCGGGCAGCCTCCTCGCCGCGCTTCCACAGCCGCTGCAGCTTCATGGCCAGCGCGTTCACAGCGTCACCCCGCGCTCGTCGGCCAGCTGCTGCACGGTCGCGACGAAGACCTCGGCACGGTGGGCGTAGTTGCGGAACATGTCCAGGCTGGCGCAGGCCGGGCTCAGCAGCACGCTGTCGCCCGGCTGGGCCTGGGCCAGGCACCAGGCGGTGGCGGCTTCCAGCGTGTCGTGGCGCTGCAGCGGCACACCGGTGCCGGCCAGGGCGGCCTCGATCTGCGGCCCGTCGCGGCCGATCAGCGCGACGGCGCGGGCATGCCGCTGCACGCCTTCGGCCAGCGGCGCGAAGTCCTGGCCCTTGCCGTCGCCGCCGAGGATGAGCACCAGCCTGGCCGGCGCGCGGTCCGCGCCCAGACCGGTGATGGCCGCGACGGTGGCGCCCACGTTGGTGCCCTTGCTGTCGTCGAAGAACTCGACGCCATCGATGGCGCCCACCGGCTCCACGCGGTGCGGCTCGCCGCGGTACTCGCGCAGGCCGTGCAGCATGGGCGCCAGCTCGCAGCCGGCGGCCGTGGCCAGCGCCAGCGCGGCCAGCGCATTGGCGGCGTTGTGGCGGCCGCGCACGCGCAGCGCGTCGGCGGGCATCAGGCGCTGGATGACCAGCGGCTCGTCCTCGTCGCCCTTGCGCTTCTTGACCGTCGGGTCCAGCTCGCGGGCGCGCACCAGCCAGGCCAGCCCGCCCTCGTCCACCACGCCGAAGTCACCCGGCGCGGTGGGCGCATTCAGGCCGAAGCGCACCACCTGGCGCGACACCGTGCGGCCCGGCTTGCCGCGCGAGCCCTTGACGAACACCGGCTGCGGCACCAGCGCCTCGACCTCGGCATCGTCGCGGTTGACGACGATGACGCCCTCGCGGCCGAAGATGCGGGCCTTGGCGCGGCCATAGGCCGCCATGTCGCCATGCCAGTCCAGGTGATCCTGCGTCAGGTTCAGCACGGCGCCGGCCGTGGGCTCGAAGCCATTGACGCCATCGAGCTGGAAACTGGACAGCTCCAGCACCCAAACCTCCGGCAGCGTCTCGAACACCGGGCCGCGCGGCGGCGGCGGGGCTATCGGCAGCGGCGTGTCCTCGTCGGGCAACACGGCGGCGGCCTCGTCGGCAGCGGTCTCCTCGACCGGCGCATCCTCGATCTCGGCAGCCACAACCTCGTCTGGCGTCAGCAACGGCGCCGGATCGGGCTCCCTGGCCAGCGCCTCGGTCAGCGTGTCCAGAAGCGTGGGGCCGATGTTGCCGGCGATGGCCACCCGCTTGCCGGCGCGCTCGACCAGCAGGCCGGTCATGCAGGTGGTGGTGGTCTTGCCGTTGGTGCCGGTGATGGCCAGCACCGCGGGCGCATAGCCATGCTGGGCCTTCAACGCGGCCAGCGCGTCGGCAAACAGGTCCAGCTCGCCGCGCACCGCGGGGCCGTGCTCGTAGACGGCCTTCAGCCGCGCATCCAGCGGCGACAGGCCGGGGCTCTTCAGCACGGCGTTGAAGCCGCCGACGACCCCGGCCGTCAGTTCGCCCGTGATGAAGGCCGCCGTATCGCCCAGCGCCGCGCGTTGCGGCGGCTGCTCGCGCGAGTCCCACACGGTGACCTGCGCGCCGAAGCGCGCGCACCAGCGCGCCATGGCCAGGCCGGAGTCACCCAGGCCCAGCACCAGCACGCGCTGTTCGGCGAATTGCGGCAGGTCCAGCTTCATGCGCTCACCGCAGCTTCAGGCTGGCCAGGCCGATCAGGCACAGCAGCATGGTGATGATCCAGAAGCGGACGACGACCTGCGTCTCCTTCCAGCCGCTCTTCTCGAAGTGGTGGTGCAGCGGTGCCATCTTGAAGATGCGCCGGCCCTCGCCGAACTTCTTCTTCGTGAACTTGAACCAGCTCACCTGCAGCATCACCGACAGCACCTCGGCGACGAAGACGCCGCCCATGATGCCCAGCACGATCTCCTGGCGCGTGATGACGGCCAGCGTGCCCAGGCCGCCGCCCAGCGCCAGCGCGCCGACGTCGCCCATGAAGACCTGGGCCGGGTGGGCGTTGAACCACAGGAAGGCCAGGCCCGCGCCGGCCATCGCGGCGCAGAAGATCAGCAGCTCGCCGGCGCCGGGGATGTAGGGCAGCAGCAGGTACTTGGAGAACACCGACGAGCCCGTCACGTAGGCGAACACGCCCAGCGCCGAGCCCACCATCACCACCGGCATGATGGCCAGGCCGTCCAGGCCGTCGGTGAAGTTCACCGCGTTGCTGGTGCCGACGATGACGAAGTAGGCCAGCGCCACGAAGCCCCACACGCCCAGCGGCATGGAGATGGTCTTGAAGAAGGGAATGAGCAGGTCGGCCTTGGGCGGCAGCTCGGTGGAGAAGCCGCTGGACACCCAGCGGTAGAACAGCTCCACGACGCCCAGGAACGAGGTCTCCGACACGCTGAACGCCAGGTACAGCGCCGCGATCAGGCCGATCAGGCTCTGCCAGAAGAACTTCTCGCGGCTGCGCATGCCTTCCGGGTTCTTGTCGACCACCTTGCGCCAGTCGTCCACCCAGCCGATGGCACCGAAGCCCATGGTCACCAGCATGACCACCCAGACGAAGCGATTGCTCCAGTCGAACCACAGCAGCGTGGAGATGCCGATGCCGATCAGGATGAGCACGCCGCCCATCGTGGGCGTGCCGGTCTTGGACAGGTGGGCCTGCACGCCGTAGCTGCGCACCGGCTGGCCGATCTTCATGGCCGTCAGGCTGCGGATGACCCAGGGCCCGAAGGCCAGGCCGATCAGCAGCGCGGTCATGGCGGCCATCACCGCGCGGAAGGTGATGTACTGGAAGACGCGCAGAAAGCCCAGGTCGGGGTACAGGCCCTGCAGCCATTGGGCAAGACTAAGCAGCATCGGGTGCTCCGTTGGTGGTCGCCTGCAGGGCTGCGACCACTTGTTCCATCTTCATGAAGCGCGAGCCCTTGACCAGGGTCTGGGCCGCGTCGGGTTGTTCGTTCAGTGCGGCGATCAGCGCCGCGGTGGTGTCGAAGGCGCGCGCCGCCGGGCCGAAGGCGGCCGCGGCATCGCGGGCGGCGGCGCCGGCCGTCCACAGGTAGGCGATGCCCCTCTGTGCCGCATAGGCGCCCACCTCGCGGTGGAAGGCCGGGCCCTGGTCGCCCACCTCACCCATGTCGCCGAGGATCAGCCAGCCCGCGCCGGGCAGCGCGGCCAGCATCGCGATGGCGGCACGCACGCTGTCGGGGTTGGCGTTGTAGCTGTCGTCGATCAGCGGGCGGCCGCGGGCGTCGCGCTTGAGCTCGCTGCGGCCCTTGACGGCACGGAAGGCCTCCAGCCCCTGCCGGATGGCCGCCAGCGGCGCGCCCGCGGCCAGCGCCGACGCCGCCGCGGCCAACGCATTGCGTACGTTGTGCTCGCCGGCCAGGTGCAGCGCCACCGGCACCGTACCGGCGGGCGTGTGCAGCTCCAGCGCCCAGTGCTCAGCTTGCCACTGCGCCTCGCCGGTGACATCGGCCTGCCCCTGCAGCGCAAACGTCAGGTGCGGCCGGGCGCCGGCCATCTCGAACCACACCGGCGCGCAGGCATCGTCGGCCGGGAACACCGCGCAGCCGCTGGGCGGCAGCGCCTGCAGCACGGCGCCGTTCTCGCGCGCGACGGCCTCGACGGTGGCCATGAACTCCTGGTGCTCGCGCTGCGCGTTGTTGACCAGCGCGACCGTGGGCGCCGTCATCGCGGCCAGCGGCGCGATCTCGCCGGGGTGGTTCATGCCCAGCTCGACCACGGCGGCGCGGTGGCTGCGCTCGTCGTCATGGCGCAGCCGCAAGAGCGTCAGCGGCACGCCGATGTCGTTGTTGTAGTTGCCCTCGGTGGCCAGCGCGTCGTCGCCCACCCAGGCGCGCAGGATGCTGGCGATCATCTGCGTGGTCGTCGTCTTGCCGTTGGAGCCGGTGACGGCGATGACCGGCAGCTGCTGCTCGCGCCGCCAGGCGGCGGCCAGCCGGCCCAGCGCGGTCTTGGCATCGGGCACCAGCAGCCCCGGCAGCCCGGCCTCGGCCAGCCCGCGCTCGGCCAGCGCGGCGACGGCGCCCGACTGCTTCGCCTGCGCCAGGAAGTCGTTTGCATCGAAGCGCTCGCCACGCAGCGCGACGAACAGGTCGCCGGGCTGCAGCGTGCGGGTGTCGCTGTGCACGCGGGCGAAGCCGGTCGCGCCGTCGCCCACCAGGGTCGAGCCGGGCAGCAGCGCCTGCGCTTGCGACAAGGTCAGGAAATGACTCACAGGCCCGCCCTTTCCAGCAGCGCCGCGCGCGCCTCGGCCACGTCGCTGAAGGGCCGGCGCACGCCCATGACCTCCTGGTAGTCCTCATGGCCCTTGCCGGCGATCAGCACGATGTCGCGCGCGCCGGCCTCCAGGATGGCGGCGCGTATGGCCTCCTCGCGGGCCTCGATGACGGTGGCCTGCGGCGCCGCGGCCGTGATGTCGGCCAGGATCTGCGCCGGCGCCTCGGTGCGCGGGTTGTCGGTGGTCACGACCACGCGGCCCGCCAGGCGCGCGGCGATGGCGCCCATCTGCGGCCGCTTGCCACGGTCACGGTCGCCGCCGCAGCCGAACACGCAGACCAGCTCGCCGCCGCGCGCCGCCGCCAGACCCTGCAGCGCGGACAGCGCCTTGTCCAGCGCATCCGGCGTGTGGGCGTAGTCGACGACGACCTGCGGCAGCTCGCGGCCGTTGCCCACGCGCTGCATGCGGCCGGGCACCGGCGTCACGCGCGCCAGCACGCGGGCCACGTCGGCCAGGCCATGGCCCTGCGCGCGCAGCGCGCCGGCCACGCCCAGCAGGTTGGCGGCGTTGTAGTCGCCAATCAGGCCGGTCTGCACCGCGGCCGACTCGCCGGCCTCGTTCAGCGTGAAGGCCAGGCCTTCGGCGGTGTAGTGCAGGTCGCGTGCGGTCAGGCGGGCGTCCTGGCGCTGCACGCCGGTGGTCCAGACGTCCAGCGCCGCCAGCTCTGCGGCCAGCGCATCGCCCTTGGCGTCGTCCAGGTTGACCACCGCCGCGCGCAGGCCCGGGAAGCTGAACAGCGCGCGCTTGGCCGCCCAGTAGGCGGCCATGTCGCCGTGGTAGTCGAGGTGGTCCTGCGTGAAGTTGGTGAACACCGCCACGCGGATGAGGCTGCCCGCCAGCCGCCCTTCATTGAGGCCGATGCTCGACGCCTCGATGGCGCAGGCGGCGAAACCTTCGTCGCGCATGCGGGCAAAGGCAGCCTGCAGCAGCACGGGATCGGGCGTGGTCAGGCCGTTGTAGTCCAGCCTGGGCGGCTCTCCAACCCCCAGCGTGCCCACCACGCCGCAGCGCCTGTGCAGCAGCGCCGAGGCCTGGGCGATCCACCAGGCCGACGAAGTCTTGCCATTGGTGCCGGTGACGGCGATGACGTCCAGCGTGTCGGTGGGCCGGCCGAAGAAGGCGGCGGCGATCTCGCCGGTGCGCGCCTTCAGCCCCGGCAGCGACGCGACGCGCGCGTCCACGAAGCCGAAGCGCTCCACGCCCTCGTCCTCCACCAGGCAGGTGGCCGCCCCCGCCGCCAGCGCCGCGGCCACGTACTCGCGGCCGTCGCGGGCATAGCCGGGCCAGGCGATGAAGGCGTCGCCCGGCTGCACCTGGCGGCTGTCGGTGCGCAGCGTGCCGGTGCACCATTCGGCCAGCCAGCGGGCGGCGGCGTCGGGGGACTTCAGTCGGGTCAGCATCAGAAGCTCTCTTCCACGGGGACCGCCTTCTGGTTGGCCACGATCTGGCTCTTCACGTCCAGGTCGGGCGCCACGCCCATCAGCCGCAGCGTCTGCGCCGTGACCTGGCTGAACACCGGGCCGGCGACCTTGCCGCCGTAATAGACGCCGGTGCTGGGCTCGTCGACCATGACGGCCACGACGATGCGCGGCTTGTTGATGGGGGCCAGGCCCACGAACCAGGAGCGGTACTTGTTGGTGTAGCTGCGGCCCTCCTGCTTGTGGGCCGTGCCGCTCTTGCCGCCCACGCTGTAGCCGGGCACCTGCGCGTCGGGCGCGGTGCCGCCCGGGCCGGCGGCGGCCTGCAGCATCTGGCGCACCTCGCGCGCCACCTCGGGGCTGAACACGCGGATGCCCGCCACTGGATGGTCATGCGGCTGGCGCAGCATGCTGACCGGGATGATCTCGCCGTCGCGCGCGAACACCGTGTAGGCCCGCGCCAGCTGGAACAGCGATGCCGACAGGCCGTAGCCATAGCTCATGGTGGCCTGCTCGATGGGCCGCCAGGTCTTGTAGGGCCGCAGCTTGCCGGCCACCGCGCCGGGGAAGCTGATCTGCGGCCGCTGGCCCAGGCCGATGGCCGTGAACATCTCGTGCATCTCGCGCGCGGGGATCTGCATGGCCAGCTTGGTCGTGCCGATGTTGCTGGAGACCTGGATGACCTCGCGCACCGTGATGACGCCGTGCGGCTTGGTGTCGCTGATGACGGCACCCTGGAAGGGGTAGCGGCCATTGCCGGTGTCCACCAGCGTGTCGGGCTTGACGCGGTGGGTCTCCAGCGCCAGGCCGGCGATGAAGGGCTTCATCGTCGAGCCGGGCTCGAACACGTCGGTCAGCGCGCGGTTGCGCAGCTGCTCGCCGGACAGGTTCTGGCGGTTGCCCGGGTCGTAGCTGGGGAAGTTGGCCAGCGCCAGCACCTCGCCGGTCTGCACGTCCAGCACCACCACCGAGCCGGCCTTGGCCTTGTGGGCCGCCACCGCATCGCGGATGCGCTGGTAGGCGAAGAACTGCACCTTGGAGTCCACCGCCAGGTCCACGTCGCGACCGTTGGCGGCGGGGACGATGTCGCCGATGTCTTCCACCACACGGCCCAGGCGGTCGCGCACGACGGAGCGCGAGCCGTCGCGGCCCTGCAGCTCGTTCTGGAAGGCCAGCTCGATGCCCTCCTGGCCGCGGTCCTCCACGTTGGTGAAGCCCACCACATGGGCCGCCGCCTCGCCCTCGGGGTATTTGCGGCGGTACTCGCGGTCCTGGAACACGCCCTTGATGCCGATGGCCTTCACACGGTTGGCGGTCTCGTCGTCGGCCAGGCGCTTGAGCCAGACGAAGCGCGCCTCGGGGTTGAGCTTGGCCGAGAGCTCCCGCTCCGACAGGCCCAGCGCCTTGGCCAGCTCGCGGCGCTTGGCGGGGTCGGCGTCCACTTCCTTCGGGATGGCCCAGATCGACGGCACGGCCACGCTGGCGGCCAGCACCTGGCCGCTGCGGTCGTTGATGCGGCCGCGGCTGGCCGGCAGCTCCAGCGTGTGCGCGTAGCGGGCCTCGCCCTGCTTCTGGAAGAACTCGGTGTGCAGGATCTGCACGTACAGCGCCCGCCCCAGCAGGCCCACAAAGGCCAGGCCCACCAGCGCCACCAGGAAGCGCGAACGCCAGGGCGGCGTCTTGGACGCCAGCAGCGGGCTGGTCGAGTAGCTGACCGCGCGGCCCGAACCGAGCAGGCGCGCGCCGGACTTGGGCAACTTGCTCACTGGCCCACCCCCGAGGCCACCACGGCCGGCGAGATCAGCCGCATGCCCAGACGTTCGCGCGCCACCTGCTCCACGCGCAGGTTGGTGGCCTGGGCATGGCGCTCGGCCTTGAGCCGCTCGGCGTCGGTGGCCAGGCGCTGGCCCTCGGCCTTGGCCCGCTCGCGCTCGGTGAACAGCCGCCGCGACTCGTAGGCGTTGTGCACCAGCACCAGCCCGCTGGCCAGCACGGCCAGGATGAGGATGACGTTGATCCGGACCACGCCCTAGTCCCTCAGCGGCGCGTCGGTGCGCTCGGCGATGCGCAGCACCGCGGAACGCGCCCGCGGGTTGGCCGCCACCTCGGCGCTGCTCGGCATCACGCGGCCCAGCGACTTCAGCACCAGCGCGGGCGGCGGCGCGAACGGCGCGCGACGGTCCACCTCGGCCTTGCTGTGCGCGGCGATGAATTGCTTGACCCGCCGGTCCTCCAGCGAATGGAAGCTGATGACCGCCAGCCGTCCGCCCGCGCGCAGCAGGCGCAGCGCCGCGCTCAGCCCCTGTTCAAGCTGCTCAAGCTCTCGATTGACATGAATCCGAAGGGCTTGAAAGGTGCGCGTGGCCGGGTCTTGGCCTGGCTCGCGGGTCTTGACCGCGCGAGCCACGAGTTCGCGCAGCTCGTCGGTGCGCGTGAGCGGCGCACCGGCCTCGCGGCGAGCAACAAGCGCCTTTGCAATCTGGCCAGCAAACCGTTCTTCGCCATAGTCCCGAATCACCTGTGCAATCTCGCGCTCGTCGGCGCGCGCGAGGAAGTCCGCCGCGCTCTCGCCGCGTGTGGTGTCCATGCGCATGTCCAGCGGCCCGCCGAAGCGGAAGCTGAAGCCGCGCTCGGGGTTGTCGATCTGCGGGCTGGACACGCCCAGATCCAGCAGCACGCCGTCGACCTGGTGCACGCCCAGCGACGCCAGCGCGTCGGCCATGTCGGCAAAGCCGCTGTGGACGATGCGAAAGCGCGGGTCGGCGATGGCCGCCGCCGCGGCAACGGCCTCGGGATCGCGGTCGATGCCGATGAGCCGCCCCTGCGGCGCCAGCCTCTCCAGCAGCAGGCGCGAATGCCCACCGCGGCCGAAGGTGCCGTCCACGTAGGTGCCGTCGGGCCGCGACAGCACGCCGTCCACCGCCTCGTTCAGCAGCACGGTGGTGTGGCGGAACGTGGCGTTCTCGTCCATGGCGCGCATCAGAAGCTGAAGTCCTTGAGCGCGTCGGGCATGGGCCCGGCCAGCACTTCGGCTTCCTGGGCGGCATGGGCCTTGCGGTCCCACAGCTCGAAGTGGCTGCCCATGCCCAGCAGCACCACGTCCTTGTCCAGCCCGGCGCTCTCGCGCAACTCCGGCGAGATCAGCACGCGCGCCGCGCTGTCGATCTCCACGTCCATCGCATTGCCCAGGAACACCCGCTTCCAGCCCGCCGCCGACATGGGCAGGGCGGCGACCTTGTCGCGGAAGACCTCCCAGGTCGGCCGCGGGAACAGCATCAGACAGCCGTCCGGATGCTTGGTGATGGTCAGGCGGCCCTCACAGAGCAGCTGCAGGACCTCGCGGTGGCGCGCAGGAACGCTCAGGCGCCCCTTGGCGTCCAGCGCCAAGTTGGAGGCCCCCTGAAAGACGATTTCCGACACTTATCACCACGAAAAGACACTTTCTCCCACTTTAATGGCCGCACCCTGCAGGGTCAAGGTTGTGCACAAGTTTTTTCAATGAAATCAAGCACTTAGCATGGCTGTTGATGCATACAGCCCAAAGACGGAATGTCTTTGAGAAATAAGGACTTGCCGTGAAATTGCGAAGTGCTGCTTGAACTATCGCCCCCAGCTGACGGTGGGCGCAGGTGCCAGCTCGCAGTCCCAGCGGGTGCCGGGGCGGCATGCTGTCAATGACGAGCAGCGATTGCACTGCGCCGGGTGAATTCGCATCCAGCCGGCCGACCCGGCACGGCGCTGCACCAGCGACCCGCCGCGTGCCTGTCGGCCCACCCGGTCCAGGCCATCCAGTCGCACAGCGCGTTGGCAGCCGCGCTCAAGGCCAACGGGTCACCAGGGCCTGAATGCCGGCCGCAATGAAAAACGACCGCCAGCGGCGGTCGTTTCTGCGCAGGCACGGAACTTCAGCGCGCGTCGCGGCGACGGCGCACCCAGCCCAGCGCGCCGAGGGCGCTCAGGGCCAGGCCCACGCTGGCGGGCTCGGGCAGCCGGTTGCTGGCCGCCGGGGTGATGAACTGCAGGTCATCCAGCATCAGGCGCTGGTCGATGCCGGAAATCACCACCGAGCGCGCGACGCCGTCGAACTTCACATAACCGGCCGGCCACACATCGCCGCAGAAGCGCAGGCTGGGCTCGCTGCAGCCACCACCGTTCAGCGCAGCGGCGATGCCGAGCTGAGCACCGCTGCCATCCAGGCCTTCGAACACCTTGATGGCGACGCTGGCGCCGGCAACCTGGCCGAAGACGAAATCGAACTGCTGGATGAAGCCGCCCGTCAGGTTGATCGTGAGGCTTTTGGTCTGCGAAGTGGCAGCCAGCGACGGATTGCCCAGCAGCAGCGCGCCACAGCTGCCGGCCTTGCTGAACAGCACGCTGCCGTCGCAGTCGTCGATCGCCGAGCCGACGGCCCAGGCATCGCCGCTGAAGGTCACGCCTTGGGCAACGAACTGATTGCTGAGCTTGCCCCAGTCGGCAGGCTGCTCGAAGCCGAGATTCACCACGCCCGCGACGGCCGGTTGCAGGACGGCCGCCAGGCCCAGGGCCAGAAGTTTGCTCTTCGCGCGCATGGAGTTTCTCCGTCGAGATGTTCGAGTTGGGGTTGTGTCGGGCACTGTAAACAAGGGCTCCCCTTTCGCACGCGTGGCCGCCCCTTCAGTTGAGGGGGAGCACCGGCTGCACTACCGCGCTTAGGGGGTGGTCGCGCGCCTTGGCTAAACTGCCTTGGGTGGAAACCAAATGGCTTGAAGACTTCGTCAGCCTGGCCGAGACGCGGAGCTTCTCCCGCTCCGCCCAGTTGCGGCATGTGACCCAGCCGGCGTTCTCACGCCGCATCCAGGCCCTGGAGGCCTGGGCGGGCGTCGACCTGGTGGACCGCTCCTCCTACCCGACGCGGCTGACCGCCGCGGGCGCCACGCTGCTGGCGCAGGCGGTGGAGCTGCTGGGCAACCTGCAGGCCACGCGCAACATGCTGCGCAGCCACCAGGCGGCCGACCAGGACATGATCGAGTTCGCCGTGCCGCATTCGCTGGCCTTCAGCTTCTTCCCGCACTGGCTGATGGGGCTGCGCCGCGGCTTCGGCGCCATCAAGTGCCGGCTGAACGCAGCCAACGTGCACGACGCGATGCTGCAGCTCAGCGAGGGCAACTGTGACCTGCTGCTGGTCTACCACCATGCCAGCCAGCCCCTGCAGCTGGACCCCGAGCGCTACCAGATGGTGTCGCTGGGCCACGAGACGCTGGCGCCCTATGCCAAGGCCGATGCGCAGGGCAAGCCGCTGTTCCGCCTGCCGGGGCGGCCGGGCCAGAAGATTCCGTTCCTGAGCTATGCGGCCGGCGCCTACCTGGGCCGCTTGGTGGAGCTCATCGTCAAGGAGGCCGACTGCGCGCTGAACCTGGACGCCATCTACGAGACCGACATGGCCGAGGGCCTGAAGGCCATGGCGTTGGAGGGCCATGGCTTCGCCTTCCTGCCGGCCAGCTCGGTACAGAAGGAGCTGGCCAGCGGCCGCCTGGTGCCGGCTGCGGCGCCGGGCAGCTTCAGCGTCAGCATGGAATTGCGCATCTATCGCGAGCGGCCCGAGACGGCGCGCCGCCAGAAGCCGGCGGCCCAGGCGCTGTGGGACTATCTGGCTGCCGGCGCATGAAGTCATCCCGGATCCGCATGCGTCGTATAAACCCGCATATGGGCGGCACGCGCGGCGTGCTCTGCTCTGGTTCCTGATCGATCTCTATCCCGTTGTTGGAGTGTTCATGAAGAAAGTACTGCTCGTTGCCGCCCTGCTGGCCGGCGCCTCGGCCATCCATGCCGACACCTTGAAGAAGATCAAGGACAGCGGCGCCATCACGATGGGCGTGCGTGAGTCCTCGGGGCTTTCCTACACGCTGGGGGACGGCAAGTTCGTCGGCTACCACATCGACGTCTGCGAGCGTGTCGTGGCCGACCTGCGCAAGCAGCTGGGCAAGATCGAGGTCAAGTACCAGCCGGTCACGTCGGCCAACCGCATCCCGCTGGTGGTCAACGGCACGGTAGACCTGGAATGCGGCTCCACGACCAACAACGCCGCGCGCCAGAAGGACGTGGCCTTCGCCGTGACGACGTATGTCGAAGAGGTGCGCATCGCCGTGAAGGCGAACTCGGGCATCAACTCCATCAACCAGCTGGCCGGCAAGACCGTCGCCACCACCACCGGTACCACCTCCGTGCAGACGCTGCGCAAGCATGAGCGCGCCGCCGGCGTGGACTTCAAGGAGGTGTTCGGCAAGGACCACGCCGACAGCTTCCTGCTGCTCGAATCGGGCCGCGCCGACGCCTTCGTGATGGACGGTTCCATCCTGGCCAAGAACATCGCCACCTCCAAGAACCCGGCCGACTTCAAGATCGTCGGCGAGGTGCTGTCGGTGGAGCCCATCGCGATCATGATGCGCAAGGACGACCCGGCCTTCAAGAAGGCGGTGGACGACAGCATCAAGGCCATGATGAAGTCGGGCGAGCTGGCCAAGATCTACGACAAGTGGTTCATGCAGCCCATCCCGCCGACCAACACCAAGATCGGCCTGCCGCTGTCGCAGGCGACCAAGGACGCCTGGGCCAACCCCAACGACAAGCCGATGGAAGACTACGCCGCGAAGAAGTGATCGCGGGCACGGTTTGAGCTAGTGCATGGCGGGTGCGGAGCACCCGCCTTTTGTTTTAGGAGGGCCCATGACTTGGGACTGGCAGGTGTTCTGCAAGAACACCATCGACGGTGAAGTCGTCGCCAGCTGCTTCGGCAGCGGTGGCGACATCACCTACCTGCAGTGGATGCTGTCGGCCTGGGGCTGGACGCTGAGCGTGGCGCTGCTGGCCCTGGTGCTGGCACTGGTGATGGGCTCGCTGATGGGCATTCTGCGCACCACGCCCAGCCGCGCGCTGGTGGCGCTGGGCAACACCTGGACCGAGCTGTTCCGCAACATCCCGCTGCTGGTGCAGATCTTCCTCTGGTACCACGTGCTGCCGTCCATCTTCCCGGTGCTGCGCGAGGTGCCCAGCTTCATCCTGGTCGTGTTCGCGCTGGGCTTCTTCACGTCGGCCCGCATCGCCGAACAGGTCAAGGCCGGCATCCAGAGCCTGCCCAAGGGCCAGCGCTATGCGGGCCTGGCGATGGGCTTCACGCTGCCGCAGACCTACCGCTACGTGCTGCTGCCGATGGCGTTCCGCATCGTCATCCCGCCGCTGACCAGCGAGAGCATGAACATCATCAAGAACTCGTCGGTGGCCTTCGCGGTCAGCATCGCCGAGCTGACCATGTTCTCCATACAAGCCGGCGAGGAGACCTCGCGCAACATCGAGATCTACATCGCGGTCACGGGCCTGTACTTCATCTCGGCGTTCGCGATCAACCGGGTGGCCCTCTTCATCGAGAACCGGGTGCGCGTGCCGGGCATGGTGGGGAGCAAGTGATGCTGCAACTCGACTTCAGCTTCCTGAGCTGGGACGTCATCTCCAGCTTCGTCGCCAAGGGTTTTTTCTTCTCCATTCAGCTGACGTTGATCGCCATGGTGGGCGGCATCCTGCTGGGCACGCTGCT
>JBKBVY010000062.1:0-14813 GCA_046289335.1 Roseateles sp. | reverse complement strand
GCCACCGAGGGTGGCGCGAGGTCTGCCCATAATGACCGCATGCTCTGGGTCAAAGCCTTCCACATCGTCTTCGTCGCCGCCTGGTTCGCGGGGCTCTTTTACCTGCCGCGCATCTTCGTCAACTTGGCCATGGTGCCGGCCGACAGCCATGCGGAGCGCGAGCGCCTGCTGTTGATGGCCCACAAACTGCACCGCTTCAGCGGCCTGCTGATGGCCGTGGCCCTCGTGCTGGGCCTGTGGGTGTGGCTGGGCTATGGCGCCACGCGCTTTGCCGGCAGCTACTGGCTGCATGCCAAGCTGGCCCTGGTCGTTGGTGTGCTCGGCTATCACCACATGAACCGTCGCCTGCTGCGCGACTTCGAGGCCTTGTCCAACCGCCGCAGCCATCGCTGGTTCCGCGTCTACAACGAGGTCTCGGTGCTGCTGTTCGCCGCCATCGTGGTGCTGGTGACGGTCAAGCCGTTCTGACGCGGCGCAGGAAGCAGGCCATGCGCCGCCGCCAAAGTTCTGCCACCTGGCTGCTGCTGGCCCACATCGGCCTGGTGGTCTATGCCAGCCTCTACCCGTTCTGGCCCTGGCGCTGGCCGCCCGGCATGGGCCTGCCCTGGCTGTTCGGCCTGCCGTGGCCGCCGCGCTTCTGGGCCTTCGACGTGGAGGCCAACCTGCTGGGCTATGTGCCGCTGGGCTTGCTGGGCTTTGCTGCTGCGATGCGTTCCGGCTGGGGGCTGCGCGGCGCGCTGCTGCTGGGCTTTATGCCGGGGCCGCTGCTGTCCTTCGTCATGGAGACGCTGCAGTTCTTCCTGCCGGGGCGCGTGCCGTCGATGTCGGACTGGGCGCTGAATGTGCTGGGCAGCTCGCTGGGCGCCCTGCTGGGCGCGGTGCTCAGCGGCCTGGGCGGCCTGCAGCGCTGGGAGGATTTGCGCGACCACTGGTTCGGCAGCAGCAGCGCGCCGGCGCTGGCCCTGCTGGCGCTGTGGCCGGTGGCGCTGCTGTACCCGACGCCGCTGCCCTTCGGCCTGGGCCAATGGCTGCCCTGGTGGCGCGAGTCGCTGGTGGATGCGCTGGCCGGCACGCCCTGGGCGCTGGACTGGGGCGATGCCGTCACCGTGGAGCACGAGCTGCCGCCGGGCCTGCAGTCGCTGGCCATCGGCCTGGGGCTGGTGGCGCCGGTGCTGCTGATGATCACGGTGGCGCGCCCGGGGCTGCGCCGGCTGGTGCTGGTCGGTGGCGCCATGCTGACGGGCCTGCTGGGCACGGCCACCGCGACGGCGATGGCCTTCGGCCCCGACCATGCCTGGGCCTGGCTCAGCGACGCCACCCGGCCCGGCGTGGGCCTGGGGCTGGTGCTGTCGCTGCTGGCCTGCCTGCTGCCGTCGCGCGTGGCCGCTGCGCTGGGGCTGTTCGTGCTGTGTGCGCTGATCGGCCTGATCAGCGTCGCGCCCAGCGACCCCTACCTGGCGCTGAACCTGCAGGCCTGGGAGCATGGCCGCTTCGTCAATCTCTACGGGCTGACCCGCTGGGTGGCCTGGACCTGGCCCTTCCTGACGCTGATCTGGCTGACAGCCAGGCTGGTGCAACGATCCGGGTGAACCCGCACCCGATGCGAGAATCCGCTGCGATGAGCTACTACCAGCGCCACATCTTCTTCTGCCTCAACCAGCGTACCAACGGCGAGGCCAGCTGCGCCGACCACGATGCGCAAGGCGCGTTCGACCACTGCAAGGCCCGCGTGAAGCAGCTGGGCCTGGCCGGCAAGGACGGCGTGCGGGTCAACAAGGCCGGCTGCCTGGACCGCTGTGCCGGCGGGCCGGTCGCGGTGGTCTACCCGGAGGCCGTCTGGTACTCGTGGGTGGATCAGGCCGACATCGACGAGATCGTCGACAGCCACCTGCGCGACGGCAAGGTGGTGGAGCGCCTGGTGCTGCCGGACAGCGTGGGCCGATGAACGCGCAGACCGAGAAGCGCCTGGTGACCGGCCCGGCCGGTGCCATCGAGGTGGCCATCGACCTGCCCGCCGGCGGCGCCGCGCCTGTCGGCACGGCCCTGATCTGCCATCCCAACCCCACGCAGGGCGGGACCATGGACAACAAGGTCGTGCAGACGCTGGCGCGGGCCTTTCTGCAGCTGGGCTGGCGGGCCGTGCGTTTCAACTTCCGCGGCATCGGCAAGTCGCAAGGCGCCTGGGACGAGGGCCGCGGCGAGGTCGACGACGCGCTGGCCGTGCTGGACGCCGTGCGCGCGCCCGGCGAGGCGCTGGTGCTGGCCGGCTTCTCGTTTGGCGGCTACGTCGCCTCGCGCGCCGCGCAGCGCATGGACCCGCCCGCGCAGCGCCTGGTGTTGGTGGGCCCGGCCACCAGCCGCTTCGACACCGCCCCCGTGCCGGCCGACACCGTGGTCATCCACGGCGAGGTCGACGACGTCGTGCCTCTCGCCGCCGTGCTCGACTGGGCGCGGCCGCAGAGCCTGCCCGTCACCGTCGTGCCCGGCGTGGGCCATTTCTTCCACGGGCAGCTGCCGCTGCTCAAGTCCTTGGTGGTGCGTGCCTTCGATCCGGCGCGCGCCTGAACGCATCCGATGAAACGATTCCTTGCTGCCCTTTCCACCGCGCTGGCGCTGACCGCCCAGGCCCAGGCTCCGCAACCGCCCGAGATCGCCGCACGCAACTACGTGCTGATCGACCTGACGGCGCACAAGACCCTGGCCGAGCGCGACGCCGACACGCCGCAGGACCCGGCCTCGCTGACCAAGCTGATGACGGCCTATGTCGTCTTCGGTGCGCTGCGCGACAAGAAGCTGACGCTGGAGCAGACCCTGCCCGTGTCCAGGCGCGCCTGGGACGAGCGCAAGGGCGATCCCTCGCTGATGTTCATCGACACCACGATGACGCCCAAGGTCGATGAGCTGCTGCGCGGCCTCATCATCCAGAGCGGCAACGATGCCGCGGTGGCGCTGGCCGAGGGCGTGGCCGGCTCGGTCGAGGGCTTCGTGCAGCTGATGAACCGCCAGGCCCAGGCCTGGGGCCTGAAGAACACCGAGTTCCGCAACGTGACCGGCATGAGCGAGCCCGGCCACAAGGCCAGCGCGCGCGACATCGCCACCATCGCGGCGCGCATCATCACGGACTTCCCCGAGTACTACGGCTACTACTCGCAGCGCGACTACACCTTCAACAAGATCCGCCAGGACAACCGCAACCTGCTGCTGCGCCGCGATCCCACGGTGGACGGCATGAAGACCGGCTACACCGAGGCGGCCGGCTACTGCCTGGTGTCCAGCGCCAACCGCGACTTCCCCAACGGCAAGCGCCGCCTGCTCAGCGTGGTCATGGGCACCAGTTCCAAGGAGGCCCGGGCCAACGAGAGCCAGAAGCTGCTGAACTGGGGCTACACGGCCTTCGATGCGGTCAAGATCTTCGACGCCGGACGGCCAATAGCCACCGTGCCGGTCTGGAAGGGCGAGGCCAAGGAGGTCAAGCTGGGCGCGCCGGACGCCGTTTACGTCGCCGTGCCGCGCGGCGACGCCGGCAAGCTGCAGACCCAGGTCGAGCGCACCGACCCGCTGGTGGCGCCGCTGAACAAGGGCCAGCGCGTCGGCACGCTGCGCGTGACCACCACCGCCGGTGCGCTGGTCGCCGAAGTGCCGCTGATCGTGCAGGAGGGCGTGCCGGTGGCCGGCCTGTTCGGCCGCGCCTTCGACTCCATCCGCCTGTGGATCAAGTGAGCGAGGACACCGCGATGAACCAGCCGCCCGACATCCCGCCTGAGCAGTCGCTGATCGAATACCCGTCGCAGTTCCCGATCAAGGTGATGGGGGCGCATGTCGAGGGCTTCGTCGAGGCCATCACGGCCGTGGCGCTGCAGTTCGATCCCGGCTTCGATGCCAGCACCATCGAGCACCGTCCCAGCAAGGGCGGCAACTACCTGGGGCTGACCATCACCATCACCGCCACCAGCCGCGAGCAGCTCGACGAGCTGTACCGCACGCTGACGACGCACCCGATGGTCAAGGTGGTGCTCTGAGCATCAGCTCGACGCGGCCAGGTCGTCCATCGCCTTGACCTTGGCCCGGGCCGCGTCGTCGCCGTTGCGGGCCGCCGCGTCGTACCAGTAGCGCGCCAGCCGTACATCCGCTTCCACGCCCAGCCCCGTCTCGAACATCGAGCCGACGATGTACTGGGCGCCCACGTCGCCGGCCTTGGCGGCTTCCAGATACCAGCGGTGCGCCTGGACCATGTCCTGCGGTCGGCCGCGGCCCAGGTAGTAGCAGGTGGCGATGGCCAGCGCGCCGTCGCCGTGGCCGTGCTCGGCAGCGCGCTCGAACCAGCCGCAGGCGGCGCGGGTATCGGGCTTGCCATGCCGGCCCTGCTCGATCATCTCGCCCAGCGCGTTCTCGGCATGGGCCATCTGCCGGGCCGCGGCCTGCTGCAGCAGCCGCCAGGCGGCGGCGTCGCTGGCGCCGGGCAGTTCGCGGCGCAGATGCATCATGGCCAGGTTGAACTGGCCCAGCGGCTCCCCGCGCTTGGCGGAGGCCGCAAAGCCGCGCGCTGCGGCCTTCAGGTCGCCGTCGTCGTAGGCCGTCAGTGCTTCGGACAGGCCGGTGGCCTGCGCCAGGGAGGCGGCCAGCAGCAGCGCGGGGATCAGTGCAGTCTTCATCGCGGCGAGTCGGCCCGGGCGGGCCAAGGCTTACAGGCCCTGCCTATGATGCCCGCATGATCGTCAAGACACTGGGGCGGGTGGAATACCTGCCCACGCTGGAGGCCATGCGCGCCTTCACGGCCACGCGCGGCGCCGACACGCCCGACGAGCTGTGGCTGTGCGAGCACCCGCCCACGTTCACCCAGGGCATTGCCGGCAAGCCCGAACACCTGCTGCTGCCGGGCGACATCCCGGTCGTGCCCACCGAGCGCGGTGGGCAGGTGACCTATCACGGTCCCGGTCAGGTCACGGCCTATCCGCTGGTGGACCTGCGCCGGCTGGGCATCTACGTGAAGGAGTACGTATTCCGTCTGGAGACGGCGCTGATCCAGACGCTGGACAGCTACGGCGTGACCGGCCTGCGCGTGGCTGGTGCGCCGGGCATCTATGTGCGCCCGGCCGACCCGGGCGGCCACGCCGCGCCGGCCGGGCCTGCCGATCCCGCGAACCCGTTCAAGGGTCTGGCCAAGATCGCCGCCTTGGGCATCAAGGTCAACCGCCACTGCACTTTCCATGGCGTGGCGCTGAACGTCGCCATGGACCTGGAACCCTTTCAGCGCATCAACCCGTGTGGCTACCAGGGGCTGGAAACCACATCCCTCGATAAAATCGGGGTTTCCACCGACTGGCCGACTGCGGCCTCCCGGCTTGCCGAGCGGCTCTCGGCCCAGTTGACACCATGACCGACACGACGACCTACGACCCGACGATCAAGCAGAAGGCCGAGGCCAAGACCTCGCGCATCCCGATCAAGATCGTGCCGGCCGAGGTGCTGAAGAAGCCCGACTGGATCCGCGTGAAGGCCGGCTCGCCCAGCACGCGCTTCTACGAGATCAAGCAGATCCTGCGCGAGCACAAGCTGCACACGGTCTGCGAGGAAGCCTCCTGCCCCAACATCGGCGAATGCTTCGGCAAGGGCACGGCCACCTTCATGATCATGGGCGACAAGTGCACGCGCCGCTGCCCGTTCTGCGACGTGGGCCACGGTCGGCCGGACCCGCTGGATGTCAACGAGCCGTTGAACCTGGCCAAGACCATTGCGGCGCTGAAGCTGAAGTACGTGGTCATCACCAGCGTGGACCGCGACGACCTGAAGGATGGCGGCGCCGCCCACTTCGCGGAGTGCATCACCAAGACGCGCGAGCTGTCGCCGTCGACGCAGATCGAAGTGCTGGTGCCCGACTTCCGCGGCCGTGCCGACCGCGCGCTGAACATCCTGAAGGCCGCGCCGCCGGACGTGATGAACCACAACCTGGAGACGGCACCGCGCTTGTACAAGGAAGCGCGCCCGGGCTCTGACTACGAGTTCAGCCTGAACCTGCTGAAGCGCTTCAAGGAAGAAGTGCCGGGCGTGCCGACCAAGAGCGGCATCATGGTGGGTCTGGGCGAGACGGACGACGAGATCCGCCAGGTCATGCGTGACATGCGCGCGCACAACATCGACATGATCACCATCGGCCAGTACTTGGCCCCGTCCGGCCACCACCTGCCTGTGCGCCGCTACGTGACGCCGGACCAGTTCAAGCAGTTCGAGAAGGAAGCTTACGAGCTGGGCTTCACGCACGCGGCGGTGGGCGCGATGGTGCGCAGCAGCTACCACGCGGACCAGCAGGCCCACGGGGTGCTGAATCCGGGCGCTTAACTCCCCAGCACCGCCGGCCGCGCGGGGCGCGGCTGCGGCGCCATCGGCGGGGCCTGCGGGTTGTCGTTGAGCCGCAGGAACTTGAAGCCCGCGAGCTGGGCCTTGTTCTGGTTGGCGGGGCGCGCGTCGCGCTCGGCCATGCGGGCGATGAAGCCCTGCAGCGTTTCCTCGCGCACCTGCGGCTCGGCCGAGTGCAGCAGCCGGCGCGAGCCGTCGGCACCGGTCACGATGAGCCCCACATGCGAGGCCCAGTAGCCGCCGTTGCGGCCCGAGATCACGTTGACGAAGTCGCCGTCCTGCAGCTGCGCCTCGATGGCGGCCACGTCCTGCTTGGCGATGAAGTGGTCGTCGAAGGGCTGCACCGGGATGTCGCGCTCGATCTTGAACTGCTTGCGCAGAAAGGCCTGGCGGTCGATGCGCTGGTGATAGGGCTGGGTGGGCGCACCCAGCGTGCGCGTCACGTCGGTCACCAGCCAGCTGTTGGCGACGTTCCAGTCCGCCTCGGTGTAGTGGTTGCGGGTGGCGGTGCCGATGACGCCGTCGCGATAGCGGATGCGCTGCAGCATCCAGAAGAACTCTTCCCACGACGCGGACAACGCCATCGCATAGGTGTGCTCGACGAACACCACGCAGTCGCTCTTGGCCAGGCTGAACAGCGGCTGGGTGTCGTAGGTTTCGAAGGGGAACTCGCCCAGCAGGTAGAGCTCGTAGGGCTGGCCGATGTTCTTGCGCGCCAGCGCCGCGATGCGCTTGCGCAGCTCGGGCTGGTCCAGCTGCTGCCAGGCCAGGAAGCGGCCGACCTCGGCGGGCTGCATCTGGTACAGCGGCTTGTTGATCAGCCGGGTGAGCTCCGGCGCGTCCAGCCCCACGCGGCGCGCGGCGTCCAGCTGAGGGGGCGTGGGCGCCAGTTGCGGGGCGGGCGGGGTCAGGGCGCAGCCGGTCAGCAGCAGCGCCAGGGCGAGCGGGGCAAGCGTCTTGTGCATGGGCCCAGTGTCGGCCAGCCGTCTGCCGGGCGGGCATGAGCGCTTGTGCAGCGCCCATAACGCGATGGGTGCGCGAGGGGGCGCTCAGCCCTCGGCCAGCAGCTTCTCGATCAGGCCGTGCAGCGCGGCGAAGTCGGGCTCGCCGACGTAGCGCTTGACGATCTCGCCGCGCTTGTTGATCAGGAAGGTGGTGGGCGTCATCTGCACCTGGTCGAAGGCGTGGGCTACCGCGCCGGTGTTGTCGATGGCCACGCCGAAGGGCAGTTGGCGCGTCTCGACGAACTTGGCGACGAAGGCCGGCGGGTCGTAGCTCATCGCGACGGCCAGCGTGTCGAAGCCGCGGTCCTTGTACTTGCGGTGCGTGGCGACGATCTGCGGCATCTCCTTCACGCAGGTCGCACAGCTGGTGGCCCAGAAGTTCACCAGCATGACCTTGCCCGCCCATTGCTGCGTGCTGGCCTTCTGGCCGTTCAGCAGCACATAGTCCACCGCCGGCGCGCGCTCGCGAGCGCAGCCCGCCAGGGCGGCGGCACAGGCAAGGGCGAGGGCGGCGATGGCGCGGCGGTTGGGCATGGCCGCGATTCTAGAGAGCCGCTCAAGTCCTTCGCGACAGCTCGAACATCAGCAGCGAGGGCAGCGCCTCGGGCAGGTGGCGGCGCGAGATGCGGGCGACGCCGTCGCTGGTGGCCGTGGACAGCTGGGTGCGGTGCTCGCCGTCGAACATCTCGACGAAGGCCAGGTCCGGTGCGTCGTGGGTGATGCCGCTGATCAGGTGCAGCAGCGCGTCGCTGCGCTGGGCGGCGTCGAACAGCAGCGCATGCGGCAGGCCTTCGCGGCAGAACTGTTCGGCCTCGGCCACGCTGCCCACCACGTCCACCAGCATGCCCATGTGGCGCACGGCGGCCTGGGCCTCGGCCCGCAGCTCGCGGTTGGCCGACAGGATGAGCAGCTGGCAGCCGGCCAGCGGCCGCGAGTTGCCGCCCATGCGCTCGGCCTCGGCCTCCAGCCGCGCGTGGGTGCTGTCAGGCATGGGCGGCTCGTCGTCCGGCGCGAGCTGGTTGAACTCCAGCGTCAGCAGCGTGATGCCGGCCTCCTGCTCGCGCAGCGGCAGCACGCCCAGCGTGATGGCCGTCTGCTCCAGCAGCCGCCAGGCCAGCGAGTCCAGCCCCGGCGACGACGACTGGGGTTCGCTGTCCTCGCTGAGCAAGTCCAGCGACCGGTGGGCGAAGCGGCAGCTCAGCCGCGCCTTCACGGGCCAGGGCGTCAGATCCAGCCGCAGGTCCACCGACGAATGGGTGTTGGACAGCGCCCAGTCCATCAGCGCGTTCAGCAGCGCGAACAGCAGCGCGCCGTCGGCCCAGATCTCCACGGGTTTCAGCGACTGGCGCACCTGCACGCCGCGCGCCTGGGTCTCGCGGCTGCGCTGGGCCAGCACGCTGCGCAGCATCTGCGTGAGGTGCTGGCGCTCGCGGTTCAGCCGCAGCCGGCCCGAGGCCAGCCGCGCCAGCTGCTGGCCCAGCATGCCGGCCGTGCGGGCCTCGTCCACGCTGCGGCGCAGCAGGCGCAGGCCGCGGCGGTCGATCTGGCCCGTCGTGGCCAGGTTCTGGATCTGCTCCAGCGCGGCGCTCAGCGGCCCGGCGATCTCGGCGCCGAGCTGCTGGACGATGTCCGCCCACTGAACCGGCGTGGGCTCGGGCGTGACATCGTTGGCGGCGCTGACTGGCGCTGGGGAAGGCGGTGTGGACATGACCCCGAAGTGGAGGAAGCCGCGGCGATGGTTCTAGTGCTTGGCGTGCCGCGGGCTGTGAAAGCGCATGCTCAGTGCAGTGCGGCGGGCTCTCCATCCCTCGGCCGGGGGGAAACCCTTGGTTCAGGGGTGGGTTTGCACTCAGGCGATCACGCCCGCCTCGCGCCATCTCGTGATTTCTTCCACAGAACAGCCCGCTTCTCGCAGCAAGTCATCGCTGTGCTGGCCCAGCAGCGGCGGCGCGTGGCGGTACTGGACCGGCGTGGCGGAGAGCTTCATGGGGCTGGCCACCAGGCGCAACTCGGCGCCCAGCGGGTGGGCCATGCCCACCACCGCGCCGCGCGCCTGGGCCTGCGGGTCGGACAAGGCCTCGGCGATGGAGTTGATGGAGCCGCAGGGTACCTTGGCGGCCTCCAGCGCCGCCAGCCAGTCGGCCCGCGGGCGCTGGCGCATGACGGACTCCAGCAGCGGCACCAGCACGGCCCGGTGTCGCACGCGCTCGGCATTGGTCGCAAAACGCGGGTCGGTTGCCAGCTCGGGCCGGCCGGCGATCTCGCAGAACTTGGCGAACTGGCGGTCGTTGCCGACGGCCAGGATGAGGTGGCCGTCGCTGGCCTCGAACACCTGGTAGGGCACGATGTTCTGGTGGGCGTTGCCCATGCGGCCCGGCGCCTTGCCGCTGCACAGGTAGTTGCTGCCCAGGTTGGCCAGCATGGCGAGCTGGGTGTCGAACAAGGCCATGTCGATGACCTGGCCCTGGCCGGTGGCGTCGCGGTGGCGCAGCGCGGCCAGGATGGCGACGGTGGCATACATGCCGGTGAACAGGTCGGCCACCGCCACGCCCACCTTCTGCGGGCCGCCGCCGGGCAGGTCGTCGCGCTCGCCGGTCACGCTCATCAGCCCGCCCATGCCCTGGATGGCGTAGTCGTAGCCGGCGCGCTCGGCGTAGGGGCCGGTCTGGCCGAAGCCGGTGATGGAGCAGATGACCAGACCCGGGTGCTCGGCCAGCAGGCTTTGGGCGTCCAGCCCGTAGCGGGCCAGGTCGCCCACCTTGAAGTTCTCGACCAGCACGTCCACCTGGCCGGCCAGCCGGCGCACGATGGCCTGGCCCTCTGGGCGGGCCAGGTCCAGCGCCAACGAGCGCTTGTTGCGGTTGGCGCCCAGGAAGTAGGCCGCCTCCGAGGTGTCCTGGCCGTCGGCGTCCTTTAAATAGGGCGGGCCCCAGGCGCGGGTGTCGTCGCCGCTGCCGGGGCGTTCGATCTTGATGACGTCGGCGCCCAGGTCGGCCAGCGTCTGCGTGCACCAGGGGCCGGCCAGCACGCGCGACAGGTCCAGCACGCGCACGCCCGCCAGGGCTTGGGGAGAGGGCATAGGTTGCATCGCGGAATTGTGGCGGTGCGGCTGCCGATAATTCGGGCATGCAACGTTGTCATGCCGCCGGATTTGCCCTAATGCTGGCCCTGCTGGTCAGCGCCTGCCAGCCTGCGCTGAACTGGCGCGAGCTGCGGCCGGCCGGCTTTGGCGTGGCGGCAGCCTTTCCCTGCAAGCCCGACGTCGAGCAGCGTCAGGCCAGCGGTCTGGCCCAGTGCGAGGCGGGTGATCGAGGCTTCGCACTGTCCTGGGCCGAGGCGCCGGAGGCGACGCAGGCCGGCGCGGCGCTGAAGGCCATGACGCAGGCGCTGGCCACCAAGCTGGGCGCGCCGCTGCCGGCCGCCGTGCCGCTGCAGGTGCCGGGCATGACGCCGCTGACCGAGGCCGCACAGTACCGGATGGCCGGCCCGCGCGGCGTCACGCGAGTGGCCGTGTTCGCCTATGGCGCCCGCGTCTACCAGGCCTTGATGACGGCGCCGTCGGACGACGCGGCCGCCTGGGCCACTTTCGTGGCCGGGCTGCGCGTCGAGACGGCCCGCTAACATGCCGGCCATGCCCCATCTGCTCGTGATCGCCCACGCGCCGCTCGCCTCCGCGCTGCGGCAGGTGGCCGAACACACCTACCCGGACTGCGCCCCGACGCTCAGCGTGCTGGACGTGCCGCCCGGCATGTGCGCCGACGATGTCGAGGCTGCCGCGCGGGCCTTGATGGCCCATGCCGCCGGCGCCGACTGGCTGGTGCTGACCGACGTGTTCGGCGCCACGCCCAGCAACGGCGCCCAGCGCCTGGCCGGCGAGCAGGTCCAGGTGCTCACCGGCGTCAGCGTGCCCATGTTGTGGCGCACGCTGTGCTACGCCGGCCAGAAGCCTTTGATCGACCTGGCGCGGCGGGCCGCCCAGGGTGCGGTCAGCGGCGTCGTCGCCACGCCCCCTTTGCCTTCCGACGAATGATCAAGTCCACCCTCACCATCAGCAACAAGCTGGGTCTTCACGCGCGCGCCTCGGCCAAGCTGACCAAGCTGGCCGGCAGTTTCAAGTGCGACGTGTTCATGAGCCGCAACGGCCGGCGCGTGAACGCCAAGAGCATCATGGGCGTCATGATGCTGGCTGCCGGCATGGGCGCGACCGTCGAGCTGGAGACGGATGGCGAGGACGAGCAGGCCGCGCAGGACCAGATCACCGCCCTCGTCAACGACAAGTTCGGCGAAGGCCAGTAAGGCCGACGCTCAGCTGGCCAGGCGGCGGAAGCGCGCCGGCAGGTCGGCGGTGCGCAGCAAGAGCGGCAGGTCGGCGGTGTTGAAGTCGGGGTCCCAGGCCGGCTCGCCCATCAGCCTGGCGCCGCAGCGCAGGTAGCCACGGATCAGCGCCGGCGGCTCCACCTGCAAGTCCTGACGCAGGTGCTCGATGGGCAGTGGCAGGCGCGGGCGCACGCGGCAGTCGATGGGCGCGAGATGCTGGCTGGCGATCTGCCGCCACAGGCTGGCGGCGAAATGGCCGCCGTCGCGCATGCTGACGCTGGCGCAGCCGATGACGGTGTCCAGCCCGTTGCGGGCCATGAACTCCGCCAGCGCGCCCCACAGTGCCAGGATGGCGCCGCCGCTGCGGTGATCCGCATGCACGCAGGCGCGGCCGATCTCCACCAGGCGCGGCCGCAGCGCGCGCAGCCGGGTCAGGTCGAACTCGGTGTCGCTGTACAGCCCGCCGGCGCGCTTGGCAGCGGCCGGCGTCAGCACGCGGTAGGTGCCGACGACCGGGCCAGGTTCGCCCGCCTCGCCGCCCGCGCGTACCAGCAGGTGCTCGCAGTAGGCGTCGAAGAGATCGATGTCCAGGCCAGCAGGGGTCCCACGGGGCGGCGACAGGCGGGCGCCCATCTCGACGGCGAACACCTGGTGGCGCAAGGCCTGGGCCTCCCGCACCTCCGCCTCGGTGCGCGCCCAGGTGACCGTGAGCCGCTTGGCTGCCGAGGCATGAGCGGCCTGCGCCAGGTTGGCGATCGGTGTCAGTGCGTGGGTGATGGTGAGGGTGTGTTCCATGCCCGCCATGCTGGGCAGCGCCGTTGACATCCGGGTGAAGGTCCTATGAAAAAACCATGACGCGCCGGGCGTCCGGGTCAGGCTACATTGGCAGCCGGTTCTGCGAAAGGGCGCTGATGAGTTTCCAGGTGTTCGGCATTGCGGTGTCGCGCGGCGTGGCCATCGGTCGCGCCGTGCTGGTGGCGTCCAGCCGAGTCGACGTGGCGCATTACTTCGTTGCGCTGGATCAGGTGGATGCGGAGATCGCCCGCCTGCTGAGCGCCCGAGATGCCGTTGCCCAGGAACTGGAGACGCTGAAGGCCGAGTTGCCCGACGATGCGCCGCATGAGCTGGCCGCGCTGTTGGACGTTCACCTGATGCTGCTGCACGACGAGGCGCTGACCGGCAGCGCCAGCCAGTGGATCGTCGAGCGGCACTACAACGCGGAATGGGCGCTGTCCGCCCAGCTGGAAGTGCTGGCCAGGCAGTTCGACGACATGGAGGACGACTACCTGCGCGAGCGCAAGGCCGATCTTGAACAGGTCGTCGAGCGGGTGCTGCGTGCGTTGACCGACGCGCAGGGCGATGCGCCTGCGCCCATCTCGGCGCGCGATTTCGGCGGCGAGGATCCGCTGCTGCTGGTGGCTGCCGACATTGCGCCGGCCGACATGATCCAGTTCAAGCGCAGCGTCTTCCGTGGCTTCATCACCGACATCGGCGGCAAGACGTCGCACACCGCCATCGTCGCCCGCAGCATGGACATCCCGGCCGTGGTGGGCACGCGCGAGGCCTCGCGGCTCATCATGCAGGATGACTGGGTCATCATCGACGGCGATGCCGGCACGGTCATCGTCGACCCCTCGCCCATCGTGCTGGAGGAGTACCGGTTCCGGCAGCGCCAGAGCGAGCTGGAGCGCGCCAGGCTGGCCCGCTTGCGCCATACGCCGGCCGTCACGCTCGATGGAGAGCACATCGAGTTGCACGCGAACATCGAGATGCCGGCCGATGCAGAAGCCGCCGTCGAGGCCGGCGCGACGGGCGTGGGACTTTTCCGCAGCGAGTTCCTCTTCATGAACCGCGGCGGGGAATTGCCCAGCGAGGAAGAGCAGTTCGTCGCCTACAGGGCTGCCGTCGAAGCCATGCGGGGCATGCCCGTCACCATACGGACGGTCGACGTCGGCGCAGACAAGCCGCTGGACCGCCTGACCGTCAACGAGCTTCGCCATGAACATGTGCTCAACCCGGCGATGGGCTTGCGTGCCATCCGCTGGAGCCTGGCGGAGCCCAGCATGTTCCGGCAGCAACTCCGTGCCATCTACCGGGCCAGCGCTTTTGGCAAGGTGCGGCTGCTGATCCCCATGGTCGCCCACCTCAGCGAGGTCCGGCAAATTCTGGAGACCATCAAGCGGGTGCAACAACAACTCACCGATGCCGGGCACGCCTACACGCGGGTGGAGTTGGGCGTGATGATCGAAATCCCTGCTGCGGCGGTCATGCTGCCGCTGCTGCTGCGCCACGTCGACTTTGTCTCCATCGGTACCAACGACCTGATTCAGTACACGCTGGCCATTGACCGCGCGGATGAAGCAGTGGCTCATCTTTATGACCCGTGGCACCCAGCCGTGCTCCAACTGATCAGCCAGTCCATTGCGCAGGCACGCGCTGCGGGCAAGGGTGTCAGCGTTTGCGGCGAGATGGCGGGCGACCCCGACTTCACCGAAGTGCTACTCGCCATGGGCTTGCGCAGCTTCTCCATGCATCCCTCGCAGATCCCGGCGGTCAAGCAGCGCGTGCTGCGGGCGGATGCCCTCAGGTTGGCAGGCGCCTTGCCCAAGCTGCTGCAGAGCGAAGATCCACGCGCGACGGCAGAGAAGGAGCTGTCCAGTTCAAGGACAGCCTTGGCTGCTACCCACTGAAGCAGCGTCGGAAGTTTGAAGGTCCAAGCGAATGCGCATCCAAAAAGCTTGCTTCGCTTGAAATTCTTGTGCTACAGTCGTGGGCTTCGCTGATCACAGCAGTGCGCTGAAGCGCAAAGCAGGTTGGCGAAGCGGTGATTGAAAGATCGCCGAGGCGAGAAGGTTGCCAAGTGCTTCGAAAGATTTTTTGAAAAGCGCTTGACGACAACTGCGAAAGTGGTTCAAAATCTCGCTTCTTTGCTGATGACGAGTTGGGAAGCCAATTCGACAGGGCAAAGCAAGCAAGTCGACAAGCGAAGCGAAATAAATTTTTCAAAACGCTTGACGACGAAGCAAAAAGCAGATTAGAATCTCGCTTCTTTGCTGCTGACAACAAGTCAGCGACGCGAACAGCAAGACGTAAGTCGGGTTGATCGCGATGTTCTTTAAGAATTCACAGCCGATAAGC
>JBKBVY010000061.1:0-14815 GCA_046289335.1 Roseateles sp. | reverse complement strand
CCTGGTGTGTCTGTGTCCATCGTCTCCGGCATAAGATGCCCCCGGCGTCCTTCAAGACGGCGCCTTGGACGACACCGCCTCATGCATCCCCACCCGACCCTGCCATCGTCTCACGAACCGTCGCACGACCACGCGCCGTCGTGGGCCTGCTGGCTGGCCGAGCCGGGGCGGGCCGAACTGCGGCCCGAACCCCTTCGAGCGCCCGGCGCCGAGGAGGTGCAGGTGCGCACCTTGCACAGCGGCTGAGGGGGCGACTAGGCGCGCGACGATGCGATCTCTGGTGCCGCTCGCGCTGCTCCTTCTCGCCGGCCCGGCCGGTGCCGGCCGTCCGGGTGGCGGTGGCAACTGGCGTGCTCCGGCGCGCGGCGGCCGCGGTGGCCGTGGCGGCCGCGAGGACGGCCCCTCCAGCTTCACGCCGCCGGCCGAGCAGCAGGTCATCGAGGTGCACGTGCCGGAGACCATTTCGGTCGCCGACCTGGCGCACAAGATGTCCGTCAAGGCTGCCGAGGTCATCAAGCAGCTGATGAAGCTGGGTCAGATGGTCACCATCAACCAGCAGCTGGACCAGGAAACGGCCATGATCGTGGTCGAGGAAATGGGCCACAAGGCCATGGCCGCCAAGCTGGACGATCCGGACGCCTTCCTGGAAGAGGAGGGCGCCAGCGCCGAGCAGCAGCACGAGTCGCTGCCGCGCGCGCCGGTCGTCACCGTCATGGGCCACGTGGACCACGGCAAGACCTCGCTGCTGGACTACATCCGCCGCAGCCGCGTGGCCGCGGGCGAGGCCGGCGGCATCACGCAGCACATCGGCGCGTATCACGTCGAGACGCCGCGCGGCATGATCACCTTCCTGGACACCCCGGGTCACGCGGCCTTCACGGCCATGCGGGCGCGCGGTGCCAAGGCCACCGACATCGTCATCCTGGTCTGTGCGGCCGATGACGGTGTCATGCCCCAGACCAAGGAAGCCATCCACCACGCCAAGGCGGCCGGCGTGCCCATCGTGGTCGCCATGACCAAGATCGACAAGCCGGATGCCAATGTCGAGCGCGTCAAGAGCGAGCTGGTCGGCGAAGAGGTGGTGCCCGAGGACTTCGGCGGCGACTCGCCGTTCGTGGGCGTGTCGTCCAAGACCGGCCAGGGCATCGACGAGCTGCTGGAGCAGGTGCTGCTGCAGGCTGAGGTGCTGGAGTTGAAGGCCCCGGTGGATTCCATGGCCAAGGGCCTGGTCATCGAAGCCAAGCTGGACAAGGGCCGCGGTCCGGTGGCCACGGTGCTGGTGCAGAGCGGCACGCTCAAGCGCGGCGACGTCGTGCTGGCCGGCTCCACCTATGGCCGCGTGCGCGCCATGCTGGACGAAGACGGCAAGCCCATCACCGAGGCGGGCCCGTCCATCCCGGTGGAGATCCAGGGTCTGACCGAGGTGCCGCAGGCCGGCGACGAGTTCATGGTGCTGTCCGACGAGCGCCGCGCCCGCGAGGTCGCGACCTTCCGCCAGGGCAAGTACCGCGACGTCAAGCTCGCCAAGCAGCAGGCCGCCAAGCTGGAGAACATGTTCAACGAGATGGGCGCCGGCGACGTGCAGACGCTGCCCCTCATCATCAAGGCCGACGTGCAGGGCTCGCAGGAGGCGCTGGCCGCTTCGCTGCTCAAGCTCAGCAATGCCGAGGTCAAGGTGCAGATCGTCCATGCGGCGGTCGGCGGCATCAGCGAGAGCGACGTCAACCTGGCCATTGCGTCCAAGGCCGTCATCATCGGCTTCAACGTGCGGGCCGATGCCGGCGCGCGCAAGCTGGCCGAGGGCAACGCGGTGGACCTGCGCTACTACAGCATCATCTACGACGCCGTGGACGATGTGACCAAGGCCATGTCCGGCATGCTGGCGCCCGAGCAGCGCGAAGAAGCGCTGGGCACGGCCGAGATCCGCGTCGTGTTCGTCGCCTCCAAGATCGGCACGGTGGCCGGCTCCATGGTCACCAGCGGTCTGGTGCGCCGTGGCGCGCGCTTCCGCCTGCTGCGCGAGAACACCGTCGTCTACACGGGCGAGGTGGAGTCGGTGCGGCGCGAGAAGGACGACGTGCGCGAGGTCAAGGAAGGCTTCGAGTGCGGTATCAAGCTCAAGAACTACAGCGACATCAAGGAAGGTGATCAGCTGGAGTTCTTCGAGATCAAGGAAGTGGCCCGCACGCTGTAACGCTTCACTCTGAAGGTGAACCCCGCCCCTCGGGGCGGGGTTTGTTTTTAGGAGACTGCCATGAGACACAAACGCGCCATCCCCAACCGCAGCTTTCGTGTGGCCGACCAGATCCAGCGCGATCTGGCCGAGCTCATTCGCGAGCTGAAGGACCCGCGCATCGGCATGGCGACGATCAGCGCGGTCGAGGTCACCCCCGACTATGCCCACGCCAAGGTGTTCTTCTCCGTGCTGATCGGCGACCCGGCCGAGACGCAGGCGGCGCTGAACGAGGCGGCCGGTTTCCTGCGCAACGGCCTGTTCAAGCGGCTGCAGATCCACACCGTGCCCACGCTGCATTTCCAGTTCGACCGCACCACCGAGCGCGCGGCCGAGATGAACGCGCTGATCAGCAAGGCCAACGCGACGCGAGCCCTCGATGACGAGCCCAACGACTGAGCAGTCGCCGCGCGCGCAGGACGTGAACCGCCCGCCCCGCGTGCGGGTGCAGCGCCGCGCCCTGCACGGCGTGTTGTGTTGTTGACCCACACGGTGCGGGGCTGGCCCCCCCACGACGCGCTGCAGAAGGCCAAGTGGCTGCTGCGCGCCGAGAAGGCCGGCCACACCGGTACGCTGGACCCGCTGGCCACCGGCCTGCTGCCGCTGTGCTTCGGTGCCGCCACCAAGTTCAGCCAGCTCAGCCTGGACGCCGACAAGCGCTACCTCGCCACGCTGGCGCTGGGCGTGCGCACGACCACCGGCGATGCGGAAGGCCAGCTGCTGGAGCGCGTCGAGGCCGACCACATCACCGCCGCCCAGGTCGAGCAGGCCTGCGCCCGCTTCATCGGTGAGATCGACCAGATGCCGCCCATGTACTCGGCGCTCAAGCACGAGGGCAAGGCCTTGTACGAGTACGCCCGGGAGGGCATCGAGATCGAGCGCAAGAGCCGTCGCGTGACCCTTCACGCCATCGACATCGTCGCGATGCACCCTGGCACGGTGACCCTGGACGTTCGCTGCACCAAAGGCACCTACATCCGCACGCTGGCCGAGGACATCGGCGCGGCGCTGGGTGTGGGTGCGTCGCTGGCGGCGCTGCGCCGCACCGGCTCCGGCGGCCTGACGCTGGCCGGCAGCGTCACGCTGGCCCAGATCGAGGCGCTGCCCGACGAGCAGCGCGCGGGACTGCTGGCCTCGCCCGACTGCCTGCTGGCCGACGACCCGGAACTGCGCCTGAACGCCGCCGACGCAGCGCGCTTCCTGTCCGGCCTGCGCCGCCGCGTGGATGCACCCGATGCCCCGCGCGTGCGCGTCTACGGGCCCGAGCCGCGCGCCTTCCTGGGCAGTGCCCACATCACCGCCGGCGAGCTCATCGCCGACCGCCTGCTGACGCCGCCCGAAGTGCAGGCGTTGCTCTGATTACCACCGAGAAGTTCTCATGACCACCCCGATCCGCAACATCGCCATCATTGCCCACGTCGACCATGGCAAGACCACGCTGGTTGACCAGCTGCTGCGCCAGAGCGGCACCTTCGCCGAGCACGAGAAGGTCGTCGACACCGTGATGGACAGCAACGCGCTGGAGCGCGAACGCGGCATCACCATCCTGGCCAAGAACTGCGCGGTGCGCTGGAAGGACACCCACATCAACATCGTCGACACGCCCGGGCACGCGGACTTCGGCGGCGAGGTGGAGCGTGCGCTGTCCATGGTGGACGGCGTGGTGCTGCTGATCGACGCCCAGGAAGGCCCGATGCCGCAGACCCGCTTCGTCACGAAGAAGGCACTGGCCCTGGGCCTGCGTCCCATCGTCGTCGTCAACAAGGTCGACAAGCCCGGCGCCAAGCCCGATGCCGTCATCAACGCCGCCTTCGACCTGTTCGACAAGCTGGGCGCCACCGACGAGCAGCTGGACTTCCCCGTCGTCTACGCGTCGGGCATCAATGGCTGGTCGTCGCTGGAAGAGGGCGCCCCGGGCGAGCAATGGGGCACCGACATGGGCCCGCTGTTCGACACGGTGCTCAAGCATGTGCAGCCCCACGCCGGTGACCCGAGCGCGCCGCTGCAGCTGCAGATCTCGGCGCTGGACTATTCCAGTTTCGTGGGCCGCATCGGCGTGGGCCGCATCAATGCCGGCACCCTCAAGCCGGGCCAGGATGTGGTTGTGATGGAAGGGCCGGACGGCAAGGCCGTCAAGGGCCGCATCAACCAGGTGCTGACCTTCCAGGGTCTGGACCGCACCCAGGTGCAGCAGGCCGGCCCCGGCGACATCGTGCTGATCAACGGCATCGAGGAAATCGGCATCGGCGTGACCGTGACCGACCCGGCCAACCCCCAGCCGCTGCCCATGCTGAAGGTGGACGAGCCGACGCTGACGATGAACTTCTGCGTCAACACCTCGCCGCTGGCCGGCCGTGAAGGCAAGTTCGTGACCAGCCGCCAGGTCTGGGACCGTCTGCAGAAGGAGTTGCAGAGCAACGTCGCGCTGCGCGTGAAGGAGACCGAGGAAGACGGCGTCTTCGAGGTGTCCGGCCGCGGCGAACTGCACCTGACCATCCTGCTGGAGAACATGCGCCGCGAGGGCTATGAGCTGGCGGTCGGCAAGCCGCGCGTGGTGTTCAAGGACATCGACGGCGTGCGCCATGAGCCCATCGAGCTGGTCACGGCAGACGTGGAGGAGCAGCACCAGGGTGGCGTCATGCAGGCGCTGGGCGAGCGCAAGGGCGAGCTGGTCAACATGGAGCCGGACGGCCGTGGCCGCGTGCGCCTGGAGTACCGCATCCCGGCGCGCGGCCTGATCGGCTTCTCCAACGAGTTCCTGAACCTGACCCGCGGCTCGGGCCTGATCAGCAACATCTTCGACGGCTACGAGCCCCACAAGGGCGAGATCGGCGGCCGCAAGAACGGCGTGCTGATCTCCATGGATGCCGGCGAGATCTTCACCTATGCCCTCGGCAAGCTGGACGACCGCGGCCGCATGTTCGTCAAGCCCGGCGACCCGGTGTATGAAGGCATGATCGTGGGCGTGCACAACCGCGAGAACGACCTGGTCGTCAACGCGACGCGCACCAAGCAGCTGACCAACTTCCGCGTCTCCGGCAAGGAAGACGCCATCAAGGTCACGCCGCCCATCGAGCTGACGCTGGAGTACGGCGTGGAGTTCATCGAGGACGACGAGCTGGTGGAGATCACGCCCAAGAGCATTCGCCTGCGCAAGCGCTTCCTCTCGGAACACGAGCGCAAGCGCGCAGCCCGCGCCTGAGCGCGTGCATGTGGCGTTCCCTCTTGCCGGGGCCAGAGGCCCTGTCCTTCGCTAGGCATGAACAGTCCACAGGACTGTTCAAGTCCGGGCTCAGCCCCCTCCAGGAGGGGGTTCTAGCCAGTTGATTGCCCGCGCCCCGTCCCACGGGGCGCTCTGCCAATGAGCCACCGTTCGGCTGTGTTGCTGATGCTGCTGGTCACGCTGATGTGGAGTTCGGCGGGCGTCGTCACGCGCCACCTGGACGCGGCGCGGGGCTTCGAGATCACCTTCTGGCGCAGTGCCTTCAACGCGCTGGCGTTGGCGCTCATCCTCGGCGTCATGCGTGGCCGGGCGCTGCTGCCCAGCCTGCGCGGCGCGGCCGTGTGGGCCTCGGGCCTGTGCTGGGCCGTGATGTTCACGGCCTTCATGGTGGCGCTGTCGCTGACCACCGTGGCCAACGTGCTGGTCACCATGTCGCTGGCGCCGCTGTTCACGGCGCTGTTCGCCTGGGTCTTCCTGCGCCAGCCGGTGCCGGGGCGCACCTGGGGCGCCATCGCCGTGGCTGCCGCCGGCATCGCGTGGATGTTCGGCGGCCAGCTGGGCGGGCCGCTGGCCGGCGTGGTCGTCGCGCTGGGCGTGCCGCTGGCCGCGGCCAGCAACTGGTGCCTGCTGCAGAAGGTGGGCGGCGCGGTGGACATGCTGCCCGCCGTGTTGATCGGCGCGCTGCTGTCCGCCGCCGCCACGCTGCCGCTGGCCTGGCCGCTGCAGGCTGGCGCGCACGACCTGACGCTGCTGGCCTTGCTGGGCGTGTTCCAGCTGGCCGTGCCCTGCCTGCTGGCGGTGCGCCTGGCGCGCGAGCTGCCCAGCCACGAGATCGCGCTGCTGAGCCAGGCCGAGACCCTGCTGGGCGTGCTGTGGGCCTGGGCCTTTGCGGGCGAACACCCAGGCAGCGCGGCGCTGATTGGCGGTAGCCTCGTGCTGGCCGCCCTGATTGCCAACGAGGCGCTGGCGCCTCGTCCCGTCAAACCCGCATACAACAACGCATGACCGACCTGATCCCGCCCCTCGGTTCAGACGGCCAGATCCAGGCCGAGGTCAACGGCTGCCTGGGCCTGATCACGCTGAACCGCCCGCAGGCGCTGAACGCCTTGTCGCTGGCCATGATCCGCGACCTGACGGCGCTGCTGAACCACTGGGCCACCCATCCGGGCATCCAGGCCGTGGCGGTGCTGGGCGCGGGCCGCGAGGGCAAGCCGCCGGCCTTCTGCGCCGGCGGTGACATCCGCTTCTTCCACGAGGCCGCACGGGCCGGCGATGCGGCGCTGGACGACTTCTTCACCGAGGAGTACCGCCTCAACCACCTCATCCACCGCTACCCCAAGCCCTATGTCGCGCTGATGGACGGCATCGTCATGGGCGGCGGCATGGGCATCAGCCAGGGCGCCAAGCTGCGCGTGCTGTCCGACCGCTCGCGACTGGCCATGCCGGAGACCGGCATCGGCCTGTTCCCGGACGTGGGCGGCGGCTGGTTCCTGGCGCAATGCCCGGGTCACGTCGGCGAGTGGCTGGCCCTGACCGGCCACAGCATCGCCGCGGGTGACGCCATCGAGTGGGGCCTGGGCGACGTCTTCGTGCCCGGCAGCGAATGGGCCGCGCTGGTGGATGCGCTGCGCCACAGCCCGCAGCCCAGCGCCGAGCATGTGGTGGCCACCATCATGGAGCGCGCCGACCTGGCCCCCAGCGCCGACCCCAAGGCCGCGGCCGAGCGCATCGACCGGCACTTCGGCCAGCCGACGTTGGCCGCCATCCTGGACTCGCTGGCCGCTGCCGACGACACCTGGGCCCGCGAGACCCATGCCACGCTGCTGAAGCGCTCGCCCACCATGATGGCCGTCACGCTGGAGCAGGTCCGGCGTGGTCGCCGCCTTGGCCTGGCGGATGAACTGCGCCTGGAGCGCGGCCTGGTGCATCACGCCTTCCACCTGCGCGGTGCGGCCCGCAGCGAGACGGTGGAGGGCATACGCGCGCTGGTGGTGGACAAGGACCAGTCGCCGCGCTGGCAGCCGGCCACGGTCGCCGAGGTGGACCCTGGCGAGGTGGCGGCCTTCTTCGTCAGCCCCTGGGCGCCCGACCAGCATCCGCTGAAGGACCTGGCATGAGCGTGGCGAACCCGCCGCTGCCGCTGGCCGGCGGTCTGCCCGAGCGGGCCGCGGCCGGCGCCACGCCCTTCAACCTGGGCGTGCAGGGCATGCGCGGCATCGCCATCCTGCTGGTGCTGCTCAACCATGTGTCGCTGCCGGGCTTCGACGGCGGCTACGTGGGCGTGGACGTGTTCTTCGTCATCTCGGGCTACCTGATCGGAGGCCTGCTGCTGCGCGAGCTGTCCACGCAGGGCCGCATCGACCTGTGGTCCTTCTACGCGCGCCGCGTGCGGCGGCTGCTGCCGGCCTTTGCCGTGCTGCTGCTGTTCGTCATCGCCGTCGTGCCCTGGCTGTATGCGCCGTTCGAGCACCGCGAGCTGATGTCGTCCGCGCGCGCCTCGGCGCTCTACGCCGCCAACCTGTGGTTTGCCAGCCGCTCGACCAACTACTTCGGCGGCCACACCGAGGCCAACCCGCTGCTGCACCTGTGGTCGCTGGCCGTGGAGGAGCAGTTCTACCTGTTCTGGCCGCTGCTGCTGATCGCGGCCCATGCGCTGGCCGGGCGCAGCGCCCGCCGCGGCATGGCAGGGCTGCTGGCCGTGGCCGGCCTGCTGAGTCTGGCGGCCTGCATCGTCGTGTCGCAGCTCAAGCTGCCGTTCGCCTTCTTCCTGACGCCCATGCGCATCTGGGAGTTCGCGGCCGGCATGGTGTTCGCGCTGCAGCCCGAGCTGGGCCGCAGGCTCAGGCCCGCGGCCGTGGCGGCCATCGGCACGCTGGGCCTGGCGGCCATCGCCGGCGCCACGCTGTTCTTCGACGCCCGGCTGGGCTTTCCCGGCGCCTGGGCGCTGCTGCCGGTGCTGGGCGCCATGGCCTTGCTGTTCGTGGCCCGCCATGCGTCGGACAACTGGGTGGCCGGCCTGCTGCGCAGCCGGCCGCTGACCTGGGTGGGCGACTGCTCCTATTCGCTGTACCTGTGGCACTGGCCGCTGATCATCTTTGCCGCGCTGCTGTTCCCGCGGCCGGGCCCATGGCTGACGCCGGCGGTGCTGGCCTTGTCGCTGCTGATGGGCTGGCTGTCCTACCGCTGGGTGGAGCTGCCGTTCAAGCACGGCCTGCTGCCGGGCTGGTCGTCGCGCCGCCTGGTGGCGGCCGGCCTGCTGCTGTGCGGGCTGATGGCCGCCGCGGCCCATGCCGTCGGCCGCGTGGAGCTGGGCGCTGACCAGGCGCGCTTCCTGGAGGCGACCCGCTGGCCCGAGGTGCAGGAGAACGGCTGCCTGGCCAAGTACGACGCGCTGGACCAGCCCGCCTGCGAGTACGGCAGCCCCGAGGCCACGTCCACGTTGCTGCTGTTCGGCGACTCGCATGCGATGCAGTGGTTCGCGCCGCTGCAGGCCCTGGCCACCGAGCGTGGCTGGCGCTTCGTCACGCTGACCAAGGTGCAGTGCCCGGCGCTGGACATCCGCGTGAACTACCAGGGCAAGCACCTGGACTACTGGCAGTGCACCCGCTGGCGCGAAAAGATGTTCGACCGCATCGCGGCGCTGAAGCCCGACCTGGTGCTGGTGGCCAGCTCCTCGGGCTATGCGGTGCCGGGCGAGCAGTGGCGCCAGGGGCTGGAGCGCACGATGGCGCGCCTGCAGGCCCAGGGCCTGCGCGCCGCCTACCTGCGCGACACGCCTTTCCCAGGCTTCGACGTGCCCATCTGCCTGGCCCGTGCCGCCTGGCGTGGCCAGTCCGCCGATCGCTATTGCAGCTATCTGCAGGCCGACGAGCAGGCCCGCTCCGCCGTCTTCTTCGACGCCGAGACGGCGGCGCTGGCCGCCCGGCGCGTGCCCTACCTGGACCTGTCCGCCGACATCTGCAGCACGCCCGTCTGCCCCACCGAGCGCGACGGCGTCATCATGTTCCTGGATCGCAACCACATCACCATGGACTTCGGTCTGCAGCTCAAGCCCCGCCTGGCGCAGCTTCTGGTGCCGCTGCTGGAGGGGGCGCCGTGAGCATGCCGGGCTACTCCCCCTGGCGCCTGTCCGTTGCGCCGATGATGGACTGGACGGACCGGCATTGCCGCTACCTGCACCGTCTCATCACGCGCCATGCGCTGCTGTACACCGAGATGGTGACCACCGGCGCGCTGCTGCACGGCGACCAGCCGCGCCATCTGGACTTCAACGCCGAGGAGCATCCGGTGGCGCTGCAGCTGGGCGGCAGCGAGCCCGCGGACCTGGCCGCCTGCGCGAAGCTGGCCGAACGCTGGGGCTATGACGAGGTCAACCTGAACTGCGGCTGCCCCAGCGAGCGGGTGCAGAAGGGGGCCTTCGGCGCCTGCCTGATGGCCGAACCGCAGCTGGTGGCCGACTGCGTGAAGGCCATGCGCGACGCCACCACGCTGCCCGTCACCGTCAAGCACCGCATCGGCATCGACAGAAACGAGAGCTACGACTTCGTGCGCGACTTCGTCGGCACCGTCGCCGCGGCGGGCTGCGAGGTCTTCATCGTCCATGCGCGCAATGCCTGGCTGCAAGGCCTGAGCCCCAAGGAGAACCGCGAAATCCCGCCGCTGCGCTACGGCATCGTGGCCCAACTCAAGCGCGAGTTCCCGCAGCTCACCATCGCGATCAACGGTGGCATCAAGAGCCCGGAAGACATCGCCGCGCAGCTGGCCCTGGTGGACGGCGTCATGGTCGGCCGCGAGGCCTACCACGAGCCCTGGAGCATGGCCCAGTGGGACTCGCGCTTCTTCGGCGCGCCCGACCCCGCCACCTCGCGCGAGCAGGTGGAAGAAGCCTGGCTGGACTACCTCGATCGCCTGCACGCCGCCGGCCGCTCCTGGCCGCATGCGATGCGCCATGCGCTGGGCCTGTGGAATGGCACGCCCGGCGCGCGCCGCTGGCGCCAGGTGTGGAGCGACCACCGCCTCAAGACGCTGGCGCCGCGCGAGGTGGCGCAGCGCGCCACGGCGGCCCGGCTGTCGGGCGCGGCCGTGGCGGCATGACGAAAGGCCGCCGCGCCCGCGGGCGCGAGCATGGCGGCATGCGTGGCCTGCTCATCGTCCTCGCGCTGCTGTGCGGCGCCGCCCAGGCCCAGCAGACGCTGGCGCCCGGCGTGGTCCTTGTACCCGGCGGCTTCGAGGCCGGCCGCCAGCCCGATGGCAACAGCCTACTGCTACAAGGGCAGGGCGGCTGGGTGCTCATCGACACCGGCCGCCACCGCGCCCACACCGAGGCGGCGCTGGCCGCGGCGCGCGCGCTGAGCGCCGATGGCTGGCTGGACGGCTACCGCCGCCAGCTCGAAGCCGCCTTGCCGAGCGCGCCGTCGGCGCAGGCCGAGGTCATGCGGGTGGACCTGGCGCTGCTGCAGCGCCCTGGCGCCTTGCAGCCCGACCACGAGATCAGGGCCGCGCAGGCCTTGTCGCTGGCCGGCCGCCGGCTGCGCGTCGGGCTGGAGACGGCCGTCAGCGGCGGCGACCTGTGGGTGCTGGACGAAGCCAGCGGCACGCTGGCCGCGGGCGACCTGGTGACGCTGCCCGTGCCCTTTCTCGACACCGCCTGCCCGCCGGCCTGGCGCGAGGCGCTGGCGCGGCTGTCCGCCCAGCCGTTCAGGCAACTGGTGCCGGGCCATGGCCCGGCCATGAGCCGGGCGGACTTCGAGCGCTGGCGCGGCGGCTTCGAGGCGCTGCTGGACTGCGCCGCCCAAGGCCTGCAGCCGGCCGCCTGCGCCGCCGTCTGGCGCCAGCGCGCGCCGGGGCTGGACGAGGCCGGCGCGGCCCGCGTGGGCCCCATGCTGGGCTACTACTTCAAGGCCTTGCTGCAGGCAGCGCCCGAACAACGTGAACGACACTGCCGCCGCGATTGACGGGCCGCTGTGGGCCCACAGCTTCGACACCGCGCTGGGCCGCTGCGGCATTGTCTGGAGCGGGCAGGGCGTCGTCGCCTCGCTGCTGCCCGAGGCGCCGCCCGAGCGCCTGGCCCGCCTGCATCCGCGCGCCCAACTCGTGCAAGACCTGCCCCCCGCCATCGCCCACGCCGTGGCGGGCATCCGCGCGCTGCTGGCCGGCGAGCTGTGCGACCTCAGCGACGTGCTGCTGGACGAGCGCGGCATTCCCGAGTTCCGGCGCCGGGTGCATGCGCTGACGCGCGCCATCCCGCCCGGCCAGACGCGCACCTACGGCCAGATCGCCGCGGCGCTGGGCCAGCCCGGCGCCGCGCGTGCGGTGGGCCGGGCCGAGGGCGACAACCCCTTTGCGCCCATCGTGCCCTGCCACCGCCTGCTGCTCATCGAGGCGCGCGCCGTGGGGCAACTTGCGGGTGATCAGCAGCCGCTTTTCTGAGCCCGCGTTTCAAGTCAACTGGGGACAGAGCTACTCGCTTCGCTTGATCGGTCTGTCCCGCAAAATCCCCGGCTATGTCCTTCGCTTCCCTGGGCCTCACGCCCGCCCTGCTGCGCGCCGTGCGCGAGCAGGGCTACCACGCCCCCACCGCCATCCAGGCTGCGGCGCTGCCGCCGGTGCTGGCCGGCCGCGACGTGCTGGCCATCGCGCAGACCGGCTCCGGCAAGACAGCTGCCTTCGTGCTGCCGCTGCTGCAGCGCCTGATCGAATCGCCGCCGCGCCCCGGCCCGCGCCTGCTGGTGCTGGCGCCCACGCGCGAGCTGGCCGCGCAGACGGCCGAGCTGCTGCGCGAGCTGGCCGCGCGGCTGCTGCACCGGCCCAAGATCGCGCTGGCCTTTGGCGGCGTGTCCATCAACCCGCAGCTGATGGCGCTGCGCGGCGGCTGCGATGTGATGGTGACCACGCCGGGCCGGCTGCTGGACCTGCTGGACCACAACGGCCTGACGCTTGCCGGCGTGCAGCACCTGGTGCTGGACGAGGCCGACCGCCTGCTGGGCCAAGGCTTTGCCGACGAGCTGCAGCGCGTGCTGGGGCTGCTGCCGGCGCAGCGGCAGACGCTGCTGTTCTCGGCCACCTTCCCGCCGGCCGTGCAGGCGTTGGCCGATGCGCTGCTGCACGCGCCCGAGCGCATCGTCATCGAAGAGGCGCCGCCGCAGATCACACAGCGCGCCATCCAGCTGGACCGCGCCCAGCGCCTGCCCGCGCTGCGCCAGCTGCTGCGTGACCAGGCCTGGCCGCGGGCGCTGGTGTTCGTGGCCAGCCGCTACACGGCGGAGCTGGTGTCGGACAAGCTGCATGCCCATGGCTTCAAGGCCGGCGTGCTGCATGGCGAGCTGAGCCAGGGCGCCCGGCGCGACGTGCTGGCGGCGCTGAAGTCCGGCCAGGTCAGCGTGCTGGTGGCCACCGACGTGGCGGCGCGCGGCCTGCACATCGAGCAGCTGGATGCCGTCGTCAACTACGAGCTGCCGCGCTCGGCCGCCGACTACACCCACCGCATCGGCCGCACCGGCCGCGCGGGCGCGGTGGGCGTGGCCGTCAGCTTCATCTGCGCGGACAGCCCCGAGAACGCCGAGAGCCATTTCCGCCTCATCGAGAAGCGCCAGGGCCAGCGCGTGCCACGCGAGCGGCTGCCCGGCTTCGAGCCCACGGCGGTGGCGACCGAGGCCCAGGCCACCGGCGGCATCAAGAGCAGCACCCGCAAGAGCAAGAAGGACAAGCTGCGCGAGGCCGCAGCCAAGGCAGCAGCAGACCATGGGCATTGAGATCGAACGCAAATTCCTCGTCGCCGGCGACGGCTGGCGCGCGCAGGCCGGCAGCGCCACGCGCTTCAGCCAGGGCTATCTGAGCCGCGACCCGGCCCGCACGGTGCGCGTGCGCATTGCCGGCGAGCGCGCCTTCCTGACCATCAAGGGCGCGACCACCGGCGCCACGCGCGCCGAGTTCGAGTACGCCGTGCCGCTGGCCGATGCGCAGCAGCTGCTGGCGCTGGCCGACGGCCCGGTGGTGGAGAAGATCCGCCACCTGTGCGTGCTGGATGGCCTGACCTGGGAGGTGGACGAGTTCCTGGGCGCCAACGCCGGCCTCGTCGTCGCGGAGATCGAGCTGCAGTCCGAGGAGCAGGTCTTCACGCGACCGACCTGGCTGGGCGACGAGGTCACGGGCGACGCGCGCTACGTCAACGCCAACCTGGCGGTCCACCCCTACACGAGCTGGCCATGAAGCGACTCACCATGTCCCTGGACGACGAGCTGGCCGACGCCTTCGAGGCGCTGGTGCGCTCGCGCGGCTACGACAACCGCTCCGAGGCCTTCCGCGACCTGCTGCGCCAGGACCTGGGCAACGCACGCCTGCAGGACAACCCCGACGAGCCCTGCGTGGCAACGCTGAGTTATGTCTACGATCACCACCAGCGCCAGCTCGCCGCGCGGCTCGCCGATTTCCAGCACGACCACCACGACCTGACGGTCTCGACCATGCATGTGCACCTGGACCACGAGCACGGCCTGGAGACGGTCGTGCTGCGCGGCCGCACGGCGGCGGTGCGCGCGTTTGCCGACGCGCTGATGGCGCAGTCGGGTGTGAGCCATGGTCACCTTCATCTGGTGCCCATGCAGACCCACCACGAGCACGGCCACACGCACCAGAAGCCGGCCACGGCGCGCACCACCAAGGCGCGTCAACAGCGCTGACCGCACGCAGGTGGTGCCGCTGCCCTGCGGGGCCGCCCCGGCGCTGGGCATGCTTCTTGTATGAAGCTTTGTTGAAACTTCATACATCTGCCATGCCGCTCCCTTTTCGCCTCGTCCGGCGCGCGCCCATCGCGCTGTCCGTCATCGGCTGTCTCACGCCCGCGGCCCAGGCGCAGCAAGCGCTGGAGCGTGTCGAGATCACCAGCCGCCACTACGACAACGCCATCGGCAGTGGTGACGCCGCCTCGCAGGGCAGCATCCGCGCCGAACTGCTGAGGAGCCGGCCCGCGCTGCGGCCGGGTGAGGTGCTGGAGTTCGTGCCGGGTGTCATCGTCACGCAGCACTCGGGCGACGGGAAGGCCAACCAGTACTTCCTGCGCGGCTTCAACCTGGATCACGGCACGGACTTCGCCACCACGGTGAACGGCCTGCCGGTCAACATGCCCAGCCATGGCCATGGCCAGGGCTACTCGGACCTCAACTTCCTGATCCCGGAGCTGGTCGAGCGCATCGAGTACCGCAAGGGGCCGTACTTCGCGAGGAACGGCGACTTCTCCGCCGCCGGCTCGGCCGACATCGCCTATCGCGCCACTCTGGACGAGAACTTCGCGGCGCTGACGCTGGGCCAGCGGCAGTTCCAGCGCTTCATCGGCGGCGCATCGACGCGGCTGGGCAGCGGCC
>JBKBVY010000060.1:0-14943 GCA_046289335.1 Roseateles sp. | reverse complement strand
GCAGCGTCCAGTCGCGCAGGCGCACGTCGCAGTCGGCCTGGCTGGCCTGCACCGCGCCGGGTAGCGTGCGCAGCAGCCGCTGGGCATGGCGCTGGCGCTGCGGGCCTAGCTCCGACAAGGCCACATGGCCCAGCATCAGCGTGCGGGCTGCCAGTGCGCTGGGGTGGTCAGCCGGCGCGGGGCCGGGCAGCTGGAAGAAGGTGAGCTGGTAGCCCAAGCGTGGCGCGCGGCCCGGCGCGCCGAGCAGGCCGGTCAGGTACCACCACTCGATGCCCTGGCCGGGATGGGCGCCGAAGTCGCGCGGGAAGCGCAGCGCGGCGCGTGCCGGCAGCGGCAGCGCGGCGAGCAGCAGGGCGCGGCGCTTCATGCTGCACCCTTCGCGCTGCGCGCTGTCCCGCCAGGCGGGAGCCGCGCTTGCTTGGGACGGCCCGGCGCGGCGGCCCGCATCACGAGTAGGCGGTCGCGATGACCCGCTGATAGGCCTTGACGGTCTCCGCATAGCCCAGCTCCAGCGCGTCGGCGATCAGCGCGTGGCCGATGGAGACCTCCTGCACGCCGGGCACATGGCGCAGGAACAGGCTGAGGTTGTCGCGGTTCAGGTCGTGGCCGGCGTTGACGCCCAGCCCCACCTTCAGCGCCGCCTCGGCCGTGGCCGTGAAGCCAGCCAGCACGGCGTCCTGGCGTTCGGTGCCGAAGGCGCTGGCGAAGGTCTCGGTGTAGAGCTCGATGCGGTCCGCGCCCAGCTCGGCGACAGCAGCCATGGCCGCGGGGTTGGGGTCCATGAACAGGCTGACGCGCACGCCCAGGTCCTGGGCCTCGCGGATCAGCGGGCGCAGCCGCTCGGCGTCCTGCGGCAGCGTCCAGCCGTGGTCGGAGGTGAACTGGTCTTCCGCGTCGGGCACGAAGGTGACCTGGTGCGGCCGGTGGCGGCGCACGAAGTCCATCAGGTTCTGCGTCGGGTTGCCCTCGATGTTGAACTCGGCCTGCGGCCAGTCGCGCAGGAAGGCGGCCAGGTCGTCCACGTCGCTGGCACGGATGTGGCGCGCATCGGGCCGCGGATGCACGGTGATGCCTTGCGCGCCGGCCAGCAGGCAGGCCTCGGCCGCGCGCAGCACGCTGGGGATGCCCAGATGCCGGGTGTTGCGCAGCAGCGCGACCTTGTTGACGTTGACCGACAGCGCGCAGCGGGCGCCGGCATGGGCAAGGGGATTCATGTGTCGAGCAGTTGTTGCACGTCCACCATCAGCGCGCGGGTGCGCAGCGGCTGGTGGCCCAGATGGTAGTGGAGCAGCCCGCGCAGCGTGGTCTTCAGCGCCTGCGGCGCGGCCGCGCAGGCCTGGCGCAGCGCGGCCATGCTGCCGTGCAGCAGCGCGGCCTGCAGCTGGATCAGGAGCGCGCCGGGCAGGCTGGCATCGCTGGTGGGCGGGATGACGCCGGACTCGGGCGACAGCTGGTATTTGCGCGCCGGGTCGATGGGGGCTTGCGTCGGCGTGACGACGCTGAGGTCGGGCAGCAAGCCCAGCTCGGCCAGCAGCTTGATCTCGAAGGCGCGCAGCGCGACATCGCCTTCGGCCAGATGGGCCAGCGCGTCGGCATAGGCGTCGAACAGCTGCGGATGCGGGTCGTGCCGGGCCAGCAGCTTGAGCAGCAGCTCGTTCAGGTAGTAGCCCGAGAACAGCGCCGCACCGGCCGGCAGCGTGGCGCCGCCGCCCCATTCGGCGCTGCGCAGCGTCTGCACCTCGCCGCCATCGGCCTTGGCGGGCTTGGACAGGCTGACGGTGATGCGCTGCAGCGGCAGCAGCACGGCGCGCAGCTGCGAGTACGGCCGCTTGGCACCCTTGGCCGCCACCGCGATGCGGCCGGACTCGCGCGTGAACAAGTCCAGGATGAGGCTGGTCTCGCTCCAGTCGTGCTGGTGCAGCACGTAGGCGGGCTGGTGTCCTGCTGCCCCTCGCCCAGCGGGTACGCTGGACGGTCCCCCGAGGGGACGCGGACCGGCTTGGGAGCGGCCCGGCGCTCGGCCCGACGGCGGCGTCATGTCACTCGTAGCCGTAGCTGCGCAGATGCTCTTCGGAATCCGCCCAGCCCGAGCGCACCTTGACCCACAGCTCCAGGAAGACCCGGCCGTCCATCAGATGCTCCAGCTCCTGGCGCGATTCGGAGCCGATGCGCTTCAGCCGCTCGCCGCCCTGGCCGATGATCATGCCCTTGTGGGCGTCGCGCTCGACGACGATGCTGGCGCTGATTCGGCGCATCGCGCCCTCCTCTTCCCACTTGTCGATGACGACGGTGGAGGTGTAGGGCAGCTCGTCGCCGGTCAGGCGGAACAGCTTCTCGCGGATGATCTCGCTGGCCAGGAAGCGCTCGGACCGATCGGTCAGCGCGTCCTCGTCGTAGAACCAGCCCTGCTCGGGCAGGTAGGGCTTGAGGATCTTGAAGAGGCGGTCGACGTCGGCCGCCTTCTTGGCCGACAGCGGCACGAACTCGGCGAAGTTGCGGCGCTCCTGCATGCCCTTCAGCCACGGCGCCAGCTCGGCGCGGCGGTGCACGGCGTCCAGCTTGTTGGCGATCAGCACGACCGGCTTGTCCTCCGGCAGCAGGGCCAGCACCTTGGCGTCGTCCAGGCCGAAGCGGCCGGCCTCGACGACGAACAGCACCAGATCCACGTCGGCCAGCACGCCATGCACGGTGCGGTTCAGCGTGCGGTTCAGCGCGGCGTTGTGCTTGGTCTGGAAGCCGGGCGTGTCGACGAAGACGAACTGCGCCTCGTCCACCGTGCGCACGCCGGTGATGCGGTGGCGCGTGGTCTGCGCCTTGTCGGAGGTGATGCTGACCTTCTGGCCCACCAGCGCGTTCAGCAGCGTGGACTTGCCGACGTTGGGCCTGCCGACGATGGCGATGAGGCCGCAGCGCTGGCCGGCCGGTTGGGCGGACCCTGCGGGAGTTGGGGTGACGGCATCGGTCATCAGCAGCCTCGTTCGTTCAGTCGGTCCAGCAGGCGGCGGGCGGCCTCCTGCTCGGCGGTGCGTCGGGAGCGGCCCTCGCCCAGGGCTGCGACGTCCAGCGCCGGCACGGCGCATTCGACCTCGAACACCTGGGCATGGGCCTGGCCCCGCGTCGCGATGATGCGGTAGCTGGGCACGGCGATGCGGCGGGCCTGCAGCCATTCCTGCAGGGCGGTCTTGGCATCCTTGCCGAAGTCGCCCGTGCTGGCGGCCGTCGCGATGGTCTCGCCCAGCAGCCGGCGCACGATGGCCAGCGCGGCGTCGTAGCCGGCGTCGACATGGGCTGCGCCCAGCACCGCCTCGACGGCGTCGGCCAGGATGGAGGGGCGCTGCGCGCCGCCGCCACGGGCCTCGCCGTCGGACATGCGCAGCACCTCCGGCAGGCCCAGGGCCAGCGCCAGCTTGTGCAGGCTGTCCTCGCGCACCAGGTGGGCGCGCACGCGGGTCAGGTCGCCTTCGGCGGAGCCGGCATAGCGCTCGTACAGCAGGCTGGAGACGGCCAGGCTCAGCACGGCGTCACCCAGGAACTCCAGCCGCTCGTTGTGGTCGGCGCCGTAGCTGCGGTGGGTCAGCGCCCGCACCAGCAGCTCGGGCCGCTGGAAGCGGTGGCCCAGGCGGCGCTGGAGGGCATCGAGCGCAGCGTTCATCGTCGCAGCGCCATGGTCACCGGGACTTGCCGCTGTACTTGATCAGCAGGTAGACGGGCCCGAACAGGTCGATCTCCTTGTTCCAGGCGAACTCGATGACGACGCGGTCGTTGCCGTCCTTGCTGATCGTCAGGTCGCTGCCGGAGATGCTCTGGATGGAGTACTCGACCTGGCGCGCGCGGTCGAACTCCTGACGCACGGCCGGCACGGTGGAGGGGTTGCCGGCCGCAATGCGGTCGACGACGCGCTGCACCGTGTAGTACTCCAGCACGGTCGGGAAGACCTTCATGGCCACCACGGCCGCCACGGCGATGACGGCGCCCCAGAACAGCAGGCCGATCAGCGTGAAGCCCCGCTGCGCGCGGAGCGGGAACGACGATGATGGGGGGCGACGACGGCTCATGGGATGCATCAGTTGAAGAAGGTACCGACGCGCTTGAGGTTACCGAAATTCATCCACACCAAGAAGGCCTTGCCGACGATGTTCTCGTCGGGCACGAAGCCCCAGAAGCGCGAGTCGCGCGAGTTGTCGCGGTTGTCGCCCAGCATGTAGTAGTGGCCGGCGGGCACCTTGCAGGTCACGCCTTCGAGGCTGTAGCGGCAGTTCTCACTGTAGGGGAAGGGGCCGTCGGCGCGGTCGGCGCGGAAATAACGCTGCGCATCGGGCTGGACCAGGATCTGGTGCTCCTTGTCGCCCAGCTTCTCCAGGAAGCGCTGCCGGTAGACGCGGCCGTCCTCGTCATAGAAGTTGCCCAGGGGCTGCACGGGCGCCAGCTGACCGTTGATGTAGAGCTTCTGGTTGATGTAGCTCACCTCGTCGCCCGGGATGCCGACGACGCGCTTGATGAAGTCCGTGCTGGGGTCCTCGGGATAGCGGAACACCATCACGTCACCGCGCTTGACGTCGTTGTTGGCGATGATCTTCTTGTTGATCACCGGCAGCCGCACGCCGTAGTGGAACTTGTTGACCAGGATGAGATCGCCGACCAGCAGCGTGGGCACCATGGAGCCCGAGGGGATCTTGAACGGCTCGAACAGGAAGCTGCGCAGCAGGAAGACGACCAAGATCACCGGGAACAGGCCGGCGGTCCAGTCCAGCCACCAGGGCTGTTGCAGCAGCTGCTGGCGGGCCGGCTCGATGTCGCCGTCCACGCGGGAGATGCCCTGGGCGGCCAGCGCCTCGCGGCGCCTGGCATCGTTGTCCACCAGCGCCTGCGCCGCCGCGCGCCGGGCCGGCGCGAAGTGGAAGCGCTCGGCCAGCCAGTACAGCATGGTCACCGCGGTCAGGATGAACAGCAGCAGCGCAAAGTTGCCGGTCCAGCGGCCGAGGTACCAGCCGCCCAGGTAGGCCACCAGGGCCGCGTACAAAACACCAGTCAGCGCGCTCATCAGGGAGGTTTTCAAGGCGGAAGGGGAGTCGGAGGTGGATCAGTCGTCGACCTGCAGGATGGCCAGGAAGGCTTCCTGAGGCACCTCGACCGAGCCGATCTGCTTCATGCGCTTCTTGCCGGCCTTCTGCTTTTCGAGCAGCTTGCGCTTGCGGGTGATGTCGCCGCCGTAGCATTTTGCCAGCACGTTCTTGCGCAGCGCCTTGATGTTCTCGCGGGCGATGATGTTGGCGCCGATGGCCGCCTGGATGGCCACGTCGTACATCTGGCGCGGGATCTGCTCGCGCATCTTGGCCGCCACCGCGCGGCCGCGGTACTGGCTCTGGCTGCGGTGCACGATCATGGCCAGCGGGTCGACCTTGTCGCCGTTGATGAGGATGTCGACCTTCACCACGTCGGCGGCGCGGTACTCCTTGAACTCGTAGTCCATGGAGGCATAGCCGCGCGACGCCGACTTCAGCTTGTCGAAGAAGTCCAGCACGATCTCGGCCAGCGGGATCTCGTAGGTCAGCATGACCTGCTTGCCGTGGTAGGCCATGTTGAGCTGGATGCCACGCTTCTGGTTGGCCAGCGTCATGACCACGCCGACGTAGTCCTGCGGCATGTAGAGGTGCACGGTCACGATGGGCTCGCGGATCTCGCGGATGCGACCGGGGTCCGGCATCTTGGACGGGTTCTCGACCTGCAGCACCGTGCCGTCGTTCAACTCCACCTCGTAGATGACGCTGGGCGCGGTCGTCACCAGGTCCTGGTCGAACTCGCGCTCCAGGCGCTCCTGCACGATCTCCATGTGCAGCAGACCCAGGAAGCCGCAGCGGAAGCCGAAGCCCAGCGCCTGGCTGACTTCGGGCTCGAAGCGCAGCGAGGAGTCGTTGAGGCTCAACTTCTCCAGCGCGTCGCGCAGCTGGTCGTACTCGCTGGCCTCGGTCGGGTAGAGCCCCGCGAAGACCTGCGGCTGGATCTCCTTGAAGCCCGGCAGCGGCTCGGTCGCCGGGCCGGCGTTGTTGGGCAGCTTCTTTTCCAGCGTGATGGTGTCGCCCACCTTGGCGGCGGCCAGTTCCTTGATGCCGCAGATGACGAAGCCCACCTCGCCGGCCTTGAGCGCATCGCGGTTCTCGCTCTTGGGCGTGAACACGCCCAGGTGCTCGATGCCGTAGATGGCGTTGGTGGCCATCAGGCGGATGCGTTCGTTCTTGCGCAGTTCGCCGTCCACCACACGGACCAGCATGACGACGCCCACGTAGTTGTCGAACCAGGCATCGATGATCATGGCCCGCGGCGGGCCCTCGGGGTTGCCCTTGGGCGGCGGCATCTTGGCGATGACGGCCTCCAGGATCTCGTCGATGCCCATGCCGGTCTTGGCCGAGCAGGGAATGGCGTCGCCCGCGTCGATGCCGATGACGTCCTCGATCTCGGCCTTGGCGTTGTCGGGGTCGGCCGACGGCAGGTCCATCTTGTTGAGCACCGGCACCACCTCGACGCCCAGGTCCAGCGCCGTGTAGCAGTTGGCCACCGTCTGCGCTTCGACACCTTGCGACGCATCGACGACCAGCAGCGCGCCCTCGCAGGCCGACAGCGAGCGGCTGACTTCGTAGGAGAAGTCCACATGCCCCGGCGTGTCGATGAGGTTGAGGTTGTAGACCTGGCCGTCCTTGGCCTTGTACTGCAGCGCGGCCGTCTGCGCCTTGATGGTGATGCCGCGCTCGCGCTCCAGGTCCATGGAGTCCAGCACCTGCGCTTCCATCTCCCGGTCGCTCAGGCCACCGCAGCGCTGGATGATGCGGTCGGCCAGCGTGCTCTTGCCGTGGTCGATGTGGGCAATGATGGAGAAATTGCGGATGTGGTTCATGCTCGTCGGCTGCACGGATCGCTGAAGGCACAACGGCGAACGCCGTTGCGTGGGAGGCTCATATCGCGCAGCGATGTGAAGGCCCGCCGGGGCCGTGCCGTAAACAAAAAAAAGGCACGTCGAAGAGGTGACGCGCCTTCCAACAAAAGGTATGGCAACTGCTTGTTGGGCTTCCATTGTAGCCAAAAGCATCGGCCGGAAAACCGCACCAGCATTGGTTCTCCGGCCGTTGCAGCCCACCAACATGAAATTTCATCTACATCTTATCCACAAGTTCCTGTGGATCGCCTGTGGATGGCACTCCGTCGGCGTCGGCCATCGCGGATTCCTGCGCAGGACACCGCTTTCAGCGGCACGTCTCGGTCCGATTTTAGCGGCTGGCGCTAACAATCCGCGGGCGCCACCTCAAGTTGGCAGGCGCCAACTTTTGTCGGCGGTGGACAACCCGGGATGCCGCTCCAGCCAGGCATGCCGCATCGCGGAAAGCCCGACTGGATAGGCACGTCTTCCTGGTCTCAGCGGCCCGGCTTGAGCAGCACGAAGCTGACGATATCGTCGCGGCGCACCAGCAAATTGATGACCTTGGCCTTGTCGGCCTTGGCGATCTGGGCCTGGAAGTCCTTCACGGTCGCGACCTCCACGTTGTCGACCGCCAGGATCAGGTCGCCCTCGCGCAGGCCGGCACGCGCCGCCGCCCCGGTGGCGCCGTCCACGCGCACGCCGCCCTTGACCTTGAGCTCCTTGCGCTGCGCCTCGGTCAACTCCGAGACCTTCAAGCCCAACGCGGCGCTCGGTGCGGCGTTGCCGGATGAATCGGCCTCGCGGGCCGCGCCGGGTCGTGCGCTGCGCTCGTCTTCTGCGATGGTGACGACCAGGTCCTTGTAGCTGCCGCGACGGAACACGGTCAGTGTGGCCTTGGCGCCGGGCTTGACCGTCGCGATGAGGCGGCGCAGGTCCGACGCCTTCTCCACCGGCGTGCCGTCAACCTTAGTGATGACGTCACCGCCCTCCACGCCCGCCTTCTCGGCCGGGCTGCCGGCGATCACGTTGCGGATCAAGGCGCCCCGTGCCTTGCCCAGGCCGATGGCCTCGGCAACTTCCTTGGTGATGTCGTCGGGCAGCACACCCAGATAGCCGCGCACCACGCGACCGCCGGCGCGCAGCTCATCGGCCACGCGGATCGCGTCGGCAATGGGGATCGCGAACGAGATGCCCATGTAGCCACCACTCTGGCTGTAGATCTGCGAGTTGATGCCGATGACCTCGCCGCGCATGTTGACCAGCGGGCCGCCCGAGTTGCCGGGGTTGATGGCCACGTCGGTCTGGATCAGCGGCAGCAGGTCGCCGGTGTCGCGCTGCTTGGCGCTGATGATGCCGGCGGTCACGCTGTTCTCCAGGCCGAAGGGCGAGCCGATGGCCATGACCCATTCGCCCACCTTGGCCTTGTTGCTGTCGCCGACCTTGACGACCGGCAGGCCCGTGGCCTCGACCTTCACGACGGCCACGTCGGAGCGCTGGTCCGCACCGATGAGCTTGGCCTTGAGTTCGCGCTTGTCGGTCAGCGTGACGATGACCTCGTCGGCGCCCTGCACGACGTGGGCGTTCGTCAGCACATAGCCGTCGGCGCTGAGGATGAAACCGGAGCCGACGCCGCGGCGGGTGGGCGCATCGTCGTCATCGCCGCGCGGCGCACCGCGCCGCTGGTTGGGCACCGGCAGGCCGAAGCGGCGCAGCAACTCCTGCATCTGCTCGTTGGCCTCGGCCTGACCTTCGGGCACGCGGACGCGCTCGGAGGTGCGGATGTTGACGACGGCCGGCCCCACGCGCTCGGCCAGTTCGCTGAAGTCCGGCAGCTCGCGCGCCTGGGCCGACAGCACGGGCTGGCCCAGCACGAAGGTGAGCGCCAGGGTCGTGGCTGAAAGCAGGGAGCGCGCGCGGGCGCGGGGGGCTGTGTTCTCGACGTGCATGGGGGTTTCCGGGTTGGGCATCAGGGAGCGAAAACAGATGGGTGATGGGCGCGGCGCTTCAAGGCCTGGCCGATGAGGGAGCGTCCTGCGGGGTGAGGGCTGCGTCGGGCCAGGCCAGCGTCGGCTCGCCGGGCCAGGCGGCATCGCGCAGGCCGACCTCGGCCGGCAGCGTACGGCCCGCGGCCGTCTGCGCAAAGCTGTCGCCCACCAGTGCCTGCAAGGGCACGGCCGGGCCGCGCGCCAGTTCGACGCCGGTCGGCGGTGCCGCCGTCGGCATCCAGCGGGTCAGGCCCATGGCCAGGACGACGAAGCTGGCGGCGACGCCCAGGGGCGCCAGCCACTCACGGCGCCGCCGCTGCGGCGCACCTTGGAGCGGCAGCGCGGCATGCAGCGCATCCAGCAGCCGCTGGGGATCACGGTGCGCGGCCAGCAGTTCGGCGGAGCGCAGGCCGTCGCCCAGCGCCTGCCAATCGGCCCAGCGGGCCCGCAGCGCCGGGTCCGAAGCCCAGGCGGCCTCGACCCGCGCCCAGTCCTGCGGCGTCGCGCTGCCGTCCTGGACGGCCGACAAGGCCTCGTCCAGGCTGCTGCGGTCTGCGCTCACCATGGCCGGCCTCCGCCGCCCAGCAGCGGTCGCAGCCGTGCGGCCACGGCCTCGCGGGCGCGGAAGATGCGGGAGCGCACGGTCCCGGGCGGGCAATCCATCAATTCGGCGATCTCGTCGTAGCTCAAGCCATCCACCTCTCGGAGCAGCAGTGCCCGGCGCAGGTCATCGGCCAGGGCTTGCACCGCGTCGTCCAGGCTGCGCGCCAGCTGACGGCCGGCCAGCAAGGCTTCGGGGGTTGCATCGTCGCTTGGAGTCGCCCGGGTGTCTAAAGTTCCCTCGCCATCGTCCAGGGCATCCGCCGGCCGCTGCCGCGCACGGTGGCGCTTGGCGGCGTTGATGGCGATGCGATAGAGCCAGGTGTAGAAGGCGGCATCGCCACGAAAGCCGGACAGAGCGCGGTAGGCGGCCAAGAAGGTCTCCTGGCACAGGTCGGCCACATCGGCGGGATCGCGCACGCTGCGCGCCAGCAGGCGTTCCACGCGGCGCTGGTACTTGATGACCAGCATCTCGAACGCGGCCCGGCTGCCCGCCTGGGCCTCGCGCACCAGCAGCGCGTCGGCATCGGCACTCATGACCCGCTGGCGCCGCCGCGTGCGGCGAACAGCGTGGCGCGCAAGGCACCCCATTGCGGCCCCTGCTGGCGACGCGACAGCGGCAGCCAGCGCGGACCCGGCCGGGCCTGCAGCAGCAGCCAGCCGTCCAGGTCCATCAGCACGGCGATCTCCACGGCGGTTTCAGTGGAGGCCCCCGGCTCACTCAACCACCAGGCCTGCCCGTCCCAGCGCAGCAGCCGCGGCGGCACGGCGGCCTGGCGCCAGGCCAGCCAAGCGAGCGCCGGAACGCCCAGCCAGAGCGGCCAGGCCCAGGATTGATGACTGCTGGCCCACGCGGCCAGCCCACCGGCGGCCAGGGACACGATGAGCGTCACCAGCGCCTGCGCGGCCGGCTGGGGCTGCAGTTGCACCCGGACCGGCGGCGAGCGGCGCATCGCCGGCCTGCGCGATCAGACGCGCTTGAAGATCAGCGTGCCGTTGGTGCCGCCGAAGCCGAAGTTGTTCTTGGCGGCAACCTCGATCTTCATCGGCCGCGCCTCGTTGGCGCAGTAGTCCAGGTCGCACTCGGGATCCTGGTTGAAGATGTTGATGGTCGGCGGCGCGACCTGGTCGCGCACCGCCAGCGCCGTGAAGACCGACTCGATGCCGCCCGCGCCGCCCAGCAGGTGGCCGGTCATGGACTTGGTCGAGCTGACGACCATCTTCTTGGCATGGTCGCCAAAGGCCAGCTTGATGGCGTTGGTCTCGTTGACGTCACCCAGCGGCGTGGAGGTGCCGTGGGCGTTCATGTACTGGACCTGGTCGGGATTCAGCCCTGCGTTGCGCAGCGCCGCGCGCATGGAGCGCTTGGGGCCGTCCACGTTGGGGGCGGTCATGTGGTACGCGTCCGCACCCATGCCGAAGCCGGCCAGCTCGCAGTAGATCTTGGCGCCGCGCTTCTTGGCGTGTTCGTACTCTTCGAGCACCAGCACGCCGGCACCCTCGCCCAGCACGAAGCCGTCGCGGTCCTTGTCCCAGGGGCGAGACGCGGTGGCGGGGTCGTCGTTGCGGGTGGACAGCGCCCGGGCCGCGGCGAAGCCGCCGATGCCCAGGGGCGACACCGCGGCTTCCGCACCACCGGCGATCATCACGTCGGCGTCGCCGTACTCGATGAGCCGGCCGGCCTCGCCGATCGCATGCAGGCCCGTGGTGCAGGCCGTCACGATCGCCAGGTTGGGCCCTTGGAAGCCGAACTGGATGGAGACATGGCCCGAGATCATGTTGATGATCGAGGCCGGGATGAAGAACGGCGAGATGCGGCGCGGGCCGCGGTTGATCAGCTCGGTCTTGGTTTCCTCGATCAGCGGCAGGCCGCCGATGCCGGAACCCACGAGCACGCCGATGCGCTCGGCCTGTTCTTCGGTCAGTTGGTCGCCGGTCGGCAGACCGGCATCACGCACCGCCTGGATGGATGCCGCCAGGCCGTAATGGATGAAGGTATCCATGTGCCGGGCTTCCTTGGCGGGGATGTAATCCTCGATGTTGAAGCCCTTGACCTCGCCCGCGAAGTGGCACGCCATGTTGCTGGCGTCGAAGCGGGTGACGGTGGCAATGCCGGAACGACCGGCGAGGATGTTGGCCCAGCCCTCGGCAACGGTGTTGCCGACGGGGCTGATCAGGCCAAGACCGGTGACGACGACACGGCGACGGGTCATGCGGTGCGGATCAGAGTTGCAGGGACGGAGAAGGCGCTCAGGCCTTCTGGTGCTTGACGGCGTAGTCGATCGCCAGTTGCACGGTGGTGATCTTCTCGGCCTCTTCGTCCGGGATCTCGATGCCGAACTCGTCCTCGAGGGCCATCACCAGTTCCACGGTGTCCAGAGAATCAGCGCCCAGGTCGGCGACGAAAGCCTTTTCGTTCGTGACGTCGGCTTCCGCCACGCCGAGTTGCTCGGCGATGATTTTCTTGACTCGTGCTTCGATATCGCTCATGACTCCTCCAGGAGGGGTTTGCAGAAAACAGCCCGACATTCTACGGGCTCTAGGGTGCCGCCCCTAAGTCGGGGCGGCGGGCGGCCTGGGAGGGGCCTCAGGCCACCGGGATCAGGCCATGAACATGCCGCCGTTGACGTGCAGTTCGCTGCCGGTGATGTAGGCCGCGCCGGGCGAGGCCAGGAAGGCCACGGTGGCCGCGATCTCCTCGGGTGCGCCCAGGCGGCCCAGCGGGATCTGGCCCAGCAGCGCGGCCTTCTGGGCCTCGGGCAGCACCTCGGTCATGTCGGTGGCGATGAAGCCCGGCGCGACGCAGTTGACGGTGATGCCGCGGCTGCCCAGTTCGCGGGCCAGCGAGCGGGTCAGGCCCGCCACGCCGGCCTTGGCCGCCGCGTAGTTGGCCTGGCCGGGGTTGCCGGAGGCGCCCACGACGGACGTGATGTTGATGATGCGGCCCGCGCGCTGCTTCATCATCGGCTTGATGGCGGCGCGCGAGAGGCGGAACACCGCCTTCAGGTTGGTGTCGATGACGGCGTCCCAGTCGTCGTCCTTCATGCGCATGGACAGGCCGTCACGCGTGATGCCGGCGTTGTTGACCAGCACATGCAGTCCGCCGTCCTTGGCGACGATGTCGTCCACGGCGGCTTGTGCCGCGGCGCCGTCGGTCACGTTCAGCACGATGCCGCGGCCACCGTGCGCCGCCAGGGCCTCGGTGATGCCGGCGGCGCCGGATTCGGTGGTGGCCGTGCCGACGACGCGCCAGCCGTCAGCGGCGAGAGCCAGCGCGATGGCGCGGCCGATGCCGCGGCTCGCGCCGGTGACGAGGGCCACGCCCTTGGATGCAGAGTCAGTCATGGATTCAGGCTCCCAGCAGCGCACGGGCCTCGGCCAGCGAGGCGGGGTCGAACACGCAGACGGCCTGCAGCTCGGCGTCGATGCGCTTGGCCATGCCCGTCAGCACCTTGCCGGGGCCGGCCTCGATGAGGTGGCCGACGCCGCGGGCCTTCAGCGCCTGCACGACCTCGACCCAGCGCACGGGACCAAAGGCCTGGCGGTACAGCGCGTCGCGCAGCGCATCGGCGCTGTCGGTCACGGCCACGTCGATGTTGTTGATGACCGGGAAGGCGGCGGCCTGGAACTGCACCGAGGCCAGCTTTTCCTTCAGCCGCTCGGCGGCCGGCTTCATCAGGCTGGAGTGGAAGGGTGCGGACACCGGCAGCGGCAGCGCGCGCTTGGCGCCCGCGGCCTTCAGGATCTCGGCGGCCTTCTCGGCGCCGGCCTTGCTGCCGGCGATGACGGTCTGCTTGGGGTCGTTGAAGTTGACGGCCTCGATGGCCTCGCCGGTCTCGGCGGCGGCCTGCGCGCAGCCGGCGCGCACGGCGTCACCGTCCAGGCCCAGGATGGCGTACATCGCGCCCGCGCCCACCGGCACGGCCTCCTGCATGGCCTGGGCGCGGAAGCGCACCAGCGGCAGCGCATCGGCCAGGCTCAGCGCGCCGGCGGCGACCAGCGCCGTGTACTCGCCCAGGCTGTGGCCCGCAGCGGCCACGGGCTTGGCGCCCGTCTCCGCGACGAAGGCGCGCCAGCAGGCGATGCCGGCCGTCAGCATGACGGGCTGGGTGTTGGTGGTCAGGTCCAGCTGCTCCTTGGGGCCGGCATGGATCAGCGCGGCCATGTCCTCGCCGAGGGCGGCGGAGGCTTCTTCGAGCGTGCGGCGGACTTCGGGATGGTCGGCGAAGGCGTCGAGCATGCCGACGGCCTGCGAGCCTTGTCCGGGAAAGACAACGGCAAAGGGTGCAGTCATAGAAATCTCAGTAGTTCAGAAGGGCAGCGCCCCAGGTGAAGCCGCCGCCGACGCCTTCCAGCATGACGGTGTCGCCACGCTTCACGCGGCCGCTGCGCACCGCGGCGTCCAGCGCCAGCGGCACCGAGGCCGCCGACGTGTTGCCATGCTCGTCGACGGTGACGATGAGCTTGTCCAGGCCCAGCTTCAGCTTCTTGGCCGTGCCCTGCATGATGCGGATGTTGGCCTGGTGGGGGATCAGCCAGTCGATGTCGGCCTCAGTCATGCCGGCCTTGTCCAGCACCGAACGGGCCACCTTCTCCAGCACGCCCACGGCGAGCTTGAAGACGGCCTGGCCGTCCATCTTCAGGAAGGGGCTGCCGATCACCTGGCCGCCAGCCACGGTGCCGGGCGTGCAGAGGATGTCGGTGTGGCGGGCGTCGGCATGCAGCTCGGTCGCGAGGATGCCGGGCTCGGCACTGGCGCCCAGCACCACGGCACCGGCACCGTCGCCGAACAGCACGCAGGTCGTGCGGTCCTTGAAGTCCAGGATGCGCGAGAACACCTCGGCGCCGACGACCAGCGCCTTGTTGGCCGCGCCGCTCTTGATCATCGCGTCGGCCACGCTGAGCGCGTAGACGAAGCCGGAGCAGACGGCCTGCACGTCGAAGGCCGCGCTGCCGTGCACGCCCAGCTTCTTCTGCAGCAGGCAGGCGGTGGACGGGAACACCATGTCCGGCGTGGACGTGGCAACGATGATGAGGTCCAGCTCGTCGGCCGCAATGCCGGCAGCTTCCAGCGCGGCCTGCGCCGCCGGCAGCGCCAGATCGCTGGATGCCTGCTCGGGCGCGGCAAAGTGGCGGGCCCGGATGCCGGTGCGCTCGACGATCCAGTCGTCGGAGGTCTCGATGCCATCGGCGGCGAGGCGATCGGCCAGGGCCTGGTTGGTCACCCGATCGGCGGGCAGGAAACTGCCGGTGCCGAGGATGCGGGAATGGCGGGGGGTGTGCGTTCCAGTGGGGCTCATGCAGCCTGGGCGGCGGGCGCCGCCTTGTCTCCGGCATCGCCGGAACCCGCTTGCAGCGTGCCGACGATGCGATCGTGTACCCGGTCCAGCAGCCGGTTGCGGGCGGCATCATAAGCGCGGGCCAGCGCCATCTCGAACGCGAAGGCGT
>JBKBVY010000059.1:0-15127 GCA_046289335.1 Roseateles sp. | reverse complement strand
GGCAGCTCGGCAGCGGCTTCCAGGCCGCGGCGGCGGGTCTGCGCGGCGTTGGTGAACACGCTGCGGCCGCCGCTGTTCTGCAGCACGCTGATCTCGTCGCGCGTCTCGGCGTGGAAGGCGGTCAGCGCCAAGCGCCGTTCGCCGTCGCCCACGGGCTGGCGGACTTCCCAGCCCAGCTCCATCTGCCGGCTGCGCTGCGGGCGCAGCTCGGTGTTGAAGCCCGTGCCCTGGGCGCGGTAGGCCAGCTCGGTCAGCGTGGGCGATTCGGCCGCGCGGCCCAGCGCCAGGCGCAAGACCTGGCCCTCGGCCGGCCGCCAGGCCAGGCCCAGCACGGGCTGCGCGCCGTTGAAGCGCCGCGCGCCGCTGTCGTCGCCGTTGGCGAGGAAGCGGTCGCGGCTGTCCATGCGCAACAGGCTGGCGCGCAGGCCGGCCAGCAGCTCCCAGTCGGGCGTGGGCGTCCAGCGCCACTGGGCATAGGGCTCGCTGCTGCGAGCGCGGTTGGTTTCGTCGCGCTTGAGCGTGCCGGTCGAGCCGGCCTGGTTCAGGTAGCCGCGGCGGTCGTCGCGCTGGGTTTCCAGCGCCCAGCCGGCGGTCAGCTCGTGGTCGGCCGCGAGCGCCCAGTTCAGCCGCGCGTCCAGGCCGCCGAAGTCGCGCCGCAGCGCGATGACGCCGCCCGGATGCGTGGGCGCGTTCTGCACGTTCAGCGGGATGGACTGCCACTGGTCCACCGCACGCCGGCCCCACCAGCCGGCCACTTGCAGCCGGGCGCCGCCGGCCAGCTCGCGCTGCCAGCGCAGGCCCAGCTGCTGCTGCTCGGCGGTCTTGCGGGTGTCGAAGGCCGTGGCCTGCGGCGTGGTCTGGCGCGGGTCGGCGGCGAACTGCTCGGCCGTGAGGCCCAGCGGGTCGTCGGCGGGCTGGCTCTGCAGTTGCAGCACGGCCATGAACTGCTGCCCGGGCGTGCGCAGCTGCCAGCGCGCCTGGGCCAGCCGGCGCTCGCTGGCGCTGTGGGCGCGCCAGCCGTCGCGCTGCGTGACTTGCGCGGCCACGCTCAGCGCCTGGCCTTCGGCGGGCAGGCGGTCCAGGCTGACGCCGGCCTGGCGCAGGCCGAAGGCGCCCAGCGTGACGCCGGCCTGCGTGCGCGCCGCGGCGGGCCAGCGGCTTTGCAGCGCGATGACGCCGCCGCTGGCGCTGCCGTACAGCGCCGAGAACGGGCCGCGCAGCACTTCCAGCGTGGCGGCGTCGGCGATCAGCCAGTGGCCCAGCTGGCCCTGGCCGTCGGGCGTGCTGGCGGGGATGCCGTCGGCCACCAGCCGCAGGCCGCGCACGCCGAAGCTGGCGCGCGCGCCGAAGCCGCGGCTGGACAGCTGCAGGTCCTGAGCGTCGTTGCTGCGGTTGGCCGCATAGACGCCGGGCACGCGGGCCAGCGCACGGGCCAGCGCCTGGGCCGGGTCCTGCGCCTCGGCATCGCGCGCCAGCGTGGCGGCGTCCACGCGCTCCAGCGCCAGCACCGGCGCCGCGGCGCGGCCGTGCAGCACGACGGTGTCGAGCTGCTGGGCCAGCGCGAGCGCTGCCAGCAGGGTCAAGGCTTGACCCGCACGACCTTGCCGGCGCCTTCCAGCACCAGGTAAAGCAGCCCGTCCGGGCCCTCGCGCACGTCGCGCATGCGGCCGGCGTCGGGGAACAGGCGCTCCTGCTCCACCACGCGGTGGTCGGCGCCGAGCTTCACGCGTTCCAGGTGGCCGAACTTCAGCGAGCCGATGAAGAAGCTGCCCTGCCAGGCGGCGCCGTACCTGGCGCTCTTGAGCTGCACCAGGCCGGCCGGCGCGATGGAGGGCACCCACTTCACGTGGGGCTGCTCCATGCCGGCCTTGGCGGCGATGCCGTCGCCGATCTTGCCGCCGCCGTAGTTCTCGCCGTAGGTGATGACGGGCCAGCCGTAGTTCAGTTTCGGCTTGATGAGGTTGAGCTCGTCGCCGCCCTGCGGGCCGTGCTCGGTCTCCCACAGCTGGCCCTTGTCGTCCAGTGCCAGGCCTTGCGAGTTGCGGTGGCCCAGGCTCCAGATCTCGGGCAGCGCGCCGGCGGTGCCGACGAAGGGGTTGTCGGCCGGCACGCTGCCGTCCTTGCCCACGCGCACGATCTTGCCGAAGTGGTTGTCCAGCGTCTGCGCCTGGGCCATGCCCTTGTAGCGCTCGCCCAGGCTCAGGAACAGCTTGCCGTCCGGCGCCTCGACGATGCGGCAGCCGAAGTGCAGCCGGCTTTCCATCTTGGGCTTCTGGCTGAACAACACCTTCACGTTGGTCAGACGCCGGTTGTCGGCGCTGAGCTTGGCGCTGGCCAGCGCGGTGCCGTTGGTCTTGTCGGCGCCGGGCTCGGCGTAGCAGAAGTAGATCGTGCGGTTGCTGGCGAAGCCGCTGTCGGTGATGACGTCCAGCAGGCCGCCCTGGCCGATGGCGTCCACCGCCGGCACGCCCTGGATGGGCGCGCTGGGCTTGGCGCCCGGCTTGGCGGTGCGCAGGGTGCCGTCGCGCTCGGTGACGAGCAGCTGGCCATCGGGCAGGAAGGCCACGGCCCAGGGGGTCTTGAGGCCTTCGACGACGGTTTCCAGCGAGGGGGCGGCGTGGGCGACGCCCAGGCCCAGCAGGGCGAGAGGAAAGAGGAAGAGGCGCTTGCTCATCGGTTCGGCTCGGGGGCTGCAATGGCGGGGCGCGCATCATCGCAGCCCATTGCAGGGCCGGGCCGACGCCGGGCTTTTCAGCGCGGCGTCACCACGCTTCAGTCATCCCACAGCCGGCTGAACAGCACCAGGCCCACGCTGAGCAGGTCCACGCCCAGCGCGCCGGCCTGCTGCGCGGTCAGCGAGGCGGGCGGGTCCTCGCGGCGCAGGCGGGCCCGCTCCCTCTCCATCGCCAGCACGGCATTGGCTACGTCGTCGGGGCTGCCCCAGCTGGCACGCGTGGGGCGCGAGGCGGCCTGCGCATAGGTCTGCATGGCCTTCTCGACGGCCTGCGGGTCCAGCAGCGACAGCGCGGTGCGGCAGTGGGAGCAGGCGTCTTCCTTGCGCAGGTCTACCGGCGCGCCGCAGGCGCTGCAGTGGATGCTGCCGACCTTTTTCGCGATGTCGGCGATCTCGGGCCGGGTCAGCTGCCGCACGAAGCCCTTCTCGATCATGAAGGACGAGAAGCTGCTGAAGCGGCCGTGCCGGGCCTCGCAGCGGTGGGTGATGTAGCGGCCGCTCTTCACGACGTCGAAGCCCTGCACCAGCGGGTCGCGGCACTGCGGGCAGCGCAGGCGGGAAGACAGCGGCCTGCGCGGTGCGTCGTGGTGGCGGTGCAGCTCCTTGAACACGGTCGCGACGGCCGCGGGCGACAGCTTCAGGTTCTCCATCTGGTCGAACCAGAGGCCGTGGCAGGCGAAGCAGAAGTCGATCTCCACCGTGCCGCCGTACTGGGCCGGCAGCGCATGCACCTGCAGCGCATCGCCGCAGGAGGGGCAGGGCCGCGTCGCGTCGGCCACCGCGCTCAGCCCTCCATGCGCTGCTGGAACACCAGCCCCGCGTGCTCGCGCAGCGCGTGGAACTTGATGCGCGGCCAGTTCTCCTGCATGGCGCGCAGCTCGCCGGCGTACTCCAGCAGCACGGTGGGCGCGTTGACCGCGTCCCAGGCCACGCGATGGGCGTTGTGGTCGATGAAGCGGCGCAGCTCCTTCTCGCCGCTGCCGGGCTGGCCCTCGGCGTCGTCGCAGGTCACCCAGCGCGCCACGTTGTAGCGCGCCGCGGTGATGCGGGCCTTGACGCCGTACTCATGCTCCAGCCGGTGCGCGACGACCTCGAACTGCAGCTGGCCCACCGCGCCCAGCAGCAGCACGCTGCCGGCCTCGGGGCGGAACACCTGGATGGCGCCTTCCTCGCCCAGCTGGCGCAGACCCTCGCGCAGCTGCTTGGTCTTGAGCGGGTCGGCCACTTCGACGCTGCGGAACATTTCCGGCGCGAAGAAGGGCAGGCCGGTGTACTGCAGCGCCTCGCCCTCGGTGATGGTGTCGCCCAGCTGCAGCACGCCGTGGTTGGGGATGCCGATGATGTCGCCGGCAAAGGCCTCGTCCAGCAGCTCGCGCTTCTGGCTCATGAAGGTGACGACGGTGTTGGGCCGCAGGCCCTTGCCGGAGCGCACGACCTTGAGGTTCATGCCGCGCTCGAAGCGGCCCGAGGCCACGCGCACGAAGGCGATGCGGTCGCGGTGGGCCGGGTCCATGTTGGCCTGGATCTTGAACACCACGCCGCTGAACTTGGGCTCCTCGGGCAGCACGGTGCGCTGCATGGCCTCGCGCTTGTCCGGCGGCGGTGCCAGCTCCACCAGCGCGTCCAGCACCTCCTGCACGCCGAAGTTGTTGACGGCAGAGCCGAAGAACATGGGCGTCTGCTTGCCGGCCAGGAAGTCGGCATGGCTGAACTCGGGCGCGGCCTCGCGCACCAGCTCGATCTCGCCGGCCGCGTTGTCGTACTCCATGCCGAAGCGCTGGGCGTAGACCGGGTTGTCCAGCCCCTCCAGCACCTCCTCGGTGCCGGCCACGCGGTCCTCGCCGGGGGCGAACACGCGCATGCGCTGCTGGCGCAGGTCCATCACGCCGTGGAAGGTCTTGCCCATGCCCACCGGCCAGGTGAAGGGCACGACCGTCATGCCCAGCTCCTGCTCGATCTCGTCCATCAGCGCCAGCGGGTCCTTGACCTCGCGGTCCATCTTGTTGACGAAGGTCAGGATGGGCGTGTTGCGGGCGCGGCAGACTTGCAGCAGACGGCGGGTCTGCGGCTCCACGCCGTTGGCCGCGTCGATGACCATCAGCGCCGCGTCCACGGCGGTCAGCACGCGGTAGGTGTCTTCGGAAAAGTCCTGGTGGCCCGGCGTGTCCAGCAGGTTGATGACGCAGTCGCGGTACTCCATCTGCATGACCGACGAGGCCACCGAGATGCCGCGCTGCTTCTCGATCTCCATCCAGTCCGACGTGGCATGGCGCGTGGCCTTGCGGGCCTTCACCGAGCCGGCGATCTGGATGGCGCCGGAGAACAGCAGCAGCTTCTCGGTCAGCGTGGTCTTGCCGGCGTCGGGGTGGCTGATGATGGCGAAAGTGCGGCGGCGGCGGACTTCTGTCTCGATGCGGCTGGGTTCGGACATTGCTGGGGCTGGAGCAGGGGCTAACCCTGGATTATCGTTGTCGGGTTTGCACAGGGCGGATGCGATGGACAAGCAGGTTGACTTGAAGCGGGTGCAGGAGCTGGTGGCGGACCTGCGCGAGCCGCGCCAGGCCATCTATTTCACGGACCTGCTGTTGAGCGCGGGCCTGGGCTGGGCCTGCTTTGTGTGGGCGCTGCTGCCGGGGCCGGGCTGGCCGCGGGTGGCGTCATTTGCGGTGGCGGTGGTGCTGCTGTACCGCAGCCTGGCCTTCATCCACGAGATCTTCCACCAGCAGGGCATGAAGGGCTTCCGCCACACCTGGCATGCGCTGTCGGGCGTGCCGCTGCTCATCCCCTTCCTGCTCTACCTGCCCATCCACCAGGGCCACCACAACAAGCTGACCTACGGCACCCACGAGGACGGCGAGTACGACCAGTTCAAGGGCCGGGCCGGCGCGGCCGCCGCCAAGCTGTTTGCGCTGAACCTGGCGCTGCCGCTGGCGCTGTGGGTGCGCTTCGCGGTGCTGACGCCGCTGGCCGTGGTGCTGCCGTCCATCCGCGAGAAGATGATTCCGGAGTTCGTCCACATGGCGCTGCGCATGCCCTTCCGGGCGCCGGCCATCAAGGAGAGCGCGCGTGCCGAGGCACTGCGCGTCGAGTGGTGGTGCTTTGCCTGGGCCTGGGCGCTGGTGGCCATCGCGGCATGGCTGGGCTGGCAGTGGCTGGCCGCCTGGGCGGTGCTGGTGGTGCTGATCGCGACGCTGAACACCATCCGCGCGATGGGCGGCACCCACCTGTACGTCGAGGAACCCGGCGGCCGCGATGCGCGCGGCCAGCTGCTGGACTCGCTGAACGTCGACTCCGGCGACCCGCTGACGCTGCTGCTGTGCCCGGTGGGCCTGCGTTACCACGCGCTGCACCATGTGGCGCCCTATCTGCCCTACCACGCGCTGACCCGGGCGCATCGCCGTCTGATGGAGCAACTGCCGGCGGGCTCGGAGTACCACCAGGTCACGGTGGGTTCGGTGGCCGAGGGCATTGCCCGGCTGCGCCAGGCCACCAGCGCCTGATCGCGCCCGCGTTCAGTCGGTCAGGTAGCGGGCGTAGATGGCCTTGTAGCGGCCGGTGGCCTTCAGCCACTGCAGGCCTTCGTTGAAGTCGTCGCGCACGCGGCTGCTGCGGAACACCGGCCGGTAGTCCATGGGCTTGGGGCTGGTGAAGACATGCTCGGTAACGGGCAGCAAGACCTCGCCGGCCCGTTTGAGCTGCAGCGAGAAGTAGCGAAAGATGCTGCGGTCGGCCAGCACCACGTCGTAGCGCCCGGCCATCAGCATGCGGACCTGGGGGCCTGGTCGTTGACCTCGAAATAGCGGCCGCCGCGCTGGACCGCCTCCAGCCACTCCGGATAGCGCCGGGCCGCGCCCTGGAAGGCCATCGCGGTCAGGCCGTCCAGATCCTGCGGGCGGCGCAGGCTCAGGCCGCGCCGGGCCAGCGTGAACAGCAGGTTGTCGTAGAACACCGCCGCGTTGCCGTAGTGCCCGCCCGCCGCGCCGAGGTCCTCGCCGAGGTCGGTCATGGCGGCGTCCACCTGGCCGTCGCGGAAGGCCAGCGGGATGCGGGCCAGGGGCAGGAACACCGATTGCAGCCGGTAGCCCTTTTACGCCAGCGCTTCCCGGTACACCTCGACCTCGATGCCGGAATCGGTCTCCGGAAAGCAGAACGGCGGGATGTAGTTGCCAAAGGCCATGCGCACCACCGGCTGCCGGGCGGCCACCGGCCCGGCCAGGGCCAGGCCCAGCCCGCCCAGCAGGCGGCGGCGCTGCATGCCCTGGCTCGCCTCAGTCGGCCAGCAGGCTGCGCAGCATCCAGGCGGTCTGCTCATGGACGGTCAGTCGCTGGGTCAGCAGGTCGGCGCTGGGCTCGTCGCCGGCCTTGTCGACCAGGGGGAAGATCGAACGTGCCGTACGGGCCACCGCCTCGTGGCCCTGCATCAGCAGCTCCACCATCTTCATCGCCTTGGGCGGCTCGCTCGGCGCGTCGGGCAGGCCGCTGAGCTTGGCGAATTGCGCGTAGCTGCCCGGCGCCGCATGGCCCAGCGAGCGGATGCGCTCGGCGATGGGATCCACCGCGTTCCACAGCTCGGTGTACTGGGCCATGAACATCGCGTGCAGGCTGTTGAACATGGGGCCCGTGACGTTCCAGTGGAAGTTGTGCGTGGTCAGGTACAGCGTGTAGGTTTCGGCCAGCAGCTTGGACAGGCCGGCGGCGATGGCCGCGCGGTCCTTGTCGCTGATACCGATGCTGATGGCGGGGGTGGCGGTCTTCTTGGCCATGGGGGACTCCGGATGGGGATGCCGGCAAGCCTAACGGATACAGCCCGGTTGTCGCCAGGTCGAAAGAAAGCCCGCCGGCGCGGTGCGCGGGCGGGCTGGCGTGGGCAGCAGCGGACGGTCAGTCAGCGCGGCGGCGACGGCTGATGAAGCCCAGCACGCCCAGGCCCAGGGCCAGCATGCCCCAGGTCTCGGGCTCGGGCACGGCGACGGCCACGCCTTCCATTGCGTAGATGTCGGCCGAGCTGACCACATAGCCCTTGTTGGTCAGTGCATCGACGGTGGTGTTCCAGCCCAGCGCGTCGAAGGCGGCGATGTCGTTGCGGGTGACGTTCTCGGTCTGGCAGGGCGAGGAGGTCGGGTCCATGATGCCGACCTGGCGGCCGCTTTGGAAGCAGCCCGGCGCGTCGGGGTCGATGAAGCCGATGTTGTCCTTCCAGTGCGAGGCCTGGGCGCCGTCGCCGGAGTAGGCGCCGGTGGAGAAGGTGGCCAGACTCTGGAAGGCCTCGTCGCCCAGGCCGAACACGGTCTTGCCGTCGATGGAGAAGTAGGCGTCGCGGTTGGCCGACCACTGCAGCACGGCCTTGCCGTCGGCGCCGACGCTGTTGCCGTAGCGGAACAGGTCCAGCGTGCTGCCGATGGCGAAGTCGGCAATGTCGGCGCTGCCGAAGGCACCCGCCTCGAACGGCGCGGCCAGCGGGCCGGTGCCGTGCATGACGATGTCGAAGGTGTCCGTGCCGCTGACGAAGCCCAGCGCATGGCCCAGCTCGTGCACGGCGACGGCGGTGAAGTCGTACTTGCCGGCGTCGATGCCGTTGGTGGGGTTGTAGTCGAACGCGAACTGGTTGCTGAACGTGATGCTGGCGTCGTACTTGTTCAGCGGCGCCACCTGACCGGTCAGGCCCAGCGCCTTGATGACGGACTGGTTCACGTCCAGGTAGTTGTTGATCACCTGGTTGCCGGTGCGCGTGACGGTCGCGTCCTGGAGGCCCACCTTGTTGGCGACATCGAGGTAGTTGTTGGTGCGGATGGTTAGGCCGCCGCCGGCGTTCAGCTTGGACAGGTTGGCCACCGCGATGGCGTCCAGCGCCGTCGTGCCGGTGCTGGCCAGGCCCTGGTAGACATCGGCCACGGACACGAAGCTGGAGTAGCTGCGCGCGGAGCCCAGCACGCCCGGATCCAGCGCGCTGAAGCCGATCTCGATGGTGACGGTGACGTTGTTGGTCAGCGTCTTGTTCCAGTAGTTGGCAGCCTTCTGGAAGGCCAGCAGGGCCTCTGCGCCGTTGGGCGAGGTGCCAAAGCTGTTGGTCGGGTCGACCAGCACGATGTTGAGGGCGCCCGCAGGTGCCGCGCAGCTGATGGCGGCGGCGGCGGCAAGCGTCTGCAGGAGACGGATAGGGCTCATGACAACTCCCGGAGGTAAGAACAAAAGCGGCGCCTATAGGCGGCGCCGTGCGGTTCCCCCAGGATAAAACCGTGAAAAAGTGTGAAATCTGACGCGCTCCCCCAAGCTGAAGGGCGGGTTTACCCCGGACATCCCTAGTTTGAAGTTCAGGACAGCCGGGTGACCCCCTCCAGCTCGCAGGCATAGATCGCATTGCGCAGCGCCGCGATGGCCTCGTAGCGCGTGAAGCTGCGTCGCCAGGCCAGCACCACGCGGCGCGTGGGCACCGGGTCGCTGAAGGGCACGAACCTCAGGTGCGGCGTGGTCTCGCGCGGCACCGACAGCCGCGGCACCACGGTCACGCCCATGCCGGAGGCCACCATGTGCTTGATGGTCTCCAGCGACGAGCCCTCGAAGCTGCGGCGTATGCCCTCGGCGTCGCTGGAGAAGCGCGCGAACTCCGGGCAGACCTCCAGCACGTGGTCGCGGAAGCAGTGGCCGGTGCCCAGCAGCAGCATGGTCTCGCGCTTGAGCTCCTCGGCGGAGATGGTCTCGCGCGTGGCCAGCGGGTGGCTGGCCGGCAGCGCGACGACGAAGGGCTCGTCGTACAGCGGTGCGGTGGCCAGGCCGGTGTCCGGGAAGGGTTCGGCCATGATGGCGCAGTCCAGTTCGCCGGTGCGCAGCATCTCCAGCAGCTTGACGGTGAAGTTCTCCTGCAGCATCAGCGGCATTTGCGGATGGCGCTCGATGGTGTGGCGCACCAGCTCCGGCAGCAGGTAGGGGCCGATGGTGTAGATGATGCCCAGCCGCAGCGCGCCGGCCAGCGGGTCCTTGCCGCGCTTGGCGATCTCCTTGATGGCGCTGGCCTGGTCCAGCACCGACTGCGCCTGGCGCACGATGTCCTCGCCCAGCGGCGTCACCGACACCTCGCTGCCGCCGCGCTCGAAGATCTTGACGTCCAGCTCCTCCTCCAGCTTCTTGATGGCCACCGACAGCGTGGGCTGGGACACGAAGCAGGCCTCGGCGGCACGGCCGAAGTGGCGCTCGCGGGCGACGGCGACGATGTAGCGCAACTCGGTGAGGGTCATGGCGGGACGAGGGCTTTCCGGCAAAGGACCGAACGCTACACTGCGGCCGCCCCACGAGGGCCCCAAGGGTTTTCACCGAGGTACCCCATGACAGACCGCAAGCCCGTGACCCTGCCGCGCCTGGCGCAGATGCATGCCGGCGGCGAGAAGATCGCCATGCTGACCTGCTACGACGCCGCCTTCGCCAGCCTGCTGGACGAGGCGGGCGTGGACATCCTGCTGATCGGCGACTCCCTGGGCAACGTGCTGCAGGGCCGCGGCTCCACCGCGCCGGTCAGCCTGGACGACATGCTGTACCACACCACCTGCGTGCGCCGCGGCGTGAAGTGGGCCTTCGTCATCGCCGACCTGCCGTTCGACAGCTACCACGTGAGCAAGGAAGAGGCCTGGAAGAGCGCGGCCGCGCTGGTCAAGGCCGGCGCCCACATGGTCAAGCTCGAAGGCGGCGGCTGGACGGCCGAGACCGTGCGTTTCATCAGCGAGCGCGGCATCCCGGTCTGCGTGCACCTGGGTTTCACGCCGCAGACGGTCACGTCGCTGGGCGGCTTCCGCGTGCAGGGGCGCGACGAGGCCGGTGCCGCGCGCATCAAGCAGGAGTCGCAGCAGGCCGTCGAGGCCGGCGCCGCCATGCTGCTGTACGAGATGGTGCCGGCCACGCTGGCCGCCGAGATCACCGCCGCGTCGCCGGTGCCGGTCATCGGCATCGGCGCCGGCGTGGGCACCTCGGGCCAGGTGCTGGTGCTGCACGACATGCTCAACATCACGCCGGGCCGCAAGCCGCGCTTCGTCAAGGACTTCATGGCCGGCAAGGACTCCATCCTGGCCGCGTTGAAGGGCTATGTGGCCGAGGTGAAGGCCGGCAGCTTCCCGGTCGACGCCGTGCACGGATTCTGAACATGCAGGTCATCCACACCACGCTTGAGCTGCGCGAGGCGCTCGCCCCCCACCGCCAGCGCGGCTTCGTGCCGACCATGGGCAATCTGCACGACGGCCATCTGGCCCTGGTCAAGCAGGCGCGCGAGCTGGTGGGGCCGGCCGGCGCGGTCGTCGCCAGCATCTTCGTGAACCGGCTGCAGTTCGCCCCGCACGAGGACTTCGACACCTACCCGCGCACGCTGGCGCGCGACTGCGAGCTGCTGGAAGGCGCCGGCTGCGACTTCGTCTTCGCGCCGTCCGAGCAGGAGCTCTACCCCGAGCCCCAGGGCTACAAGGTCACGCCGCCGGCGGAGCTGGCCGACATCCTGGAAGGCCACTTCCGCCCCGGCTTCTTCACCGGTGTCTGCACCGTCGTGCACAAGCTGTTCAACATCGTGCAGCCCACGCTGGCCGTGTTCGGCAAGAAGGACTACCAGCAGCTGATGGTGCTGCGCCGCATGACGGCGCAGATGGCCCTGCCCATCGCCATCCACGGCGGCGAGACCCGGCGCAGCCCGGAAGGCCTGGCGCTGTCGTCCCGCAACGGCTACCTGAGCGACGCCGAGAAGGTGGAGGCGCTGCGGCTGTCGCGCACCTTGAAGGCCTTGATCGCGCGCTGGCAGGCCGGCGAGCGCGACCTGGCCGCGCTGGAGCAGGACGCCCTGCAGTCGCTGCGCGACGCCGGCTGGGCGCCGGACTACGTGACGCTGCGCCGCCAGCACGACCTCGGAGCGGCCGTTGACGGGCAGCCGCTCGTGGCACTTGCCGCTGCCCGTCTGGGCACCACCCGTTTGATCGACAACCTAGAACTCTGAAATGACTTTGCATCGACTGCGCCGTCGCCCCCTGCTGGCGGCGGCCTTCTTCGCGCTGACCCTGACCGCCTGCGGCGGCGGCGGAGGCAGCAGCGGCGGCAGCACGCCCACGCCGGTGCCGCCCGTCACGCTGACGGTCACGCACAAGGTGCGCCTGACCACCAGCCAGGGCGTCATCGAGCTGGGCCTGGACCGCACCCATGCCCCCATCACGGTGGACAACTTCCTGAAGTACGTCAACGACGGCTTCTACACCAACACCGTGTTCCACCGCGTCATCCGCGACTTCGTCATCCAGGGCGGCGGCGTGATCCGCAACGCCGCCGGCGCGCTGCAGGAGAAGGCGCCCACCTACGCGCCCATCGCACTGGAGAGCCGCACCGGCCTGTCCAACGTGCGCGGCACCATCGCGATGGCCCGCACCTCCGTGCCGGACAGCGCCACCAGCCAGTTCTTCATCAACACCGTGGACAACAAGGCGCTGGACTATCCGGGGGCCGACGGCGGTGGCGGCTATGCCGTGTTCGGCATGGTCACGGCGGGCCTGGACGTGGTGGACAGGATCCGCGCGGTCAACACCAATGCCTCGGACGTGCCGCTGGTGGATGTGACCATCACCGAAGCCAAGGTCATTCCGCTGTAGTAACCAACTGCGACAACGTGTCAGCGGCCCGGGCCGCTGGCCCGTTGGGCGGGCACTCTGTCCATTCGGGTGCTGCCATGCTGCGTCGCGTTGCCGTTCTGCTGTCCGTCCTGAGCCTGACCGCCTGCGGCGGCGGTGCCTATGTCGAAGTCGGCGGCGGTGGGGGCGGCACGCCCACCCCCCGGCCCAACCCCAATCCCCACCCGCCCACGCTGTCCTGCAGCGCGGCGGGCCTGGCCGCATCGGCCGCCAGCCAGTGGGGCACGGTCTGCATGCTGACCAGCAGCGGCGAGATCGTCGTGGAGCTCTACGACAGCTACGCGCCGCAGACGGTCGCCAACTTCTACCGGTACGTCGCCGCGGGCTTCTACGCGAACACGCTGATCCACCGGGTGGACCGCGACTTCGTCGTGCAGGGCGGCGGCTATTCCTCAGGCATGGTCGAGAAGCGCCCGCTCTACGCGCCCATCCCGCTGGAGAGCAACAACAACCTCTCCAACCTGCGCGGCACCATCGCGATGGCGCGGCGCAGCGAGCCCAACTCCGCCACCAGCCAGTTCTTCTTCAACGTGGTGGACAACACGGGCCTGGACTACCAGAGCCCCGCCAACCCCGGCTACACGGTGTTCGGCCGCATCATCTCGGGGCTGAACACGCTGGACGCCATCAACGTGGTGCCCGTCTACCGCTACAGCCCCACCGACCTGCAGCCGCAGACCGAGGTGCTGGTCTACTGGGTGCAGCGGCTGAAGTAGCCGCCCCCTGCCGGAGCGCCGGCGCCGCGGGCGGGCCGTTCATCCGCCCGCCTTGCCGTTCGTCGATGGGCTGCGCAGGCCTGGTCCGCCGCCTGGCAACATGCGCGCCATCGCAACTTCGATGGAGACATGCATGACGACTCGCAAGCGTTCCCTGATGGGCCTGTTCGGTGCTGCGGTGGCCATGGCCACGGCCTTGTACGCCAGCCGCAGCGAGGCGGCTCCCGTCCAGTTCCGCGACCTGCAGGTCGAGGTGGTGGGCCAGGGGCGTCCGGTGCTGATGATCCCGGGGCTCAACAGCGCCGCCAGCACCTGGACCGAGACCTGCGCTGCGCTGCAGCCCGGCGTGCAGTGCCACATCGTGCAGCTGCCCGGCTTTGCCGGTGCGCCGGCGGTCAAGACGGACCATTTCATGACCGGCATGCGTGACCGCCTGCTGGCCTATCTGGACGACCGCCAGCTGGACCGGCCGGTGGTCATGGGCCACAGCCTGGGCGGCGTGCTGGCGCTGCACATGGCTGCCGAGAAGCCGGGCCGCGTCGAGCGCCTGGTCGTCGTGGATTCGCTGCCCTTCCTCGCCGGTCTGCGAGGCATGAGCCCCGAACAGGCCAAGGGCATGGCCGCCGGCATGCGCCAGCAGATGCAGAACGCCACCCCGGAGCAATGGCAGGCCGGTGCCCGCCAGGGCGCGATGGGCATGAGCCGCAACCCCGCCAACGGCGAGCGCGTGGTGGCCTGGAGCCTCGCCAGCGACCGCACCACCTCGGCCCAGGCCATGTCGGAGCTGTGGGGCGAGGACCTGCGCCCGCTGCTGCCGCGCATCACCGCACCCACGCTGGTGCTGGGCGCTTGGGCCGCCTTCGAGCCCATGGGCTCCACGCTGGACAGCACCCGCAAGATCTTCGAGACCCAGTACGCCGGCCTGAACGGCGTGCAGGTGCGCATGAGCCAGCGCGGCTACCACTTCCTGATGTGGGACGACGCCGACTGGCTGGTGGGCGAGGTCAAGGGCTTCCTGGCCGCCGGCCGCTGAGCCTGCGGACCCTGGCAGACTTGCCGCCATGCCTGCTGCCGCCCCGCCCATCCGCCGCATCGCCATCACCACCGGGGGCGGCGACGCGCCCGGCCTGAACGCCGTCACCTGCGCCGTCACGCGGGCCGCGCTGCTGCGCGGCTGGGACTGCATCGGCATCCGCGACGGCTACGACGGTCTGCTGCGCCCCGAGCGCTACCGCGACGGCGGCTGCCTGGCGCTGACGCGCGAGCGCGTGGAAGGCATCGCCGCGCTGGGCGGCACGCTGCTGGGCTCCACCAACAAGGGCGACCCCTTCGCCTACCCCATGCCGCAGGCCGACGGCAGCGTGCAGCTGCAGGACCGCTCGCAGGACCTGCTGGATGCGCTGGCCCGCGAAGGCGTGGACGCGCTGGTGGCCGTGGGCGGCGACGGGTCGCTCGCCATCGCGCACCGGCTGGCGCAGCGCGGCCTGCGCGTGGTGGGCGTGCCCAAGACCATCGACAACGACCTGGACCGCACCGTCGTCACCTTCGGCTTCGACACCGCGGTGGCCTTTGCCAGCGAGTGCATCGACCGGCTGCACACCACCGCGGCCAGCCATCACCGCATCATCGTCGTCGAGGTCATGGGCCGCTATGCCGGTTGGATCGCGCTGCATGCCGGCCTGGCCGGCGGGGCGCATGCCATCCTGCTGCCCGAGCTGCCCTTCGACCTGGCGCCGGTGGCCGAGCTGGTGGCGCGGCGCGACGCGCGGGGTCAGTGCTATTCCATCGTTGTGGTGGCCGAGGGTGCGCTGCCCCGCGGCGGCCAGCGCGCGCTGCGGGCGCCGGCCGAGGCCGGCCATGCCGAGCGGCTGGGCGGCATGGGCGAGCAGGTCAGCCAGGCGCTCGGGCGGCTGACGGGCAAGGACGCGCGTTGCGTGGTGCTGGGCCATCTGCTGCGCGGCGGCAGCCCCACGGCCTTCGACCGCGTCGTGTCGCTGCGCTTCGGCGCGGCCGCGGTGCGCGCGCTGGCCGAC
>JBKBVY010000058.1:0-15320 GCA_046289335.1 Roseateles sp. | reverse complement strand
CAAGGTCGTCGGCACCACGGCGCTGGCCGGCGTGGACGTGAGCTTCCCGCTGCTGGACACGCGGCTGCTGGACTTCTCGCTGAAGCTGCCCACCGGCTACAAGCTCAAGGGGCTGAAGCTGCGCTGGTTCTTCAAGGAGGCGCTGCGCGGCTTCCTGCCGGATGAGATCCTGACCAAGAAGAAGCACGGCTTCGGCCTGCCCTTCGGCCCCTGGGCCGTGAAGGACGCGGCGCTGAACGCGCTGGCCGCCGAATCACTGCGCGGCGTGGTGGCCCGCGGCATCGTGCGCAAGGAGTTCGTCGACAGCCTGCTGACGCAGCGGCTGCGCGAGCACGCCGGCTACTACGGCGAGATGGTGTGGATCCTGATGATGCTGGAGCAGTGGCTGCGCCGGCATGCGCCGGACTACCGGCTGGGCTGAGGGGCCTCTCAGCCGAGCATGTTGCGGGCCAGCCGCAGGCCGAACTTGTGGCGCCCCTGGTCCCAGGGCGTGAAGCGCGGGATCTGGAACACGTCGTCGCCGCGGCGGGCCGCCGCCCAGCGGGTGGACACCGCGGCGTCAAAGCCCAGCTCGCGCACCAGGCCGGGGTGCACCTCGGGCAGGTAGTCGGTGCCGGGCTTGCCGTTGGGATAGGCGAACAGGCCCACCTTCTCGCCCAGCAGGCCTTGCAGCGTGTCGCGGCTGCGGCCGATCTCGTCGGCGGCCTGCTGCGCATTCAGCGTGGCCAGGATGGGGTGGTTGACCGTGTGCGCGCCGATCTGCATGCCGGCGCGGCGCAGCGCGCGCACCTGCTCGCTGCTCATCATCAGGTCGTCCGGCGGCTGTACCTCGGCGCGCTGAGCGATGGCGTTGACGCAGGCCAGCCGCGGCTCGGGCGCCAGGTACTTCACGCGCTCGATCAGCGGGCCCAGCAGCGCGCGGCGGGCGGCGTCGTCGCCCAGCGGGTGGCGACCCAGGTCCTGGCCGCGGCCGTCGGTCAGGCCGCGCAGGTCCAGCGCCGGCAGCGCGCTGCGGCGCACCGCCTCGATCAGCGTGTCGTTCCACATGCGGCCGCCGTCCAGGAAGCCGGTGGCGACGAAGAAGCTGCACGGCAGGCCATGCTTGCGCAGCAGCGGCAGCGCCACGTCGTGGTTGTCGGCATAGCCGTCGTCGAAGCTCAGCGCCGCGGCCCGCGCCGGCAGGCTGCCGTCGGCCAGGCGCTGGATGGCCTGGTCCAGGGGCAGCACGTTGAACCAGGCCTTGACCCAGCCCAGCAGCTCGTCGAAGCGGGCCGCATGCACCTCGTCCGGAAACAGCGGATCGGGCTGCGGCAGCACGCGGTGGAAGATCAGCACGTTCAGGCGCGCACGCGCACCCGACGGGGACAACAGGCTGAACAAGGCTTTCATCACAGATTCGGCACGCGCTTCTTCTTCTCGAAGCGCTTCTTGATGAAGGCCGGCACGTAGATGACCGGCTCTTCCTTCTCGCGCAGCCATTCCTTGCGATCCAGCCAGCGCTTGCCGACCACGGCAAGGATCAGCAGGTTGTAGGGCAGGTCCCAGTAGCTCAAGGACAGGAAGGCGCCACCCACCGCATAGCCGGCCAGGCTGACCTGCAGCATGCCGCCCAGGTCCGACAGCCACTGCGTCTCCGGCCGGGCCTTGCCCTGGACGCGCAGCTTGCCGGCAGTGAAGAAGACCATGGTGAACAGCGTCAGGAACAGGAACAGCCCGATGAAGCCCTGCTCGCCCAGCACCATGAAGTAGATGCTGTGCGCCGCATGCACGCGGTCGGGCTCGGGCCCGTAGATGGCGAAGATGGTGCCGGTCCAGATCATGAAGCCGCCGCCGAAGAAGCGGTCCTTGGCCAGGTTCCAGGCCATGCCCCAGGCGTTGATGCGTCCCAGCGCGGAATCGTCTTCCTTGTAGGTCTTGATGGTGCTCATGCGATCCCACCACTCGGCCGGCATGAGGGACAGCAGCGCAATGCCCAGCACCACCATGACGACGGCACCCACCATCTTGTTCTTGCCGCGCCACCACAGCACCAGCGCCATCGCGGCAATGGCCAGCAGCGCGCCGCGCGAATGGCTGCCCAGCGCCGCCATGGCCATCAACACCATGCAGACGGTCATCGTCGTCTTGGCCCATTTGGCCTGCATCTGCATCTGCAGGAAGCGCATCAGCGGGATGACGATGACGATGGCCAGCGCAATCTCGTTGTTGCCCTCGATGTAGGTGTTCTCCGGCCCCCAGACGCGGTAGCTGCCGCCGGTGGCCAGCGTGAACGCGCCGCCCTTGACGCCGAAGAAGCCGATGGAGATGACCAGCACCCAGGTCAGCAGCATGACATGCCGTTTGCTGTGCAGCAGCACCAGCGAGACCAGGATCATGAAGTCGATCTTCATGACCCGCTTCCACAGCTCGAACGACGGGTTGAACAGGATGGAGAACGGCAGCGTGAGGGTCATCCACGCCATGAAGATCATCAGCACGATGCTCTCGCGGCTGAGCGAGTAGTCGCGCCTGTCCTTGGTGATGAGCAGGCCGATCAGCGTGGCCCCGCCGATGGCGGCGGCCAGCGGCAGGCTGCGTACCGACCAGGTGAGCTGGTGCGGATTCATGATGCTCATCCACGTCCAGCCCAGGATGCCGATCCAGGGCCGCCGGATGGCCTGGATGACGATCCAGCCGACGATGGCCAGCAGCGCCAGGTCACGCATGAGCAGCCCCCTCCCGAATGGCATGGAACAAGGCCAGCTGGCCATCGGTGGTGGCCTGCCAGCTGAAGCCCTCGGCATAGGCCCGGGTCGCGGCGCGGTCCACGCCGGCCGCCAGCAAGGCTTCGATGCAGGCCGCAAAGGCCGGGCCGCTGCGCTCGGCCACCAGCCGGCCGGCCGCGGGCGCAGCCACCACCTCGGGCGTGCCCCAGATGTCGGTGGCCACCACGGGCGTGCCGCAGGCCATGGACTCCAGCAACACGTTGGCCCAGCCCTCGCGGCTGGAGCACAGCAGCAGCACGTCGGCGGCGCTGTACCACTTCAGCAGCTCGGTGTTGGGCAGCGAGCCGGTCAGCCGCACCTGCTCCGTCACGCCCAGCCGCGCGGCCAGCGCCGTCAGCGCGGCACGCTCCTCGCCCTCGCCGATGATGACCAGACGCGCGCCGGGCCGGGTCTTGCGCAACTCGGCCAGCGCCTCGATAGCCACATGGTGGCCCTTGCGTTCGATCAGGTGGCCCACGGACAGCAGCAGCGGCTCGCCCGCCACGCCCAGCTCGGCGCGCATCTCGGGCTGCGACAGCGGGCGGAAGCGCTGCAGGTCCACGCCGTTGCGCAACACATGCAGCCGGGCCGGGTCGTGGCCCCGGCCGCGCAACACGTCCATCAGCGCCGCGCACACGCCGATGGAGCCGGCCGCGCGACGGGCGGCCCAGTCGATCATGCGGCGCGGCAACGCGTACTGCGGGATGAGGTTGAGGTCGGTGCCGCGGGCGGTGATGGTCAGCGGCTTGTTGAACCACTTGGCCAGCAGCGCCGCGGCGACGCCGTCGGGGTAGTAGTAGTGGGCGTCGATGACATCGAAGTCGAAGCCCTCGTCGATGAGCTGCTGCACGGCCGCGCGCGCGCCCAGCGCCAGCGTCAGCGGCGCCGAGGTCATGCCCACCTTGGGCAACAGCAGGTAGCGCGGATGCCGCACGTCGATGCCGTTGCGCTGCTCGCGCGCCGGCGTGGCGGCGAACTTGGCGTACTCGCCCCAGCGCTGGTCCGTCGACGGGAACCAGGGCACCGGCGCGACGACGCGCGACTCGACCTGGCCGCTCTTGAGCAGCTCGCGCAGCCGCGTCTCGACGAAGATGCCGTGGCTGGGTCGCACGCTGCTCGGGAACAGCGTGGAGAAGGTCAGGATCTTCAGCGGCTTCACCGGGCCGCCCCCGCCGCCTCGTAGGCTTCGACGAGGATGTTGCCGAACACCTCGGCCGCCACGCGGTGGCCGAACTGGCCCTCCACCAGCTCGCGCGCCGCACGCGACAGCTTCAGGCGCAGCTCAGCATCGGCCAGCAGCCGCAGCGTCGCATCGGCCAGCGCCTGCGCGCCGTCGGCCTGCAGGAAGTGGACGCCATCCTCGACGTCCAGCCCCTCGATGCCGATGCCGGTGGACACCACCGGCAGCCCCATGGCCATGGCCTCGAAGGCCTTGATGCGGGTGCCGCCGCCCACGCGCAGCGGGATGACGAAGGCCTGCGCGTCGCGCGCATGGTCGCGCACGTCGTCGACGAAGCCGGTGAAGCTCACGCCGGGCACGCCGCGCTGCACCAGGGCGGGCGGCGGGTTCTTGCCGACCACGCGCAGCTGCGCGGCGGGCACGCGGGCGCGCACCAGCGGCCACACCTCCTCGATGTAGAAGCGGATGCCGTCGACGTTGGCCTCCCAGTCCATGGAGCCGGTGAAGACCACGGTGGGCGCGCCGTCGGCCGGCGCCTGCCAGGAGAAGAAGTCCAGGTCCACGCCGGTGGGGATGGCGCGCGCGGTCGTCAGCCCGTCGGCGGCGAACTTCTTCGCGTCGCGCTCGGACACGGCCACCACGCGGGTGAAGCGCGCCAGCGCCTCGCGCTCGAAGCGGCGCATCTTGGCCGCCTGCGAGGCCCACAGCCAGCGCAGCGGCGCGCTGGCGGCGGTCTTGGCATGGCGCTCGAAGATCTCGGCCTCGACGTTGTGCGTGAAGCAGACCGTCGCGCCGCCCAGGTTCGCCGGACGCAGCACAGCGGCATGGACGAAGTCGAACACGACGACATCGAAGGCCTCGGCGGCCAGCAGCTGCTCGACCGCCGCGACGGCGGCCGGCGTGCGGTCGGCTGCGACGTTGATGGGCAGCGAAGACAGCAGGTCCGGTGCCCGCTGCCAGCGGGGCCGCGGCGGGCTGGGCGCCCAGCCGACGAAGCGCTCGCACAGCCGCTCCAGCTCGCCCTGCCATTCGCGCTGCTGCGAGGCATCCGCCGGCGACAGCAGCGTGATGTCGAAGCGGCCGCTCTCCTTCAGCCCGCGCAGGATGTTGCCCGTGCGGATCTTGCCGCCGGCATCGGCGGGAAACAGGAAGACCGGGGAGATGAACGCGACCTTGAGTCGACGCTGCGCCTGGCTCACCAGCAGATGCCCTCGTACTGGGCAAAGCCCCCATTCAACGAAGCTTCGCGCAGGTCGGCATAGCCGTTCAGGTCCACAACACGCGCGCCCTTGGCCAGCGCGATGATGCGCTGGCGCGTCTCGGCATCGGCATGACCCACGATGACGATCTCGGCGCGCGCCAGTGCCGCATCGGGCGTCTCGTGCAGCAGCTTGTCGAGGTGGGGAATCTCGCGGTCGATGTATTCCTTGTTCTTGCCCAGCAGCCGCGCGATCTTGACGAACTTGTCGTAGATGGCGAGGTCAAAGCCCTTGCCCAGCAGCTTCTCGGCCAGCACGACGAGCGGCGAGTCGCGCAGGTCGTCGGTGCCGGGCTTGAAGGCCAGGCCGAACAGCGCCACCGGCTTGCGGCCGTTGGCGGCGATCAGGTCGTAGGCGCGGGCGATGTGGGCGTCGTTGCTGGTCAGCAGCGAGCCCAGCACGGGAATGTCCACGCCACGCTCGCGGGCGATGGTCAGGAAGCCCTTGACCTCCTTGGGCAGGCAGGAGCCGCCGAAGGCGAAGCCGGGGCGCAGATAGGCCCGGGAGATGTTGAGCTGGGTGTCGCGGCAGAACAGGTCCAGCACCTCGCGTGCGTCCAGCCCCGTTTCCTTCAGCACCGCGCCGGCCTCGTTGGCAAAGACGATCTTCAGCGCATGGAAGACGTTGCACAGGTACTTGACCGACTCGGCCACGCCCACATCGGCGGCGACGAAGCTGCCCGGCACGCCGGCATACAGCCGCTTCATGACCTCCACGCCGGCGTCGTCCAGGCTGCCCACGATGGTCTGCGGCGGGTTGTGGAAGTCGGCCACCGACGAGCCCTCGCGCAGGAACTCGGGGTTGAAGACCAGCGACAGCCGGTCGCCGATCTTGCGGCCCGCGGACTGCTCCAGCAGCGGCGCGATGCGCTCGCGCGTGGTGCCGGGCGCGACGGTGCTGCGGATGACCAGTGTGTGGTGGCCGTCCTTCTTGGCGATCTCGGCGCCGATCTGGCGCACCACGGCGTCCAGCGCGGTCAGGTCGGGCATGTAGTTGGCGAGAGCCGGCGTGGCCACCGAGATCAGCGAGATCTCGGTGTCCCGCACGGCGGCGGCGACATCCAGCGTAGCGGTCAGCCGGCCGGCCTTGACGGCGGCGGCGATCAGTTCCTCGATGCCCACCTCCACCACCGGCGACTGGCCCGACGCGATCAGCTCGACCTTGAGCGGGTTGATGTCCACGCCCACCACCTCGTGGCCCAACTCGGGCAGGCAGGCGCATGACACGGCGCCCACATAGCCCAGACCGAAAACCGAAACCTTCATGCGTTGTCCTTGTTGTGATTGGCGTCGTCAGGCGGCGGCACGCGCCGACGCGGCGCCCAGGCCTGCGTTGCGCAGGAAGGCGTCGAACATCAGCAGCACCCACAGCGGCTGGGCATGGTCCATCGCGCCGCGCTCATGCTGGTCCAGCAGGCGGCCGATGGTGGCCGGGTTGAACCAGCCGGTCTGCGCCAGCGCGCCGTGCTGCAGCGCCTGGCGGGTCTGCTCGCGCAGCGGGCCGCGCAGCCAGCGCGCCAGCGGCACGGCAAAGCCCATCTTGGGCCGGTACAGCACGTCGTGAGGCAGCATGGGCTCCAGTGCCTTCTTGAAGATGTACTTGCCTTCCTGGCCGCGCAGCTTGAGGCTGGACGGCAGCGTGGCCACCCATTCGACCAGCGGATGGTCCATCAGCGGCTCGCGCACCTCCAGGCTGTGGGCCATGCTGGCGCGGTCGACCTTGGTGTTGATGTCGCCCGGCAGGTAGGTGTGCATGTCCAAGTACTGGATCAGCGCGAGCGGGTCGTCCGTGCCGGCGCGCTGGGCATGGTGGTGGAACACCTCGCTGGCATGCCAGCCCTGCAGGTCGCGCTTGAAGCCGTCGCTGAACAGTTGCTGGCGCAGCGGGTCACGCACCAGGCCCATGGTGTTGAAGTAGGCGTCGACCGAGCTGCGCGCGATGGCCTGGAAGGTGGTCTTGGCACGGAACACGCGCGGCGCCCAGTCCGCCTTGGGGTAGAGCTTGGCCAGCGGGCCGAACACGCCGCGGCGCAGCGCCAGCGGGAAGGCACTGCGCATGCGCTCTTCCATCATGTGCATCTTGTAGCGGCGGTAGCCGCCCAGGCTTTCGTCGCCGCCGTCGCCCGACAGCGCCACGGTCACATGCTTGCGCGCCAGCTCGCAGACGCGGTAGGTGGGAATGGCGGACGAGTCGGCATAGGGCTCGTCGTACAGATGGGCCAGCAGGTCCACCAGGCCGAAGTCGTCGCTGTTGACCGTCTCGACGCGGTGGTTGGTGCGGTAGCGGTCCGCCACCATCTGCGCGAACTCGGTCTCGTTGAACTTGGGGTCGTCGAAGCCGATGGAGCAGGTGTTGACGGGCTGGCTGTCCAGTTGCGCCATCGCCGCGACCACGGCGCTGGAGTCCACGCCGCCGGACAGGAAGGCGCCCAGCGGCACCTCGGCCTTCAGCCGCAGCTTGACCGACTCGGCCAGGCGGCGGCGCAGCTCCTCGGCGGCCTCCTCCTCGCCGATCTTGGCGTCCAGCGTGAACCTGACGTCCCAGTAGCGCTGCGGCTGGCCCAGCGGCTGGCCGCGCTTGACCAGCAGGCGGTGGCCGGGTGCAAGCTTTTGCGCATGGCGGTAGATGGTCCAGGGGTCGGGCACATAGCCCAGCGCGAAATAGGCCTCGACGGCGCGCGGGTCGATCTCCTGCCGCAGCCCGCCGTGGGCCAGCAGGCTCTTGAGCTCGGAGCCGAACAGCAGCCAGCCGTCCTCGGTCAGCGCATAGTGCAGCGGCTTCACGCCCAGCCGGTCGCGCGCCATGAACAGGCAGTCGCGCTTGCGGTCATGGATCATGAAGGCAAACATGCCGCGCAGGTGGTGCACGCAGTCCTCGCCCCAATGCTCCCAGGCTCGCACGATGGCCTCGGAGTCGCTCTTGGTGCGGAACACATAGCCGTGGCCGCGCAGCTCGTCCATCAGCTCCAGGTAGTTGTAGACCTCGCCGTTGAAGACCAGGGCCACCGACTTGTCGTCGTTGAAGATGGGCTGCTGGCCGGTGGCGATGTCGATGACCGACAGCCGCCGATGGCCGAAACCCACGCCGGGCTCGATGTGCAGGTCGCCCTCGTCCGGCCCGCGGTGGTGCTGGGACTCGTTCATCCGATGCAGCCGCGCGCGCTCGGGCAATCGCTGGCCGCGGGTATCGAACAATCCGGTGATGCCGCACATGGGTTGGACCTGTTTCAGCCAAACGATTGGAGGCCGCGCCTGCCGGGCACGGGAGAAGGGCGGATTCTTACCGAGCTTGGCACCGCCGCCGGGCGCCAGCGGGCCGCAGCGTGATCTGGGGCACGGGTTATCCCCCCGTCCGGGGGATGGGTTGGCGAGCGCGCACGGCACCGGCGCCGGGCCTGCTGCGCCGACACTTTGGCGCACTCCACCGCCCTGCCCCGCACGCCTTGATCGCCCAGTTGTTCTCCTTCCTGTCCGTGGGCGCGCTCGCCACCGGGCTGCAGTAGGTGCTGACCGTGCTGACCGTGCTGCTGGTGCTGGCGGGCTGGTTGGAGCTGGTCGTGGCGTCGACGCTGGCCTTCCTGGTCAGCGCAGCGTTCAACTACTGGGCCAATGCCAGGCTGACCTTCGCCCGCCAGGGCAGTCACGCCGGCAACCGCGCGCAGCAGCTGCGCTTCGGCCTGATGGTGGCGCTGGGCTGCGCCCTCAACGCCGGCCTGCTGCGGCTGGCGCTGGCGCTGGGCCTGCACGAGCGTCATGTGGGCGGTCACCCAGCCGATACGTTCCCAGTTGCCGGCCCAGCTCGTGGGCTGCACCACCTGGTACTCGTCACTCGAAACGCTTTGCAGGGGCCGCCATCTGCTGACGGTGCGGCCGCCGAGATAGGTGAGCGGATAGGTCGCCTCGGTGATGAAGGCGGTCACGTTGGCCGTCTTCGGCAGCTCTGCCAGGCGACGGGCCATGGCCTCCTGGTTGGCTCGCGGCACGCCGTAGGGCGCGGGCCGCAACAGCCGGGTCCCATGGGCCGCTTCGTACACCAGCATGAAGGATTCGCCCACGGCCAGCATGCGCAGGTTGATCAGGCCCTGCACGACACACGAGGCCACGACGACCGCATGGGCGATCCACCGCACGCGCGGCCGCTCGGCGAGCGCCAGCGTGGAGGTGGCCAGCAGGATGCCGGCCAGCCACAACAAAGGGATGGCCGGCCACAGGTAGCGGATGTGCGGAATGGGCGCCTTCACAAGCCAGGCCAGCCAGCCCGCGAGGCCGGCACACAGCAGGAAACTGCTCAACCGCAGCGTCGCATCGCCCTCGCGCTGCGCCAGCAGCCGCAGGCAGGTCCAGCCCGTCAGCGCCAGCACCGGCACGATGCCCTCGCCGACAACGGCGCAGCTCAGGCGAACCAACACCCCGCCATAGGCGCGGGTGACACCGCTGGCGTTCCCCGCTGCGGCCAGTGCATCGCGCCATGGCACGTCGGCAAACGCCACCACATAGCCCGCAACGCATGCAGCGAACACCGCACCAGCCGTGACCACGGCCAGCGGATGCGCCACACGCTCCCGCCATCCGTGACCGGCCAACGCAGCCCACAAGGGCAGCGCCGGCAACATGGACAAACAGGTCATGCGGGTGGCGCAGGCCAGGCCGAACAAGACCCCGGCCGCCAGCGCACCGGAGGCGCTGCGGTGGCCCACCCCCACCCAGAAGAGGGCTGCGAGCAAGAACGCCAGCATGGCGATGATCTCCGCCGTGGCGAGCGAAGCCTGCAGCAGGAAGCCGGGCGCCGTCACGAACAGCGCCGTGCCCGCCGCCGCCAGCGCCGCGTCGCCGACGTGATGCCGCAGTGTCCCGCACACCAGCGCCAGCAAGCCCAGCGCGGCCGCCACCGACACCAGACGGTGCCACAGGATGTCGCCGCTGCGCACCGATGCGACGAGGCCGTGCAGCAACGCGTGCAGCCCCCCCCGGTCGTCGTCACCGGTGCCTCGACGGCGCTGGTGGGCGCCGGCAGGCCGAACGCCTTCATGGTGCTCATCAGGTTCCACACCTCGTCCGGCTCCAGCGTCAACAACGCGGCGCCGGCCACGAAGCTCAGCCATAGCCCCGCAACCAGGGTCGCGTGAACGGTCAAGGGCAGCGCAAGCTTGTTGACGTTCATCGATCGGGCCGCTGCCTGGCGGCAGCCGGAGGGCAAGCTCAGCGGATCGAGTGAACCGCCGGTCGCGCATCAGTATGAGACGGGCCCTGGCCCGGCATGCCGCCCGGTTTGAGGACAGCCGCGGGCCTCTCCTAACTTGGTGTACGCCTACACCTCATCCGCAGGAGTGCGGCCCGCGTACAGGGCGGCATAGGCCGCCACCATGCCGTCCAGGCTGAACTGGGCCCGCACCCGTGACAGGGAGGCAGCCGCCAGCCGCGCCCGCAGCGCCGGCTCGCGCACCAGCCGGGCCAGCGCGGCCGCCAGCGCGGCGCTGTCCTGGGACGGCACCAGCAAGCCGTTGACCCCGTCTTCGACCAGTTCCGGGTTGCCGCCCACGTCGGTGGCCACCGGCGCGCAGCCGCAGGCCATGGCTTCCAGCAGCGTGTTGCTGATGCCCTCGGCCTGTGACGGCAGCGCGAAGATGTCGAAATGCGGCAGCAGCGCCGCCACGTCGCTGCGGTCGCCCGGCAGCCAGGCCTGCTCGGCAACGCCGGCTTCCGCCAGGCGCTCGCGAGCGGCTTCCAGCAAAGGGCCGCCGCCCAGCATCACCAGGCGCAGCCGCTGCCCCTCGGCCGGGCACAGCGCACGCAGCTTCAGGAAGGCGTCCACCAGATTCAGCGGGTCCTTGACCGCCTGCATGCGGCCCACCGCACCGATGACCAGGTGCTCGCCGCGGCGGAAAGGCCAGTCGGGCGGTGGCGTGTCCGACGGCTGGAAGCGCTGCGTGTCCACGCCATTGCAGATGCGCAGCACCCGCTGCGGCGCAAAGCCGACCGGACCGGTCAGGTAGGTCTCGATGGCGCGGGACAGCGCGACGAATCGGTGCGTGCCCAGGCCGTAGATCCGGCGCAGGCGCTGGTTGGTGCGGCTGACGCCGCCGAGGTCGTTGGTGTCCCAGCCATGCTCACTGTGCACGCGCAGCGGCACGCGCGCCGCCCAGGCCGGCCACTGGAACTCCATCGCACCGAGGTTGCGCGTGTGCACGACGGCCGGGCGCAGTTCGCGCAGCAGCCGCCAGACGCGCGGGTAGAGCCACAGGCCCTGGCCCGGCGGCTTGTGCAGTGCGATGAACTGCGTGCCGGGCGCGGTCACGCGGGCCTTGAACGCGGTGATCTCGGTCACCGCCACCACCGCATGCCGGAAGGCCGGCAGGTGGTTGATGACGTTGACGACGCCGTTCTCCAGACCGCCGGTGTCGAAGCGGTGCAGCAGGTGGACGACCAGCGGGCGCCGGTCCTCACCGCTTGCAGTGGTCACAGACGCCAGAGGCGGAAGCCGGCGTCCACCAGCGCCTTGGCGTCGAAGGCCGCCTTCACGTCGATGAAGGCGCCGCCCTTGACCAGCTTCTTGCCGATGTCTTCCATCGACAGCGATGCGTACTCGCGATGCGACACGGCCGCCACGATGGCGTCGGCCTGCGGCAGCTCGTCGAAGGGCATCAGCCGCACGCCGTACTCGTGCATGGCCTCTTCGGCCTCGGCCTGCGCATCGGTCACGAAGACCTCCACACCGTAGCTCTTCAGCTCGTTGATGATGTCGATGACCTTGGAGTTGCGCAGGTCGCCGCAGTTCTCCTTGAAGGTCAGGCCCAGCACGTTCACGCGCGCGCCCTTGATGTGGCTGCCGCAGGCGATCATCTGCTTGATGGTCTGCTCGGCGATGAACTTGCCCATGCCGTCATTGATGCGCCGGCCGGCCAGGATGACCTGCGGGTGGTAGCCCAGCATGTCCGCCTTGTGCGTCAGGTAGTAGGGGTCCACGCCGATGCAGTGGCCGCCCACCAGGCCCGGCTTGAACTTCAGGAAGTTCCACTTGGTGCCGGCGGCTTCCAGCACCTCGGAGGTGTCGATGCCGATCTTGTCGAAGATGATGGCCAGCTCGTTCATCAGCGCGATGTTGAGGTCGCGCTGCGTGTTCTCGATGACCTTGGCGGCCTCGGCAGCCTTGATGCTGGACGCACGGTGCACGCCCGGGACGATGATCTTTTCGTAGACCTGGGCGACCTTCTCCAGCGTCTCGGGCGTGTCGCCGGAGACGATCTTCAGGATCTTGGTCAGCGTGTGTTCCTTGTCGCCCGGGTTGATGCGCTCGGGGCTGTAGCCGACGAAGAAGTCCTGCTTCCACTTCATGCCGGACTCGCGCTCCAGCACGGGGATGCAGACCTCCTCGGTCGCGCCGGGATAGACCGTGCTCTCGTAGACGACGATGGCGCCCTTCTTCATGTGGCGGCCCACGCTGGTGGACGAGCCGATCAGCGGGCGGAAATCGGGAATATGGGCCTCGTCCACCGGCGTGGGCACCGCCACGATGATGACGTCGGCCTCGGCCAGCATCTGGGGGTCGTCCGTGTAGACCGCATGCGTGGCGGCCTGCACCTCTTCATCGCTCAGCTCGCGACTGGGGTCGGTACCGCGGCGGCAGGCCTCGACCTTCTGCCTGGCGATGTCGAAGCCGATGGTGCGCATCTGCTTGCCGAACTCCACCACCAGGGGCAGGCCAACATAACCGAGGCCGATGACTGCGAGCGTGTTCATGGGACTGTTTTCGTTGCTGTGATTCTTGAAAAGGGCGTGATTGTCACCGCTGCCGCGCGGCGTCACGGTCGCGGACCTCCCGCAAAGCGGTGTCCAGCGCGGTCCATTGAGCCCGCACGAAATCGCGCAGCCGCGCGTCGTCGGCCCCGGCTTCGGCCTTGTGTGTGTAGACCAGCACCACCGCCGCATCGTCGCCCTGACCCAGCAGCGCCAGCCAGGCTCCGTAGAGCTTGGCCTGCCAGTCGCTGGTGAGCGGGCGGCCGTTGATCCAGTAGGTCTGCCAGACGCGCAGCCGCGGCGCCTGGCTGCCGCCGCCGCTGACCACGTTCAGCGCCTGGCCGCGCAGGTCCCCGGTGCGCCAGGCCGGCGGCAGGCCGGCCGTGTCCAGCCGGACCAGGCCGCGCGCCGTTTGCGACCATTCTTTCTCGGTCTCCTCATCGACCAGGCGATTGACCGAGGTGACCAGCTGGCGGCCGTAGCGCTGGTCGCGGTAGTAGCCGATGAACACACCCACGGCCGGACCGCCGGCCTGCGGCTCGAAGCGGCCATGCAGGCTGCCGGCGGCATTGGGGAAGTGCGGCTGCCAGCTCGTCAGCGGCTCGGCCCGCCAGTTCCAACCCGGCAAAGCAGGTGCGGCCAGGCTGGGCTCGCCGTGCGCGCCGGCCCGCTGCGCCAGCGTGCGCGCCAGCAGCGGCGCCGCCAGCAGCACCAGGCTCAGCGACAGCGCCAATGCTGCACGCGCGGGCGGCACGGCCAGCGCGGAGGCACCGGCCGGCGCGGGCTGTGCGTCGGGATCGGGGTCGGACCAGCGCGCGCCGATCAGGAACATCGCCAGCATGATGACGCCGAAGAAGACCCAGCCGTAGATGATGTGGTCGATGCCCACGGCCAGCCGGTTGCCCGACAGGTGGCCCAGGATGACGATGAGGTAGGCGCGCAGCCAGTTGGCCACGAGCGGCGTGACGATGGCCACGCCTACGAAGGCCCAGCGCTTGGCATGCGAGCGGTAGTTGAGATAGGCGAACAGCGTGCCCACCATGACCGAGGCCATCAGGTAACGGATGCCGCTGCAGGCCTGCACCACCGACCAGGAGCCCGACGGGATGACAAACTCCAGCGCCTCGCGGAACACCGGAATGCCCGTCGCGCGCAGCGCCAGCACGGTGAAGTCGGCCGTACGCTCCATCAGCCAGGGCGTCAGGAAGTCGCCGAAGGGCACGGCGAAGAACAGGAAGCCCAGCGGGAAGGTGATGCGGCGCGCGGCCTCCGTGCCCAGCAGGGCCGGCACCATCAGCACGAACATGCCCACCATCGTGAACTGCGTGACGGAGTTGGCCGCGGCCAGGTCGCCCAGCAGCCACAGCGCCCCCAGCGGCGGCATCAGCCACAGCCAGCCCAGCGCCGGCCGTGGCGTCAGCACGGCCAGGTCGGCGCGGCGGCGCCAGACCAACCAGGCCGAGATGGGCGGCACCACCCAGGCGTGGGCGAAGGTCTCGGAACGGTTCCAGATCACCACCATGGCTTCGGCGGTGTCGTAGTACAGCGCCCCGAGCAGCGCCCAGGCCAGGACCAGTCCCAGCAGCGGCAGTCGCCAGGGCGTGGACAGAGAAGTCATGCAGCCTCCAGGTGGCGGTCCAGACCCGCCAGGTGGGCATCCCAGCTGTAGGCGCCCAGAACAAAGTCGCGTGCCGCGCGGCCGGCGGCGTCGGCGGCCCCACGGTCGCTCAGCCAGGCCAGCAGGCGTTCGACGTAGACCGGCGCCTCGTCCGCCGCCACCAGCCCCGGCGGCGCCTCGGCCGCGATGGCACGCACGCAGGGGCCGGCCGCGACGACGGGCCGCGCCATGGCCATGGCCTCCAGCACCTTGTTCTGGATGCCGCGCGCCAGCCGCAGCGGCGCGACCACCGCGGCCGCATGCTGCAGGTAGGGGCGCACGTCGGGCACCGTGCCGGTCACGTTGACATGCTCGCCGGCCAGCGCCTGCACGGCGGGCGCGGGGCTGCGGCCGACGATGTGGAAGCGCAGCGCCGGCAAGCGCTCGCGCAGCGCCGGCAGCATGTCGCGCACGAACCAGGTCACCGCATCGATGTTGGGCCAGTAGTCCATCGCGCCGGTGAACACCAGCGGCAGTTCGCCCGCGGCGAACGGGCTGACGCGCGCCGGGTCAGGGGCGAAGAAGTCGGCGTCCACGCCGTTGCCCAGTGCGGCCAGGCGCAACGGGCGGCCGGGGCTGAGTTCGCGAAACAGCGCGACCTCGTGATCCGTCACGAAGAAGCTGCACTGGGCCTCGGCCGCCACGCGCGGCGCGAAGGCCAGCAGCGTGGCCGACTCGCGCCGGGACAGCCAGGCCAGCGGCCCGGCATGCTCGGGCGCGGAGTCGCGCCCCGTGGCCGAATCGACG
>JBKBVY010000005.1:0-40146 GCA_046289335.1 Roseateles sp. | reverse complement strand
GTCGCAGACCATGATGCGGCGCGTGGGCGAGTCGCAGTAGTAAAGGCGCCGGCCGTTGGGGCTGAAGCAGATGCTGTTGGCTATGGCCACGCCGTCCAGCGGCAGGCGGCGCAGGCCGCGGGCCAGCGAGTACTGGTAGAAGCCGCCGATGGGCTGGCGCGGCTGGCCCTCGTCCAGCGTGCCGAACACGAAGGCACCGCTGCGGTCGCAGCGGCCGTCGTTGCTGCGGGTGCTGGGCAGGTGAGCCTCCAGCGGCACGATCTCTTCGGGCTGGGCCTGGATGACGCCTGTGGCCTGCAGGTCGGGGATGTGGAGCCAGGCCAGGCGCTTGGCCATGGCCAGCAGCAGGCGGCCGGAGCGGGCATGCACGAAGCAGCCGACGCGTTCGGGCAGGCGCAGCTGCAGCGTGGTGGCGGCGCCGGGCGTCCACGCGTGCAGGCAGCTGCCGGCGATGTCGGTCCACCACCAGCGGCCTGACGGTGCATGCCATTGCAGGCCTTCGCCGAGGCTGTTGGCCTGGGCGAGGACGAGGGAGAAGGGATGTTCAGGGTTGCTCATCGGGGCGGGCTTCCAGGGCGGCGCGGGCCTGCTTGCGCGCGATGGCCGCGGCGTGGCGGCGGCGCTCGTCGGGGGTGAAGGGGCGCAGCGGCGGCACGGGCACGGGCTTGCTGTCGTCGCCCACGGCCACCATCGTGAAGTAGCAGCTGTTGACGTGGCGGCTTTCCTGCGTGCGGATGTTCTCGGCCACGACCTTGATGCCCACTTCCATGGACGAGGTGCCGGTGTGGTTGACGCTGGCCAGGAAGGTCACCAGCTCGCCGACATGGATGGGCTGGCGGAAGATGACCCGGTCCACCGACAAGGTGACGACGTAGCGCCCGGCATAACGACTGGCGCAAGCGTAGGCCACCTGGTCCAGCAGCTTGAGGATGTTGCCGCCATGGACGTTGCCGGCGAAGTTGGCGGTGTCCGGCGTCATCAGCACGGTCATCGTCAGTTGGTGGGCGGGCAGGTCCATGACGGTCCGCGGTTCAGGAGAAGCGATGGATTGTGGTGCTGCGGAACACCTCGCCCGGCCGCAGCACGGTGCTGGGCCAGTCGTCGCTGGCTTCGTGGTGCGGCGAGTCGGGGCTGTGCTGGGTCTCCAGGCACAGGCCGTCGCCCTGGCGGTAGATGCGCCCGCCGGGGCCGGCCAGCGTGCCGTCCAGGAAGTTGCCGGAATAGAACTGCAGCGCCGGCTCGGTGGTGAGCACGTCCATGCGGCGGCCCGATTGCGGGTCTTGCAGCGTGGCGGCGTGGCGCAGGCCGTCGGCGTCGGGCGGACCGTCCAGCAGCCAGTTGTGGTCGTAGCCCTTGGCGCGCAGCAGCTGCGGATGGGCCTGGCGGATGCGGGCCGCGATGGGCGTGGGCCGGCGGAAGTCGAAGGGCGTGCCGTCCACCGGCGCGTGGCGCTGCGGGATCAGGTGCGCATCCACCTCGCTGTAGCGCGACGCGGGGATGGTCAGGAGGTGGTCCAGCACGCTGCCTGCGCCAGCGAGGTTGAAGTAGTCGTGGTGCGTGAGGTTGACGACGGTGGCGCGGTCGGTGGTGGCCTCGTAGTCCACGCGCCAGCGGTGGTCGGTGGCGCTGATCGCATAGCGCACGATGACGCGCAGCTCGCCCGGGAAGCCCTGGTCGCCATGCGGGCTGGTCAGGCTGAACCGCAGGGCCGCGGCCTCGCCGCTGCGGGGCGTGTCGGGCTGGGCGTGCCACAGCCGGTGGCCGAAGCCTTCGGTGCCGCCGTGCAGGCAGTTGGGGCCGTCGTTGCGGGCCAGCGTGTGGGTCTGGCCGTCCAGCTCGAAGCTCGCGCCGGCAATGCGGTTGCCGTAGCGGCCCACGATGATGCCGAACGACGGGTTGCGGTGGACGTAGTCATCCAGGTTGTCAAAGCCCAGCACGACGTTGCCTGTGGTGCCGTGCGCGTCCGGCACCCACAGGCCGGTGACGATGCCGCCCAGCGTGATGGCGGTCAGCGTCAGGCCCAGGCCGTTGCCGAGCGTGTATTCGTGGACCATGCGGCCGTCCGGCAGCTGGCCGTAGTCGCGGCGCGTCAGGCTCATGCCCAGCCTCCGTCGACGATGAAGTCCTGCGCGGTGCACATGGCCGAATCATCGGCGGCCAGGAACAGCGCCATCGCCGCGATGTGCTGCGGCAGCAGCGGCGCGTTGATGCACTGGCCCTTGGCAATCTCCTGCTTGGTTTCCTCCGTGACCCACAGCTTGAGCTGCTTCTCGGTCATGACCCAGCCCGGCACCAGCGTGTTGACGCGGATGTTGTGCACGCCAACATCGCGCGCCAGGCAGCGCGTCAGGCCTTGAATGGCCGCCTTGCTGGCGGTGTAGGCCGGCATGCCGCCCTGCTTGAGCATCCAGCTGATGGAGCCGAAGTTGATGATCGAACCGCCACCCGCCGCCTTCATGTCGGGCAGCACGGCCTGGGCGGTGAAGAACTGGTGCTTCACGTTGACGGCGGTGCTGGCGTCCCAGAGCTCGGGCGTCGTGTCCTCGACGGCATGGCGGCGGTCGTTGGCCGCGTTGTTCAGCAGCACGGTGAAGGGGCCGCTGCGATCGCGCAGCGCGGCGACGGCGGCGCGCAGCGACGCCACGTCGGACAGGTCGGCCGCCATGAACTGCGGCGCGTGGCGCGCGCCGGCCAGCCGCGCGGCCAGCGCCTCGCCCTCGGCGGCGGCCAGGTCGATGAAGGCCACCCGGGCACCCTGCTCGGCAAAAGCCTGCACCAGCGTCTCGCCGATGCCGGTGGCCCCGCCGGTGATCAGGACGCCGCGGTCCTGCAGGCTGGGATAGCGGGCGTGGGCGGTCATGAAGGCGTCTCCAGATCGTTGTCGCCGGGCTTCTGCGGCCGGGCCGGGTGATCATTATTAGTCATACTTTTTTGTTTGCAAAGTCGGCAATTCGCGGGTTAACACCAATGAACTCCGACAAATAGTCATACTTTAATGGCGCCATGCCGGCAACACAGTCGGCCCTGCGCCGCCCGTCGGCGCCACATCCAACCTGCCCCAGAGACAAGGGACCGCCATGAGCGCACCTGCCACCCGCCCCTATCGCGGCGTCTTCCCGGTCGTGCCGACCATCTTCAACGCCGACGGCAGCCTGGACCTGCCGGGCCAGCTGCGCTGCGTCGACTTCATGATCGACGCCGGCTCCAACGGCTTGTGCATCCTGGCCAATTTCTCCGAGCAGTTCGTGCTGTCGGATGCCGAGCGCGAGACGCTGACCCGCGCCATCCTGGGCCACGTGGCCGGCCGCGTGCCGGTCATCGTGACCACCACGCACTACTGCACGCAGATCTGCATAGCACGCAGCCAGCTGGCGGAGTCGCTCGGCGCGGCGATGGTGATGGTGATGCCGCCCTACCACGGCGCCACCTACCGGGTGTCCGAGACGCAGATCGAAGGCTTCTACCAGCGCCTGTCGGACGCCATCGGCATCCCCATCATGATCCAGGACGCCCCGGTGGCCGGCACGCCGCTGTCGGTGCCGCTGCTGGCGCGCATGGCGCAGAACATCGCCCACGTGAAGTACTTCAAGCTGGAGATGCCGCAGGCTGCCAGCAAGATGCGCGAGCTGATCCGCGTGGGCGGCGCCGCCATCGAAGGCCCGTGGGACGGCGAGGAGGCCATCACGCTGCTGGCCGACCTGGACGCCGGCGCCACCGGCGCGATGACGGGCGGCGCCTACCCGGACGGCATCCGCAGGATCTTCGACGCCTTCCACGCCGGTGACCGCGAGACCGCCGTCGTCGAGTACGGCCGCTGGCTGCCGCTGATCAACTACGAAAACCGTCAGGGCGGCATCCTGACCGCCAAGGCCTTGATGAAGGCCGGCGGCATCATCGAGTGCGACGCGCCGCGACACCCCTTCCCCGAGATGTCGCCTGAAATCCGGGCGGGTCTCCTCGACGCCGCCAAGCGCCTCGATCCCCTTGTGCTCCGCTGGGGCAAGTGATGCGCGCGGCGCTGGCAGCGCTGCTGGCGCTGTGTCTGGCCGTGCCCACCGCCGCGGTCGAGCCGCAAGGCGACACCGGCGCGCACGACCCGACGCTGCTGATCCAGGGCGAGCGCTGGTTCGTCTTCACGACCGGGCCCGGCCTGCAGCGGCTGGAATCCACCGACCAGGGCAAGACCTGGCGCCGGCTGGCGCCGGTGTTCAGGGAAGCGCCCGGCTGGTGGCTTGATGCCGTACCGGGGCAGAAAGCGCTGGATGTCTGGGCGCCCAAGGTGTTCCAGCATGCGGGCCGCACCTGGCTGCTGTACTCCATCTCCACCTTCGGCAAGAACCGCTCGGCCATCGGCCTGGCCAGCAGCGACCGGCCGGACGGCGACGACTGGCGCGATGAGGGCCTGGTGGTGCAAAGCGTGGCCAGCGACAACTTCAACGCCATCGACCCCGATCTGTTCGTCGACCGCGACGGCAGGCTGTGGATGAGCTACGGCTCCTTCTGGGGCGGGCTGCGCCTGACCGAGCTGGATGCGAAGACGCTCAAGCCCGTCGGCGAAACGCGCTTCATCGCGCGCAGCCCGGCCATCGAGGCGCCGACGATCGTGCGCCGCGGCGACTGGGTCTACCTGTTCGCGTCCTACGACCTGTGCTGCAAGGGCGCCGACAGCACCTACAACGTCCGCGTGGGCCGCGCCCGCAGCGTGACCGGCCCCTTCGTCGGCCGTGACGGCCGCGCACTGATGGACGGCGGCGGCACGCCGCTGCTGGCCGCCACCGGCCCGCGCTGGAAGGGCCCGGGCCACCAGGACGTGGTGGGTGACTGGCTGGTGCACCACGCCTACGACACCGAACGCGGCGGCAAGCCGCATCTGCGCATTGCGCGCCTGAGCTGGTCCGCAGATGGCTGGCCTGTCATCCAAGAAGAATGAACCGGAGACTGCCGTGGCAGGCCTGAAGCTGGAGAACCTCTGCAAGCGCTACGGCGCGGTGCAGGTCATCGAGAACCTGTCGCTGGACGTGGCGCCGGGGGAGTTCGTCGTCTTCCTGGGGCCCTCGGGCTGCGGCAAGACCAGCCTGCTGCGCATGATCGCGGGGCTGGAGGAGGTGACGGGCGGCCGCATCCTCATCGGCGACCGCGACGTGACGCATGCCGCGCCGGGCCTGCGCAACCTGGCGATGGTGTTCCAGCACTACGCGCTGTACCCGCACATGACGGTGCGCGACAACCTCGCCTTCGGCCTGAAGAACATCGGCGTGCCCGCCGACGAGATCGCCCGGCGCATCACCGAATCGGCCCGCATGCTGGAGCTGGACGCGCTGCTGGACCGCAAGCCGGGGCAGTTGTCCGGCGGCCAGCGCCAGCGCGTGGCCATCGGCCGGGCGGTGGTGAAGGAGCCGGCCATCTTCCTGTTCGACGAGCCGCTGTCCAACCTGGACGCCGCGCTGCGCGGCCGCACGCGGCTGGAGCTGGCGCAGCTGCACCAGCGCCTGGGCGCAACCATGGTGTTCGTCACGCACGACCAGATCGAAGCGATGACGCTGGCCACGCGCATCGTCGTCATGAAGGGCGGCGCCATCGAGCAGGTGGCGACGCCGGCAGAGCTGTACCGGCGGCCGGCGACGAAGTTCGTGGCGAGCTTCATCGGGACGCCGGGGATGGGTTTTGTGGCGGTCGAGCGCGCGGCGGATTCCCGCGGGCGTGTCGCGGTGACGGTGCCAGGGGGCCAGGTGGTGGTGACGCAGGTCCCGACCGATGGCGTTCCATCGCAGGGCCTGGTGCTGGGTGTGCGGCCGGAGAACCTGCGCGTGGCCGAGGCTGGGCCGCTGCGCGGCCGTGTCGAGCTGGTCGAGTTCCTCGGCGAGCGGACGCTGGCGCATCTGAAGCTCGATGGCGAGACGCCGTTGATCGTGACCGTACCAGCGGGTGTTTCCCCGAAGCTGGGGGCGCATGTGCATGTCAGCGTGGATCTGGCGGATGCGCATCTGTTCGATGCGGATGGGCGTGCGCATCATGCGCAGGAGGCTTTGTCGTGAGGGGGGCTTGCCGCCGAGTGTGGTGCGGGGATTTCGCGCCCGCCGGGGCGAATTCCTGGCACCACGCTCACGAGTTGCTGGAGGTCCCGGCATGACCACCGCCCCCACCGTCGGCCTGCGCGCCTCGCGCCCGGCCTACGCGCTGTTCGTGCTGCCCTTCGTGGCGCTGTACGTGCTGCTGCTGCTGTGGCCCCTCGCCAAAGGCATCTGGATCAGCTTCCACGACCACGACCTGCTGTCCGATGACAGCTTCTGGGTGGGCCTGGCGAACTACCAGGAGCTGTGGGCCGACGAGGTGTTCCGGCAGGTGGTGTGGAACACCGTCCGCTTCGTCGCCATCAGCACGCCCATCTTCGTCATCCTGTCGCTGATGCTGGCGCTGGCACTCAACCGCCCCGGCCGCCTCGCCACCTTCCTGCGCGCCACCTTCTTCTGCGCCTCGGTGTTCTCCGTCACGCTGATCACGCTGGTCTGGAAGCTGGCGCTGATGCCCGAACGCGGCCTCATCGCGCAGGCGTTCGCGGCCCTGGGCCTCCCCGAGCTGCCGCTGCTGACCAGCGAGAACCTGGCCATGACCACCGTGGCCCTGGTCACCGTCTGGTGGATCATCGGCCTGCCGATGATCCTGTTCCTGTCGGCGCTGCAGCAGATTCCGTCCGACATCTACGAGGCCGCGGCGCTGGACAACACACCGCGCTGGCGCGTGCTGACGCACATCACGCTGCCCAGCCTCAAGCGCGCCATCGTGCTGGTGGCGCTGATTGAGGTGATCCGCCAGTTCCAGGTCTTCCCGCAGATCATGCTGATGACCAACGGCGGGCCCAACAACAGCACGCGGTCCATCGTGCAGTTCACCTACGAGCAGGCCTTCATGCAACTCTCGCTGGGCTATGCGACGGCGGCCTCGCAGATCCTGCTGGCCATCATGCTGGTGGGCGTGTCGGCGCAGCTCTGGCTGGAGCGCGACAAGGGAGTCCAACGATGAACCCCTTGCTGAGACGCGGTTGGTTCGACCGCATCGTGATGGCCGCGCTGACGCTGCTGGCCCTGGCCTGGATGGCGCCGCTGCTGTGGGTGCTGGCGCTGTCCTTCAAGCCCAACGAGTTCCTGCTGCGGCACACCGACGTCTTCCTCGCGCCGCCCTACACGCTGCAGAACTACCTGGACATCCTGCAGACCTCGCAGGTGTTCCGCTGGCTGGGCAACAGCGCGCTGGTCGCGCTGCTGCAGACGGTGGGCGTGCTGGTGCTGTCGTCGCTGGCCGGCTACGGCTTTGCGCGTTGCGAGTTCCCGGGCCGGCGTGTGCTGTTCGCACTGGTGCTGATGGGCCTGGCCATTCCGGCGCAGTCGGTGTTCATCCCGCTGCACCGACTGTTCTCGGACTGGAACCTGCAGAACACCATCGCCGGCCTGGCGCTGCCGGGGCTGGCCGCGCCCTTCGGCGTCTACCTGATGACGCAGTACTTCAAGGCCATCCCGGCCGAGCTGGAGGAGGCCGCGATGCTGGACAACGCGTCCCGCTTCAAGACTTTTCTGACCATCATCCTGCCGCTCACCTTGCCGGCGCAGGCGACGTTGGGCATCTTCACCTTCCTGGCCTGCTGGAACGACTACCTGTGGCCGCTGGTCATCGCGACGCAGCCGGACATGTACACGCTGACAAGGGGCCTGGCGTCCACGCAGACCAACTTTGCGCAGTCGGAGGGGCTGGGCTTTCTGATGGCCCAGGCCGTGTTCGCGGGGGTGCCGGCGCTGATGCTGTACCTGTTCTTCCAACGCCACCTCGTCACCGCCGTCGCGGGAACGGGCAAGTCATGAAGCGCCTGTTGATGTGTCTCTGCGCTGCGCTGCTCGCAGCCTGCAGCCCCAGCGCCAAGGATCCGGCCAAGACCGAGATCACGCTGATGCGCTTCTTCGGCAGCTGCGAGTCGCAGTTCGGCCAGGTGGTGAAGACCTCGGAAGGCGTGGGCGAATGCGGCATCGTGACCGCGCTGGTCAACGAGTTCAACGCGACGCATCCCGACATCGTCGTGCGCACGCAGATCGGCGAGTGGGGCCCCTACTACGACCAGCTCACCGCGCGCCTCGTGTCCAAGGACATCCCGACGGTGGCCGTCATGCACGAGTCGGCCCTGGGCGACTATGTGCGCCGCAAGCTGGTGCTGCCGCTGGACGCCGACTTCGCGCGCATCGGCATCCCCGTGGACGACTTCACCGCCCATGCGCGCAAGGGCACCACGTTCAGCGGCCAGACCTATGCACTGCCCTTCGACACCTGGGCCTGGCTGTGGCACATCAACACCACGCTGATGAAGCAGGCCGGCCTGCTGGGCGCCAACGGTGAACCGGTGCTGCCGAGCTCGCCCGAGGAGTTGCTGGCGCAGGCGCGGCAGTTCAAGCAGCGCACCGGCAAGCCCTTCTTCGCCTGGGCCGTGGCCAACGAGACGGCCGCCAACAACCGCACCTTCCAGACGCTGATCGCGCAGCAAGGTGCCGAGCTGTTCTCGGCCGATGGCAAGCGCATTGAGATGCAGCAGCCGGCCGTCGTCAACGCGCTGACGCTGATGCAGACGCTCTACCGCGAAGGCCATGTGCGGCCCAACCTGGACTACGCGGCCGCCAACCAGGCTTTTCTCAACGGCCAGGCCGGCGTCGTCGTCGTGGGCACCTGGACCATCGACCAGTTCCTGCGTGAGTCGCAGAAGCCCGACTCGCCGTTGAAGGGCGGCTATGCCGTGCGGCCGTTTGCGCAGCTCTATGCCAAGCCGGCGGTGTTCGCCGACGGCCATTCGTGGGCGCTGTTCAAGGGCGGCAGTACCGACGCCAAGGGCCATGAGGCGGCGCTGAAGTTCCTGAAGTTCGTCTGGGACCGCAGCGCGGAGTGGTCGCGCACCGGCCACCTGCCGGTCAGCCAGACCGTGGCGCAGAGCGACGCCTTCCGTGCGCTGCCGCAGCGCGCGGCGCTGGCCGAGATCACGAGCACCGGCACGTCCATGCCGGGCAACGTGCCCACGCAACGCAACATCGAGCTGCTGATCGGCGAAGACGTGGCCAACCTGCTGCTGTCGGGCAAGCCCGTCGCGGAGGTGCAGGCCAGCGTCGAGAAGCGGGTGAACAAGGCTCTTTCCAAGGCAAGACGCTGATGACCTTCCAAGCCTCCCTCACCGTCGACCGCGATTTCGACGTCGCCCCGCTGGACCGTCGCCTGTTCGGCGTCTTCGTCGAGCACCTGGGCCGCTGCGTCTACAACGGGATCCACGAGCCATCGCATCCCACCGCTGATGAACACGGCTTTCGCAACGACGTGGCCGAGCTGACGCGCGAACTGGGCGCCACCATCGTCCGCTACCCCGGCGGCAACTTCATGTCGGGCTACAACTGGGAAGACGGCGTGGGCCCCAAGGACCAGCGCCCGCGCCGCCTGGACCTGGCCTGGTTCTCCACCGAGACCAACCAGGTCGGCACGCACGAGTTCATGGCCTGGTGCCGCAAGGTCGGCATAGCCCCCATGTTCGGCGTCAACCTCGGCACGCGCGGGCCGGACGAGGCGCGGCACTACCTCGAATACTGCAACCACCCCGGCGGCACGGCGCTGTCGGAGCAGCGCCGCGCCAACGGCGCCGACCAGCCCTTCGGCATCAAGTTCTGGTGCCTGGGCAATGAGATGGACGGCCCCTGGCAGATCTGCCAGAAGACGCCGGACGAGTACGGCCGCATCGCCAAGGAGACTGCCAAGCTGATGCGCTGGGTGGACCCGAGCATCGAACTGGCTGCCTGCGGCTCGTCGGCCTACGACATGCCCAGCTACGGCGTCTGGGAAGACCGCGTGCTGGAGCACTGCTTCGAGTTCGTGGACTACCTGTCGCTGCACAGCTACTTCGTCAAACCGCCGGCGGACACCAGCACCGAGAGCTTCTTCGCGCAGATCGAGACCAACGCCCGCTACATCGAGGACACGGTGGCCATTGCCGATTCGGTGGCCACGCGCAAGCGCTCCACCAAGCGCATCATGCTGAGCTTCGATGAGTGGAACGTCTGGTACCGCGCGCGGCACGGCGAGCATCTCAAGCAGGCCGGCTGGCCCGAGGCGCCGCGGCTGCTGGAAGAGGTCTACACCGCCGAGGACGCGCTGTTGATCGGCGGCATGCTGACCATGTTCATGAACCATGCCGACCGCCTCAAGGTGGCCTGCATGGCCCAGCTGTGCAACGTCATCGCGCCCATCATGACCGAGCCCGGCGGGCCGGCCTGGCGGCAGACCATTTTTCATCCCTTCGCGCAGGCCGCGCGCTGGGCGCATGGCGAGGTGCTGCGCCCGGTCATCAAATCACCCGGCTATGCGAATGCCCGCCACGGCGAGCTGCCCTATCTGTGCGCCAGCGTGGTCGATGACGCGGCCACCGGGCAGACGGCGGTCTTCCTGCTGAACCGCAGCTTGAGCGACGAGATGGACCTGTCCATCACGCTGCGCGGCCTGGGCGTGGACCGCCGGTTGGTCAGCGCCGAGCAGCTGCACAGCGCCGACCTGAACGCCGCCAACACCGCCGATGCGCCGGACCGCGTCGCGCCGCAAGCCTTGACCGGTGTCGCCATCGACGGCGAGCGGCTGCGCGTGACGCTGAAGCCCGCCTCCTGGAACGTCATCGTCACGAAAGCGCAGCGCGCATGAACGCCTGGACCAACCCCCTCATCGAACAACGCGCCGACCCGCACTTGAGCTTGGTCGACGGCCGCTACTGGTTCACCGCGTCGGTGCCCGGGTATGACGCCATCGAGATCCGTGCCGCCGACAGCATTGCCGGCCTCGCCACCGCCCAGACGAAAGTGATCTGGCGCAAGCACGACAGCGGCCCCATGAGCTGGCATGTCTGGGCGCCGGAGCTGCATCGCATGGACGGCCGCTGGTTCGTCTACTTCGCGGCCAGCGAGCGCGACGACATCTGGAAGCTGCGCATGTACGTGCTGGAGTGCGAAGGCAGCGACCCGCTGACGGACGCCTGGGTCGAACGCGGCCAGATCGTCACGCCCGAGGAAGGCTTCTCGCTGGACGCCACGCCCTTCGAGCACCACGGCAAGCGCTACCTCTGCTGGGCGCAGAAGATCCCGCCGACGGAAAGCAACCTCTACCTCGCCGAACTGGCCAACCCGTGGACGCTGGCAACCGCGCCGGTATGCATCAGCCGCCCCACGCTGGCCTGGGAGCGCATCGGCTTCCACGTCAACGAAGGCCCGGCGGTGCTGAAGCGCCACGGCCGGGTCTTCATCGCCTACTCCGCCGCGGCCACGGACGCGAACTACTGCATGGGCCTGCTGTGGGCGGACGAGCACACCGACCTGCTCGACGCGGCCAGCTGGCACAAGTCGCCCACGCCGGTGTTCAAGACCGACGAGTCGGTGAGCCAGTTCGGCCCCGGCCACAACAGCTTCACGACAACGCCAGATGGCCAGACCGACCTGCTGGTCTATCACGCCCGCAACTACCGCGACATCGTCGGCGATCCGCTCAACGACCCCAACCGCCATGCGCGCGTGCAAGCCTTGGGCTGGCGCGCCGACGGCTTCCCCGACTTCGGCACGCCCGTGGCCGACGGCCCCTATACGCTCTGAGATCGACCATGCGCTTCATCGCCTCGTTCCTGCTCGCCGCACCCGCCCTCGCCCACGCGCTGAACAGCCCCGACGGCCAGCTCCAGGTGGACGTTTCGGTCAACGACCAGCAGCAGTTGGTCTACACGGTGCAGCGCGCCGGCCAGCCGGTGCTGCAGGCCTCGCGGCTGGGCCTGCTGCTGGAGCAAGGCGACTACGCCAACGGGCTGAAGCTGGTGGGCAGCTCGCCCGTGAAGGCCCACCGCGAGCAGTACACGCTGGCCGCCGGCAAGAAGCGGCAGGTGCAGGTGCGCGCCAACGAGCAGCACTTCACCGTCGCCAACGCTGCCGGCCAGCAGATGACCGTCACGCTGCGCGCGTCCAACGACGGCCTGGCGCTGCGCTACACGGTGGGCGGCCCGGGCCGCAAGAGCTTCAAGAACGAACTGACCGCCTTCGCCTTCCCGGCCGACGCCCGCGCCTGGCTGCAGCCCATGTCCGTCGCCAAGACGGGCTGGAAGCGCACCAACCCGTCCTACGAGGAGCATTACCAGATGGACATCCCCGTCGGCACCGCGGCGCCGTCGCACGCCGGCTGGGTCTTCCCGGCGCTGTTCCGCAGCGGCAGCAACTGGGTGGCACTGACCGAGGCCGGCATGGACGGGCGCTTCCATGCATCGCGGCTGGCGAGCGATTCGACCGGCGGCATCTACCGCATCGGTCTGCCGGAGGCCAGCGAGGTGAACACCGGCGGCCACCTGCTGGCCGACGTGGATGGCCCGCTCACCACACCCTGGCGCGTGCTGGCCATCGGCCCGCTGAAGACCGTCATGGAGTCCACGCTGGGTACCGACCTCGCCGCACCCGCCGTGGCCTTCGACAAGCGCAAGCTCAAGCCCGGCCATGCGTCGTGGAGCTGGGCCATCCTGAAGGACGACGGCACGGTGTTCGACGTGCAGAAGCGCTTCATCGACTATGCCGCCGACATGGGCTGGAACTACACGCTGGTGGACGCCGACTGGGACCGCAAGATCGGCGACGCCAGGATGAAGGAGCTGGCCGACTACGCGAAGACCCAGGGCGTGGGCCTGCTCGCCTGGTACAACTCTTCGGGCGCCTGGAACGACACCGAGTACAGCCCCAAGAGCGCGCTGCTGACCAAGGCCGCGCGCGCCAGGGAGTTCGCCCGCATGAAGGCCATCGGCGTGAAGGGCCTGAAGGTGGACTTCTTCGGCGGCGACGGCGCGTCGATGATGGCCTACTACGTGGACCTGCTGAAGGAGGCCGCCGCGGCGGGCCTGCTGTTGAACTTCCACGGCGCCACGCTGCCGCGCGGCTGGAGCCGCACCTACCCGAATCTGATGACGGTGGAGGCGGTGAAGGGCTTCGAGTTCGCTACCTTCACGCAGGGCGACCAGGACCAGGTGGTACGCCATGCGGCCATGCTGCCATTCACACGCAACCTGTTCGACCCCATGGACTTCACGCCCATGGTGTTCGGCGACATCCCCAACATCAAGCGCGCCACGCGCAACGGCTTCGAGCTGGCGCAGAGCGTGCTGTTCCTGTCCGGCATCCAGCACTACGCCGAGACGCCCGAGGGCATGGCCAGCGTGCCGGCCGCCGTGAAGACCTTGCTGCGCGAGCTGCCGCGGTCCTGGGACGAGGTGCGCTTCCTGGACGGCGAGCCAGGCAAGTTCGTCGTCATCGCACGCCGCGCCGGCCGGCAGTGGTTCGTCGCCGGCCTGAACGCCGACGACTCGCCGCGCGAGCTGACGCTGGACCTCACCTGGCTGGGCCGGCACGAAGGCCAGCTCATCACCGATGGTGCCGGCGAGCGCGAGTTCACCGAGCGCACGCTGCCGACCACGGCGGCGAAGCTGACGCTGGCGCCTCGCGGCGGCTTCGTCGCGCGCTTTCGATAATGAAGGCCTTCTTCGCCAGCCTGCGGCCCATGAGAACGAGAGCGGACCACTCCACCTACAGCGCCCAGCCCGAGGGCAAGAGCCAGCACGCCCGCATCGTCAGCGAGCTGGGCCTGGCCATCGTGGGCGGCGAGTTGAAGCCCGGCGACAAGCTGCCGCCCGAGGCCCAGCTGCTGGAGCGCTACGAGATCAGCCGCCCGGTGCTGCGCGAGGCCGTGCGCGTGCTGGTGGCCAAGGGGCTGGTGATCTCGCGCCAGCGTGCCGGCGCCATCGTGCGGCCGCGCAACGAGTGGCACATGCTGGACCCCGACGTGCTGTACTGGCTGATCCAGGCCCAGCCGCAGCGCGACTTCGTGCAGACACTGCTGGAAGTGCGCCGCATCTTCGAACCGGCCGCGGCGGCGCTGGCCGCCAGGGCGGCGACCGACGAGCAGCTGGCCGGCATCGCCAAGGCCTACGAGGGCATGGCCGCGGCCCGCACCACGGCCGAGCTGCTGGAGCCCGACCTGGCCTTCCACCGCCGCATCGCCGAGGCCACCGGCAACGACCTGCTGGCCTACATCGGCAACATGCTGTCGCTGGCGCTGCGCGAGTCCATCATCCTGTCCAGCCAGCTGCCCAACACGCATGAGCTCTCGCTGCCGCGCCACAAGGCCATCCTGACCGCGCTGCAGGCCCGCGACCCGCTGGGCGCCCGCCAGGCCACGCTGGTGCAGCTGGAAGAGACGGGCGACGACTTGTCGACCGTGCTCGCTGAAGACGGCAGGGTGAACCTTGCTTAAGAAAGTCACCATGGCCCGCGAAGACGATGATGACGACAACGGCTCGCTGACCGACGCCAGCCCCAACCCCAACTGGTTCCTGCGCGCGCGGCTCAAGACGCGCCAGCTGCTGCTGCTGATCGCGCTGGACGACGAGCGCAACATCCACCGCGCCGCCGACGTCCTCTGCATGACCCAGCCGGCCGCCTCCAAGCAGCTCAAAGACCTGGAGGACATGCTGGACGTGAAGCTCTTCGAGCGCCACCCGCGCGGCATGGAGCCCACGCTGTACGGCGAAACCATGATCCGCCATGCGCGCATGGCGCTGACCAGCCTCTCCGCCGCGCATGACGACATCGTCGCGCTCAAGCACGGCCTGTCGGGCCAGGTGGAGGTGGGCGTCATCATGACCCCGGCCATGGGCCTGCTGCCGCGCGCCATCTCGCGCATCAAGCTGCAGGCACCCCGCCTGCGCATCGGCGTGCACATGGAGAGCAGCAAAGTGCTGCTGGACATGCTGCAGCGGGGCACGCTGGACTTCATGATTGGTCGCATCCTCGAAGAAGGCAGCGCCGCCGGCCTGCACTACGAGGAGCTGACCGTGGAGCCCGCCTGCGCGGTGGCCCGCGTGGGCCATCCGCTGCTGAAGGAAGACAACCTCAAGCTGGCCGACCTGGCCGACCAGCCCTGGATACTGCCGCCGCCCGGCAGCGTGCTGCGCCACCGCTGGGAGCTGATGTTCCGCCGCGCCGCGCTGGAGCCGCCCAGCAACTGCGTGGACACGACGGCCTTGCTGCTCATCACGGCGTTGCTGCAGCAGACGGACTCCCTGCATGTGATGCCCGTCGAGGTGGCGCGTTACTACGCGTCGCTGAACGTGCTATCGATCTTGCCGATCGAGCTGCCCTGCCATATGGATGCGTTCGGGATCATCACGCGCGAAGGGCATCTGATGTCGCCGGGGGCGCGGCAGTTGCTGCACGAGGTGCGGCTGGCGGCGCGGGACCTGTACTGAACCGCTCGCGCGCGACGCCTCCCGCTCAAGTGCTGACGGCGTTCGTGAACGTCAACCGGTTGCCGAACGGGTCGGTCACGGACACGTCGCGCGAACCCCAGGGCGTGTCGTGGATGCCGGGCCGTGAATGGCCGTAGCGCTTGGCGCTCAGCTCGGCGTGGAAGGCCTCGATGTCGCTGACGCGGATGCGCATGCCGGCGCCGGGGCAGCAGTCGCCGTGGTGCTCGCTCAGGTGCAGCACGCAATCGCCGCGCGACAGCTGCATGTACAGCGGCAGGCCCGGTTCGAAGCGGTGCTCCCAGTCGACCTTGAAGCCGAGGAAGTCCACATAGAACTCGCGCGCCTTGGCTTCGTCGAAGCTGCGCAGGATGGGGGTGGTCTGGTCGAAGTGCATGGCCGCAGTGTGGCGGCTTCAGTCGTCTTCGGGGGCACCGAAGGCTGCCTGAAAGGCATCGGCGAACTCGGGCGAGGCGCTGAAGGTCAGCGTGACGGTGATCCAGCCGCCTTCTTCGTGCTGCACCAGCAGCTCGTGGTCCCAGGCGTGGCCGTCCTCCACGGGGCCCTGCCGGCCGCCGAAGTTTGTCTGTGCCCAAGCCAGCACTTGATTCACCTCGGCCATCACGGCCGCATGCTCGGCCTCGCGGGTGGACGCCATGGCTTCCAGCGTGAGGATGTCGTCGGAGCTGTCGGTCAGATCGAAGGTGAGGTAGTGCATGGGGTGAGCGGTCGTGCGTTCGGCATTGTCCCGTCAGGGATGCCTATGCGAAGAAAGCAGCCCATCGAGAGATTGCCGGGAGTCCCGCCCGGCAACCACAGCACCGCGTCATGAAGCTCTTCGCAGAGCTTCCCAACACCATCACTTCTTGCAAGCAGCCGAAGGATTAGGCCTCGGCCCCTCTTTCGTCTGCGCAATGAACGGAATCGTCCCATCCTCCCGGTACGAGAACTCCTCCACAGCCACCGACCTCCGGTACTCCCCGCCGCCCGGCAGCTCCGCGTTGTGATACGCGATGTAGCTGCGACCGTTGAAGTCGAAGATCGCCTGGTGGATGGTGGGCGTCTTCAGGTTCTTGGCCATGATGACGCCGCGCGGCGTCCACGGGCCGGTGGGCGACGGGCCGGTCATGTAGGCCGTCTGCTCGGGGAAAAACTCCGAGTAGCTGAGGTAGTACATGCTCTTGCCGCCAACCTTGCGCTTGTGCAGGTAGGGCGCCTCGACGAAGTCCTTCACCGGCACCACGTGGATGGGCCCGTCCAGCTCGGTCATGTTGGGCTTGAGCTTGGCGTACTTCAGCACCGTGTTGCCCCAGTACAGCCAGGCTTGGCCGTCGTCGTCCACGAACACGCCGGGGTCGATGTCGTCCCAGGCGATGTCGGTCTGCCGGGTCATGTCATTGGTGATGAGCGCCGAGCCGCGCGCATCCTTGAACGGGCCGGTGGGCGAGTCGGACACCGCCACGCCGATGGCAAAACCCGGCACCGTGGCGTGCTCTACCGTCGAGTAGAACCAGTACTTGCCGTCGCGCTTGACGATGTCGGACGCCCAGGCTCGCGCCTTGGCCCAGGCGAAGGTCTTCACGTTCAGCGGCACGCCGTGGTCCTGCCAGTTCACCATGTCGCAACTGGAGAACACACGCCACTCGTGCATGACGAAATCCTTCCCTCCCGGCTCGGCCTCGTCGCGGCCGGTGAAGAGGTAGACACGGCCGCCATCCACCAGCACGGCGGGGTCGGCTGTGTAGAGCGGCGCGAACAGCGGGTTGGTGGCGGCATGCGCCGCGCCGCTGGCGAGGGCCGCGGCGAGCAGGAGCTTCTTGAACATCAGTGTTGGACCTTCTTCAGGGACAGCAGTCGTTGAACTGCGCAGAACACGAACAGCAGCGCACCGATGACGATCTTGGTCCACCAGGAGCTGAGCGTGCCGTCGAAGGCGATCAGCGTCTGGATCAGGCCCAGCACCAGCACGCCCGACAGCGCGCCGGCTACATAGCCATAACCTCCCGTCAGCACGGTGCCGCCGATGACGACGGCGGCGATGGCGTCCAGCTCCACGCCCTGGCCGTGCTGACCGTAGCCGCTGAGCATGTAGAACGCGAACAGCAGGCCAGCCAGCGACGCGCAGAAGCCGCTCAGGCCGTACACGGCCACCTTGGTTCGGCCGACCGCCAGGCCCATCATCAGCGCCGAGGTCTCGTTGCCGCCCAGCGCATAGACCGTGCGGCCGAAGGCCGTCCAGTGCGCCAGCCACAGGCCCAGGCCCAGCACGATGAGCGCGATGACGGCGCCGGGCGACAGGAAGGCGTCGCCCCACAGCGGGATCTGTGTCTGCGACAGCGTGACGAACAGCGGCGCGTCGATGGTGATGCTGTCCACGCTGATCAGGAAGCACAGGCCGCGCGCCAGGAACATGCCGGCCAGCGTGACGATGAAGGCCTGCAGCTTGAACACGTGGATGACCAAGCCCTGCAGCGCGCCGAACGCCGCGCCGCCCAGCAGCACGACGACGATGACCCACTCGGCCGGCCACTGCGCGACCTGCAGCAGCCAGGCCGCCACCATGGTGGTCAATGCAAGCACCGACCCCACCGACAGGTCGATGCCGCCGGACAGGATGACGAAGCTCATGCCCACCGCGATGACCAGCAGGAAGGCGTTGTCGATGAGCAGGTTGAGCACCACCTGCGTGGAGCCGAAGCCGGTGTAGCTGCTGGCCCCGGCGGCGAACAGCAACACCATCAGAGCGACGCTGACCCAGGTGGTGAAGGACGGCGCGGCCATCACCGAGCGAAGGGCGCTCATGCGGACCTCCGCGCGGACCAGATGGACGACTGCGAGATGCAGACGGCGAACACGACGACGGCCTTGACCACCATGGTCACCTGCGGCGGCACGCCCAGGGCGTAGATGGTGGAGGTCAGCGTCTGGATGATGAGGGCGCCGATGAGGCTGCCCATCAGGCTGAACTTGCCGCCGTTGAGCTGGCCACCACCCAGCGTGACGGCCAGGATGGCGTCCAGCTCCAGCAGCAGGCCGGCGTTGTTGGCGTCGGCGCTCTTGATGTTGGACGAGATCAGCAGGCCGCCCAAGCCCGCGCCCAGGCTGCAGTAGACGTAGACGAAGAACACGATGGATCCCGTGCGCACGCCGGCCAGCCGTGCAGCGACCGGATTGATGCCCACGGTCTGGATGAACAGGCCCAGGGCGGTGCGCTTCATCAGCAGCGCGGTGAGCCCCGCGACGATGGCGACGACGTAGAACGACACCGGCAGGCCCAGCACATAGCCGGCGCCCAGCCAGAAGAAGCTGGCGGGCTCGTAGACGGTGATGATCTGGCCGTCGGTCAGCAGCTGCGCCAGGCCGCGGCCGGCGACCATCAGGATCAGCGTCGCGATGATGGGCTGCAGGCCCAGGCCGGCCACCAGCAGGCCGTTCCACAGGCCGCACAGCAGCGCGGCGCCCAGCGCTGCGCCGAAGGCCACGGCCACCCCGTGGCTGCTGGCCAGCACGCAGGCCACGGTGCCAGAAATGGCGACGATGGCGCCCACCGACACATCGATGCCGCGCGTCGCGATGACCAGCGTCATGCCCAGGGCCGCCAGCATCAGCGGCGCGGCGCGGTGCAGGATGTCGACCAGGTTGCCGTAGAGGCGCCCATCCTTGATCTCCAGGTGCAGGAAGCCCGGCACGCTGACGGCGGCGATGGCCAGCAGCAGGGCTAACGCTGCCAGCGGGCGGAACAGCGGGTGGCGCCAGGGCCGGGTGGCGGTGCTGGCTTTGGAGGGGTCGAGGGTCACGGTGGGAGAACTCATGCGGCGGCTTCGATGGCCGCGGGTTCGGCGGCGATGACTTCGAGCACGCTGCGCTCATCGAGGGCGCCGCGCGGGTATTCGCCGGCGGCGCGGCGATCGCGCATCACGAGCACGCGGTCGCTGCAGTGCAGCACCTCGGGCAGCTCGGAGGAGATGAAGACGATGGCCATGCCCGCATCGCCATGGGCCAGCGCGCGCACCTGGTCCATCAGGTCTTCCTTGGCGCGCACGTCGATGCCGCGCGTGGGCTCGTCCAGGATCAGCACGGCCGGCTGCGTCGCCAGCCAGCGCGCCAGCAGCGCCTTCTGCTGGTTGCCGCCACTGAGCTGGCCGATGGGTGTGTCGGCGCTGGCGGTCTTGATGCCCAGCTTTCGGATGTAGTCGTCGGCCAGCGCCTGCTGCTGCTCATGGCTCATGCACAGCCGCAGCCCGGTGCGGGCCTGCAGCGCGAGCAAGATGTTCTCGCGCACGGACAGGTCGAGGATGGCCCCCTCGTGCTTGCGATCTTCGGAGCAGAAGGCGATGCCGGCGGCGATGGCTTCGCGCGGCGAGTGCCAGCGGCGCGATCTGCCGTGCATCTCGACGTGGCCGGCGTCGGCCGTGTCGGCGCCGAACAGCAGCCGCGCGGCCTCGGTGCGGCCCGAACCCAGCAGGCCGGCCAGGCCCAGCACCTCGCCGCGGTGCAGCTTGAGATGCAGCGGCTGCACGGCGCCGCGGCGGGCCAGGCCCTCGGTCTTCAGCACGACCTCGGTGCTGCCGGCGGCGCTGCTGTCCAGCCGGGTGGGCTGCTGGTCGGGCGGCGCGCCGACCATCTTGTTGACGAGGGCCAGGGGCCTCAAGTCGGCGGCCAGGTATTCGCCCTCGGTCTCGCCGTTGCGCATGACGGTGATGCGGTCGGAGATGGCGTAGGTCTGGTCCAGGAAATGGGTGACGAAAAGGATGGCCAGGCCCTGGTCGCGCAGGCGCTTCAGCACGGTGAACAGGCGCTGCACGGCGGCGTCGTCCAGGCTGGACGTGGGCTCGTCGAGGATGAGCACCTTGGCCTGCACGCGCAGCGCGCGGGCGATGGCCACCATCTGCTGCACCGACAGCGAGTAGCGCGACAGCGGCGCGGTCACGTCGATGTCCAGGTCCATCTGCGCGAGCACGCGGCGGGCTTCCGCGTGGCAGGCGGCCCAGTCGATGCGCCCCCACTTCCTCGGGAAGCGACCGGCGCAGATGTTCTCGGCCACGCTGAGGTTGGTGCAGAGGTTGACCTCCTGGTAGACGGTCTGGATGCCCAGTGCCTGGGCTTCCTCGGTGCGCCTCGGGGCAATGGTTTCGCCGGCGAGCGTGATGATGCCGGCGTCGGGCTGGTAGAGGCCCGTGAGCACCTTGATCAGCGTGGACTTGCCAGCGCCGTTCTGCCCCATCAGCGCATGGACTTCGCCGGGGAACAGGCGCAGCGAGACATCGCTGAGCGCCTTGACGCCAGGAAAGGCTTTGTGGATGCCGGAGAGTTCCAGCACGGGTTTGGTGGTCATGTCGTCGCCTGGGTATGAGGCTGTTGGCTGTTCGGCTGCTTCATCACCCCCCTGTGGAGGCGCCGAGAAGCGCAGGGGACCCGCCGCGAAGCGGAGGGCGACGGAACAGGGGCGACTCTTTGCCTACTTTCTGGTCGCTCAGAAAACCGAAGGTTTCGGCGAAGCCAAAGTAGGTCGCCCGCCGGGGCGAACTCCCGGCTGGGCCTTGCCACAGGACAGCTGCCACGACAAGCCAGCCGGCCCCGCCGGAATCAGTACTTCCGATTCGGCAATTCCTTCGCCGCCATGTCCGCCGTGAACACGCCCTCCTCCACGGTGATGCGCTTCTCCACCGGCTTCTTGGCCACCACATCCTTGGCCAGCTTCATCAGCTGCGGGCCCAGCAGCGGGTTGCACTCGACGGTCACGTTCAGCTTGCCGGCCTTCATCGCTTCAAACGCGCCGCGCACGCCGTCGATGGAGATGATGATGATGTCCTTGCCCGGCTTCAGGCCGGCCTCTTCAATCGCCTGGATCGCGCCGATGGCCATGTCGTCGTTGTGCGCGTACAGCACGTCGATCTTCTTGTCGCGCTGCTTCAGGAAGGACTCCATGACCTCCTTGCCCTTGGCGCGCGTGAACTCGCCGGACTGCGAGCGGATGATCTGCAGCTTGGGGTTGGTCTTGATGACCTCCTCGAAGCCCTTCTTGCGGTCGATGGCCGGGGCCGAGCCCACCGTGCCCTGCAGCTCGACGATGTTCAGCGCGGCGTTCGGCGTCTTCTTCGCGTGGTCCAGCAGCCAGCGCGCGGCCTTGCGGCCTTCCTCGACAAAGTCGGAGCCGATGAAGCTCACATACAGCGAGGGGTCGGACACCTTGACGGCGCGGTCGGTCAGGATGACGGGGATGCCGGCCTTCTGGGCCTCCTTCAGCACCGTGTCCCAACCGCTTTCGACGACCGGCGAGAAGGCGATCACGTCCACCTTCTGCGCGATGAAGCTGCGGATGGCCTTGACCTGGTTCTCCTGCTTCTGCTGCGCGTCGGCGAACTTCAGCGTGATGCCGGCCTCCTTGGCCGCCGACTTGATGGACGCGGTGTTGGCGGTGCGCCATTCGCTCTCGGCGCCAACCTGGGAGAAGCCCATGACCAGCGGCTTGGCCAGCGCAGCAAAGGCGGGCAGGGACAGCGCGGCGGCGAGCAGCACGCGGCGGGCAACGAGTTTCATGGCTTGTCTCCGGGTTATGGGGCGATGCTAGAAAGGGTGGCGATGCGCGACCAATGACATTTCCACCCGTTGCGATATTGGTTCTCGTATCTATCGGAGCAGGCGCAAGCCATAAAGCCCGCCGGCGATGCTGCCGGGCTTGGCCACGAACTTGACCTGCAGCCTGCCGCCGGCGGCGCGCACCAGGTCCTGCGGCAGCTCGAAGTCTCGGAAGTAGATCGCCTCCTGGCCGCCGTCGGACGCCAGCTCGATGTCGGCGACCTGCTGGCCGTTGACCCACAGCTCGAAGCGCCGGCCGGCGTCGCGGGTCGAGAAGCTCAGCCGCAGCGCACGGGCCTCGGCCTTGGGGTCGTTCAGCTCGTAGCTGAACCACTGCTTCGCATGTCGCCAGCGGCCGGCCGGTGCGATGCCGCTCTCGGCGCCCTCGCCCTTGAAGAAATGGTCGGACTCGGGCTGCTGCTCGCCGGGGGCGACCTGGTCGATGGTGATGGCGTCCAGCGCCAGCCGGGCGGCCTCGGCCTGGGCCAGCTCGGCGCGCATCAGGCTCTGCTGGGCCGGCGTGCTGCGGCCCCAATAGAGCATGTAGCGCGAGTCGTGCAGGCGGAAGAAGGGGATGAGCTGCAGCTTCTCCTCGCCCTTGGGCCCCTGGATCAGCCCCGGCGCGGTGAAGGTCAGCGGCTGGCCGGGCACGGGCTTGAAGCGGCGGATGAAGTCGTCCTTGTCGCTGACGAACACCGGCGCGGCCTGCTGCGGGCACACGGCGCCGTGCGCGATGTGGCCCATGCGCGAGGCATCGGCGCGGAAGTTCAGCGTCTCACCGGGTTGCGGCGTCTTGGCCGCCAGCACGATCGGGCCGTGCAGCACGGCCACATGGTGCTTCATGCCGTGCAGCGGCTCCAGCGTCGTGCGCATGGGCAGTTCCACATCGACACGGTCGCCCGTCTGCCAGTCGCGGCGCAGCTCGACCTGGCCGCCAGGCTTTGCCTTCACGGCGACCGGCTTGCCGTTGACCTTGACCTTCATCGCGCCGGGCGCGACCCAGCCGGGGTAGCGCAGCTTCAGCGCGAAGCGGCCGGCGCCTTCCACCGTCAGCCGCGTGCGCGACTCGTCGGGGAAGCGGGTGCTCTGCGTCAGCTTGATGCCGCGCTCGCGCCAGTCCAGCGTGGAGGCAATGAACAGGTTCACCTGCAGCGCATCGCCGTCGTGCGCGTAGATGAACTCGCCATGGCGCGCATGGCTCTCCAGCCCTGAGCCCACGCAGCACCACATGCCTTCGTGCACCTGCGAATAGACGCGGTAGTGCTGCGGCCGCATCGGCGTGAAGTAGACAAAGCCGCCCTGCGGATGCTGGGAGGCGAGGATGTGGTTGTAGAGCGCGCGCTCGTAGTAGTCGGCGTACCGGCCCGGCTGCGGCGAGGCCTGGGCCAGCAGCGCCGTCAGCTTCAGCATGTTGTAGCTGTTGCAGGTCTCGGGGCCCTCCACCTCGTTCAGCATGGGCTTGAAGTCGGTATCGGGGTGGAAGTGCTCCTTCACGCTGTTGCCGCCGATGGCGACCGAACGCTTGTCCACCACCGTGCGCCAGAAGAACTCGGCCGCCTGCCGGCCCTCGTCCTCGCCGGTGAGTTGCGCGATGCGCGCGAAGCCGATGACCTTGGGGATCTGCGTGTTGGCATGCAGGCCGGTCAGCTTGTCCTGGCCCTGGGCCAGCGGCTGCAGCAGGGCCTGGTGCGAGAAGCGCCGGGCGAGTGCCAGGTAGCGCAGGTCGCCGGTCATCTGTGCCACATCGGCCAGCACCTCGTTCATGCCGCCGTGCTCGGCGCGCAGCATGTCCTGCATCTGCGCGTCCGACAGAGGCGTGGTCAGGCGCAAGGCCCAGTCGGACAGCTTGACCAGCATGGCCTTGGCATCGGCGTTGCCGGCGTGGACCCAGGCGTCGCGCAGGCCCGCGAACATCTTGTGGAGGTTGTACCAGGGCACCCAGCGGCCGTTCACCGAGAAGCTGTCCACCTTGAGCCGGCCCGCCGCGACATCGGCCCAGGCCTTGGCGCCGTCGGGCACGCCGCCGATGTAGCCGGTGCCCAGGGCATCCTGGCAGCGCTTGAGCTCGGCAATCGCATAGTCCAGCTTCTGCCGGGCCTGTGCATCGCCGGTGGAGGCCACCATCAGCGCCAGCGCCGACAGGTAGTGGCCGCCCATGTGGCCGTCCAGGCCCGTGGACTCCCAGTTGCCGTAGCTGGGAGACTTGGCCGGCAGGCCGGCCTCGCGCAGGAAGGGCGCCAGCAGCTTGTCGGCGTCCAGCGCCATCAGGTAGGCGAGGTCGGTGTCCTGCGCGGCCTTGAAGGGGCCGTCCAGCAGGCGCACGCGGTCCAGCGGAAACAGCTGCGTCGCCGCGCTGGCGCCGTGGGCACAGAGCGCGAGAGCCAGCGAGGCGAGCAGCTTCTTCATGTCATGTTCCCGTGCGAATAGCCCACAGCGCCACGCCGCCCGCGGACAGGGCGGAGAAGCACACGACGAAGTTGCTGGCGTTGGTATTCCACTGCCGGGACAGTACCCCGGCATAGGTCACGCCGCCGCTCACCACGCTGAGTTTGTTGCTGCCCTTGTGCGTCCAGGTGCCGGTCATGCCGCCCGTCACCGTGCCATCAGCGTTCAACACCACGTTGATGGATGCCTTGGGCGCGGCGGCGATGTCCTTGGCGTGATTGACCAGCTTGTAGGTGCCGGCCGCCTGGGCGGCGCTGACGTCGGCGGTCTGCGCGGGGCTGGCCAGGCTCAGCGGTGCATAACGCAGCGGCGCGATGACCGGCCAGCCGTCTTCGTTGAGGTGCATCTCGTGCACGCGGATCTCGTGCAGCTCGCCGGTGCCCGGAAAGCGCGTGTGAAAGATCATGAAGTACTGCTGGGTGGCCGCGTCGTAGTAGGCCGAGTTGTGGCCCGGCGAGACATAGCCAAGGGCCGTGCCGGTCTCGCCGACGGCGTTGGCGAACTGGTGACCGCCCATCAGCTTCATGCCGTGCGGTGTGATGCTGGCGTCGTCGAACAAGGTACCGGCCGCACCCTTGACGGTGGCCATGTCCTTGCCGGCGCCGTCCAGATAAGGGCCGTCGGGGTTGCGCGAGCGCGCGACGCGCACGTTGTAGCCCCCCACGGCGTCCAGGCCGCCGAAGGAGACGAACAGGTAGTAGTACTGGCTCTGGGGGCTGTAGAGGATGTAGGCGCCTTCGATGCGGGCATGGTTGCCGCCCATCAGGTGCTTGCCGTAGCCCTGCCCCGGCAGCGGCAGGCCGGTCGTGGCGTTGAGCTGCAGGATGAAGATGCCGCCCGAGTAGGAGCCGTAGACCATCCACAGCTTGCCCGTCGCATCGGCGAACACGGCGGGGTCCACCGCGTTGGGATGCTTGGTGGCGTCGTAGACGGTGCCGTCCTCGCTGGGCAGCCCCCATTGGCCGGACTTCAGCAGGATCTGCTGGTTGACGTAGGGGCCGTCCACCTTGTCGGCCACGGCGATGCCCAGCGCGGAGCGCGGCGAGTCGCCCTTGCAGGCGCAGTAGTACATGTAGAACTTGCCGTCCGCCAGCTTGGTGACGTCGGGCGCCCACAGCGTGTTGGTCTGGGCCCAGGCCAGCGCCTCGGCCAGCTCGGTGGTGACCTTGTTGCCGAACAGCGGGTTGGCGTTGTTGACGCCGTCGGCCAGCTTGGTCCAGTTCATCAGGTCGGGCGTGCGCGCCGCGGCGAGGTGCGAGCCGAACACGTAGAACTGGCCATCGGCGCGGATGACGGACGGGTCGTGCACCGACGCGTTGGTGAAGCTCAGGGCCGCCTGCGTGGGTGGCGGGGGCGGCGGCGGCGGGGGCGGAGGCGGAGGCGGAGGCGGGGGGGTCGTGGGCGTGGGGGCGGTGCTGCTCGCACCGCCGCCACCACCGCCGCCGCAAGCGGTCAGGGCGAGGGCGGCCGAGCCGGCGAGGAAGTCGCGGCGCTTGTGAATGGCCATGGGCATGTCTCCGGGTCTGTGGGTGTTGGCGGGCGCAGCCTAGGCGGCTGCGCAGCGGCGCACCAATGACATTGCAGACGCGGTCGATCCTGGTTTTGGTATGCCACGTGCGAACCACGGACGCAGCGCAAAGCCTGGGCGAGCAACATGGCAGGCCCAGGCTGTTGAATGCTGAACTGCGCTGACCGCGGCTGCGATCAGCCCTCGACGGCCACCACGACGACGGACTTGGCCGGCAGCTTGATCGTCAGCTTGCCGTCCACCGCCCTAGCCTCGAAGGGCTGGGGCACGACCTGCGGCGCCTTGCCCAGCTCGTTCTGCGCGTCCATGGCGGCGGCGGTCAAGACCTGGCCCTTGACGGCCTTGGGCGCGTTGCTGCCCACCTGCAGATCCAGCTCGGCGGCCTGCGTGGCGTTGGCGTTCACCAGGCCCACGTAGAGCTTGCCGTCCTTGGCGCGGCCGGCGGTGGCGGACAGGCCGGGCATCTCCAGCTTGTCGACCTTGTAGACCGGGTTGTTCTCGACCTTGACGGGCAGCGAGGTCGCGTCCTGGAAGGGCACGTAGAGCTTGAAGGCGTGGTAGGTGGGCGTCAGCACCAGCTTGTCCTTGCTGGTGAGGATCATGGCCTGCAGCACGTTGACCATCTGCGCGATGTTGGTCATCTTCACGCGCTCGGCATGGTTGTGGAACACGTGGAAGTGCAGCGCCGCCAGCAGCGCATCGCGCAGCGTGTTGCGCTGGACCAGGAAGCCGGGGTTGCTGCCGGGCTCGGGGTCGTACCAGCTGCCCCACTCGTCGAAGTAGAAGCCGATCTTCTTGGCCGGGTCGTTCTTGTCGAGGACGGCGACGTTCTTGCGGATCATCTCGTCCACGCGCAGCGTGTGCGCCAGCGTGGACACCCACTCGGCCTCCGAGAAGCCCACCGCCGCACCCTTGCCCTCCCACTTGCCGGTGGGCAGCGTGTACTCGTGGTGCGAGATGGCGTTGACGCCGGGCACGCCCTTGCTCAGCACGTCGGTCCAGGTGGTCATCTGGCCGTGGCCGCCGCTGGCGATCAGCACGGGGCGGTTGTGGCTGGGCGTGCGCAGGAACACAGCGACCTGGCGGAACTGGTCGGCGTAGTACTCGGGCCGCATGTTGCCGCCGCAGCCCCAGGCCTCGTTGCCGACGGCGAAGTAGTGCACGCGGAAGGGCTTGTCGCGGCCGTTCTTGCGGCGCAGTTCGGCCAGCGAGGACTTGCCCTCGGCCGTCATGTACTCCAGCCATTCGGCCATCTCGCGCGCGCTGCCGGTGCCGAGGTTGCCGTTCACATAGGCCTCGGCGCCCAGCTGCTCGACCAGGTCGAAGAACTCATGCGTGCCCACGGCGTTGTTCTCGGGCACGCCGCCCCAGTTGCTGTTGAGCTTGACCGGGCGCTTGTCGCGCGGGCCGATGCCCTCGCGCCAGTTGTACTCGTCGGCAAAGCAGCCGCCGGGCCAGCGCACCAGCGGCACCTTCAGCTCCTTCAGCGCATTGACCACGTCCTTGCGCCAGCCGCGCACGTTGGGGATCTTGGACTCGGGGCCCACCCACATGCCTTCGTAGATGCCGGTGCCCAGGTGCTCGGCGAACTGGCCGTAGATGTTGCGGTGGATGACCGGGCCGGGCTGGTCGGCGTTGACGACCACCTTGATGTCGGCGGCGGTTGCCGCCACGCTGACGGCGAGCGTGGCCACGAGGGCCAGCAGTTGCTTCTTCATCTCACTTGTCTCCTGGGCTGTCTTGTTAGTACGGACGCGGTCAGTTGCGGGTTAACACTCCATCACGACGACGCCACACGCCACGTTCGTTGGGCTCACGCAGCACGGCCGGCAGCAGCGCCCGCGGCAGGTTCTGGTAGCTGACCGGGCGCAGGAAGCGCTGGATGGCCGCCGTGCCGACGGACGTGCTGCGGCCGTCGCTGGTGGCCGGGAACGGGCCGCCGTGCACCATGGCCGTGGACACCTCCACGCCGGTCGGGAAGCCGTTGGCCAGGATGCGGCCCACCTTGCGCTCCAGCGCCGGCATCAGCGCGCGGGCGATGGCGAGATCGGCCTCGTCGTCGTCCTGCAGCTGCAGCGTGGCGGTCAGCTGGCCTTCCAGGCCCTCGATGACGGCCAGCAGCTCGGCCTCGTCCCGGCAGGCGACCAGCAGCGACGTGGGGCCGAAGATTTCGGCGGACATCGCATGGTTGGCCAGGAAGGCCGCGCCGGTGGTCTTGAACAGGCTGGGCGCGCCGGTGCACGCGGCAGACTGGCCGCGCAGCAGCGCGTCCACCTGCGGCTGGCTGGCCAGTGCCGCCTCGCCGCGCTGGTAGGCGCCGGCGATGCCGGGCGTCAGCATGGTCGCCGCGGGCACGGGCTTGAGCGCCTCGGCCGCCGCCGCAGCGAAGCGGTCGAAGTCGTCGCCCGCCAGGCCCAGCACCAGGCCGGGGTTGGTGCAGAACTGGCCCACGCCCATCGTCAGCGAACCGGCAAAGCCGGTGGCGATCTCGGCACCACGCTTGGCCAGCGCGCCGGGCAGCAGGATGGTGGGGTTGATGCTGCTCATCTCGGCGTAGACGGGAATAGGCTGCGGACGCGCCGCGGCCACGGCCATCAGCGCCAGGCCGCCGGCGCGCGAGCCGGTGAAACCCACGGCCTGGATGGCGGGGTGGCTGACCAGCGCCGTGCCGATGTCGTTGCCGTTGCCGGGCAGCAGCGCGAACACGCCGGCCGGCAGCTTGCTGAGCTTGACGGCCTCGACGATGGCGCGGCCCACCAGCTCCGACGTGCCGGGGTGGGCCGGGTGGCCCTTGACGACGACGGGGCAGCCGGCGGCCAGGGCCGAGGCGGTGTCGCCACCGGCGACCGAGAAGGCCAGCGGGAAGTTGCTGGCGCCGAACACGGCCACCGGGCCCACGCCGATCAAGCGCAGCCGCAGGTCGGGCCGCGGCGGCGTGCGGGTGGGCAGGGCGGTGTCGATGCGGGCGTCCTGCCAGGAGCCTTCGCGCAGCAGCTCGGCGAACAGCTTGAGCTGGTTCATCGTGCGGCCGCGCTCGCCTTCCAGGCGGGCGCGCGGCAGGCCGCTCTCGGCCATGGCGCGCACGATGAGGTCGTCGCCCAGCGCCAGGATCTGCGCGGCGATCTGCTCCAGGAAGTCGGCGCGCTCGTGGTCGGTCGTCGCGCGGAAGGCGTCGAACGCGGCACGGGCGAGTTCGCAGGCCTGGTTCACCTGGGCGACGTCCACCGAGTGGAAGTCGGGGCCCAGGGCCTCGTTCTTGGCGGGGTCGAAACCCTGGAAGGCCACGCCGTTGCCGCGCACGGCCTCGCCGCCGATCAGGGCCAGGCCTTGGATCGTGTGGCTCATGAGAGCTCCTTAATGGGAATGACGCGGGACGGCCGAACCCCGGCAGCCGCGCAAAAAGTCGAAGTCGCAGCCCTCGTCGGCCTGCAGCACGTGCTGCACGTAGAGGTGGCGGTAGCCGCTGGCGTCGGCCGGGTCCGCGGTCTGGGCGGCGGCCCAGGCGTCCAGGCGCGTCTTCAGCTCTTCGTCGGAGATGTCCAGGTGCAGGCGGCCGGCGGCGCAGTCCAGCTCGATGAAGTCGCCTTCCCGCACGACGGCCAGCGGGCCACCCGCGCGGGCCTCGGGCGACACGTGCAGCACCACGGTGCCGTAGGCCGTGCCGCTCATGCGCGCATCGGAGATGCGCACCATGTCCTTCACGCCCTGGGCCAGCAGCTTGGGCGGCAGGCCCATGTTGCCCACCTCGGCCATGCCGGGGTAGCCCTTGGGGCCGCAGTTCTTCATGACGAGGATGCAGCTCGCGTCGACCTGCAGCTCGGGGTCCATGATGCGGGCCTTGTAGTCGTCGAAGTTCTCGAACACGACGGCGCGGCCGCGGTGCTTCATCAGCTCGGGCGTGGCCGCCGAGGGCTTGAGCACCGCACCGCGCGGCGCGAGGTTGCCGCGCAGGATGCAGATGGCGCCATCCTCGATCAGCGGCTTGTCCAGCGGCCGGATGACTTCGTCATCGTAGATGGGCGCGTCCGCGCAGTTGGCCCACAGGCTCTTGCCGTTGACGGTCAGCGCGTCGGGGTGGGGCAGCAGCTTGGCCTCGCCCAGGCGGCGGATGACGCCGGGCAGGCCGCCGGCGTAATAGAACTCTTCCATCAGGAAGCGGCCCGAGGGCATGAGGTCGACGATCGTCGGCGTGCCGCGGCCGACGCGGGCCCAGTCTTCCAGCTCCAGGTCCACGCCGATGCGACCGGCGATGGCCTTCAGGTGGATGACGGCATTGGTCGAGCCGCCAATGGCCGCGTTGACGCGGATGGCGTTCTCGAAGGCCTGCCGGGTCAGCACCTTGGACAGGCGCAGGTCTTCCCACACCATGTCGACGATGCGCATGCCGGACAGGTGCGCGAGCACATAACGGCGTGCATCGACGGCGGGGATGGCGGCGTTGTGCGGCAGCGAGGTGCCCAGCGACTCGGCGATGCAGGCCATGGTGGACGCGGTGCCCATGGTGTTGCAGGTGCCGGCGGAGCGCGAGTGGCCGGCCTCGGCGGCCAGGAAGTCGTGCATGCTGATCTCGCCGGCCTTGACCTGCTCGTGCAGCTGCCACACGGCCGTGCCGGAGCCGATGTTCTTGCCGTTGAGCTTGCCGTTGAGCATGGGCCCGCCGGTGACGACGATGGCCGGCACGTCGCAGCTGGCCGCGCCCATCAGCAGCGCGGGGGTGGTCTTGTCGCAGCCGGTCAGCAGCACGACGGCGTCGATGGGGTTGCCGCGGATGCTTTCCTCCACGTCCATGCTGGCGAGGTTGCGCGTCAGCATGGCGGTGGGGCGCAGGTTGCTCTCGCCGTTGGAGAACACCGGGAACTCGACGGGGTAGCCGCCGGCTTCCAGGATGCCCTTCTTCACATGCTCGGCCAGCTTGCGGAAGTGGGCGTTGCAGGGCGTCAGCTCGCTCCAGGTGTTGCAGATGCCGATGATGGGCTTGCCCTGGAACTCATGGTCGGGGATGCCCTGGTTCTTCATCCAGGAGCGGTACATGAAACCGTTCTTGTCCTGGGTGCCGAACCATTCGGCGGAACGCAGCTTGACCTTGCTTTTCTTGTCCTCAGTCGTCATGGGTGTCTCGGTGTCGTTCTTCGGAAGGCCCTCAAGCCGCTGCAGCCCATGCTAGGCAGGGGGGAAATTGCAATCCAATCAATTTCCTCGCCGCATCGATGCCGAAACCGATATCAATCTCGCCGCGACGGCCGGCCAAACAGCGGCATGCCCTCGGCGGACCAGCGCAAAGGCTTCACAAACGTATGTCGGTCGGGGTTCCACAGCGGGTCGCCGACGATCTCGGTGTAGGTGCGGGCGTGGTAGACCAGCAGCACCTCGTCCGGGTCGTCGCCCACGGTGAAGCTGTTGTGGCCGGGGCCGAAGACGCTGTCTTCCGGGCAGCTGCGCATGACCGGCTCGGGTGACTTGTGCCAGCTGGCCGGGTCCAGCAGGTCCGCGTTCTCGTCGGCCCACAGCAGGCCCATCGCGTAGTTCTCGTCGGTGGCGCTGGCCGAGTAGCTGATGAACACCTTGCCGTGGCGCTGCAGCACCGACGGCCCCTCGTTGACGAGGAAGCCGCGGCACTCCCAGTCGAATTCGGGCTGGCTGAGCATGACCGGCGCGCCGGCCAGCTGCCAGGGCGTGCTCATGGGCGCGAGGTAGAGGTTGGAGTTGCCGGGGATGGCCGGGTCCTTCTGCGCCCACAGGTAGTAGAGCTGGCCGCGGTGCGTGAACGTGGTGGCGTCCAGGCAGAAGCTGTCCATGCCGGAGTCCACCTGGCCCAGGAATTCCCACTCGCCCGTGAAGGGGTCGGCCGCGCGGTTGCGGATCGCGTACATGCGGTGCTGGAACATGCCCAGCGCATCCAGCGCCCGCGTGGGCGCGGCGGCGAAGTAGACGTACCAGGCGCCCTGGTTGAAATGCAGCTCGGGCGCCCAGATGAGCTCGGAGCAGGGGCCGGTGTCGGGCTTGCGCCAGGCGGTGAAGGCGGGCGCGTCGGCCAGGCCTTCGATGGCCGCGGCACGGCGGATCTCGATGCGGTCGTACTGCGGCACCGACGCGGTGAAGTAGTACAGGCCGTCGGCTTGGGCGGAGATGTGGGGGTCGGCGCGCTGAAGGATCAGGGGTTGGATCAGGTCGGTCATGGCGATGGCGGTGAGGCAGAGAGCAGCGGGTGAGCGGAGCAGGGTGCCCAGTCGGCCCGATCCAGCGAGCAAAGAGAAGGGCGTTGCCTAGCACCGCGGCAACGCCCTTTCAAGGCTGGAGCTGCTTTACAGCTTCCAGCGGAACCCGACCGACACCGCCCGACCGGTCTGCACCGTGCCGAAGTTGGTCAGCTCCGGGCTGCCCGCGTCGCCGAACTTGTAGTACTGCTGCTGCATCTCGTTGGTCAGGTTGACGCCGCTGATGTCGAACGCCATGCGGTCGTTCAGGTTGTAGGTCAGCTGCAGGTCCACGCTCTTCTCGGGTTGGCGCCAGATGCCGATGGGGTTGGCGAACAGCGCGGCCTCGTTGGCGGCCAGGAAGCTGGCGCGGCGGACGTAGGACAGGCGGGCGCCGACCGGACCCTTCTCGTAGGCCAGCGTGGCGTTCCACGACAGCTTGGACACACCGAAGAACGGCGCCTCCAGCTGCGAGACGATCTCGCCGGCGTTGTTGGCGGTGGGCACGTTCTGCGACGAGGTCAGCCGCGTCACGCTGCCCTGGAAGCCCAGGCCGTCCAGCAGGCCCGGCAGGCCCTTGGGGAAGTAGATCGCGCCGAGTTCGAGGCCGCTGATCTTGCCGTTGGACGCATTGACCGGCGAGCTGATGACGTAGTCGTAGCCATTGCTGTGGTCGCCGCCCGAGGTCGAGTTGCGGAAGGGGTCATCGGCCGGGCCGACGCGGATGCGGCGGCGCAGCGGCACGACCAGGCCGTCGATCTTGCGCTGGAACACCGTGCCGTACAGCGCGCTGTCCTTCTGGAAGTACCACTCGCCGGTCAGGTCCAGGTTCTTGGAGCGCGTCGGCTCCAGGCCCGGGTTGCCGCCGCTGCCGCCGCCGTAGCCCACACGCGAGACGTCGTCGCTGAGCTGCAGCACCGGGTTCAGGTCGCCGAAGCCCGGCCGGCGCAGCGTCTCCCCGTAGTTGAAGCGCACCAGCACGTCCTTGACCGGCTCGTAGCGCAGCGTCAGGCTGGGCAGGAACTTCCGGGCCGTCTTCGAGCCGTAGGTCGGCGTGACCACCTTGGTGGTGGCATCGACCTTGTAGGCCGTCATGCTGGTGTCGACCTGCACGTAGCGCACGCCGAAGTTGGCGCGCAGCGGGCGGCCGAACAGCTGGTGTTCGGAGTCCGCCATCACGAACAGGTTGGTGGTGTCTTCCTTGACGTCGAAGGTCTTCTGCAGGCGCAGCTTGTCGGTCGTCAGGAAGTTCGCGTCGACCGAGTTGTAGAGCTTGCGCCAGGCATCGATGTTGTCGCGGATGTAGTAGGCATTGGGCTCCATCCACGAGCGCGGCACGTCGGAGATGTCGGTGCCGAAGTCCGAGTTGACGTGGTAGTAGTTCGCGCCCAGCGAGGCCAGGTTGCGGCCCAGGAAGGCCGACTGCGTGCGGTTGGCCTCCGAGGCCTTGCGGCTGTCGAAGCGGAAGCCGAAGTTCAGCGCCTTCACCGGGCCCCAGTCGGCCTCGTACACGCCGTTCAGGCTGGCGGTGGCGGCACTGCCCTCGTTGCGGTTGGCGTTGTCGTAGAACTGCGCCACGTTCCACTTGGCGGGGTCCACCAGGTCGGCGTTGTTGTTGAACTTGAACGCCATGTTGCCGCCGCCCGAGTTGAAGTCGACGGTGATGGACGGCGCCACGCGGTCGATGCGGGTGGCAGTGAATTCCGAATGGAACTTGCTGGTCTGGTACGAGATGTCGCCGTCCAGCCGCAGCCGGTCACCGAAGTTCCACTTGCCGTTCAGCGCGTAGACGTAGGAATCGGTGGCCGAGGTGGTGTAGTCGCCGCTGTTGAAGCCGTAGACATCATTCACGGTGCGCGTCTTGATGACGTTGGTGCCCGGGAAGGTCGTGATCGTCGACGCCGGGTTGGGGCCGAGGCTGCCCCACCAGTCGACGAAGCTGAACAGCAGCCGGTTGAAGGCCTTGTCGCGGAAGCCGTTGTACATCGCCTCGAAGGTGTAGACGGCGTCGTCGTTGGGCTGCCACTGCAGCGCGATGTTGGCGGCCGGGCGCTCGCGCTGGCCTTCCACGTCGCTCTGGAACACGGCATCGCGCGCCAGGTAGTAGGGGCGCTGGGTGCCGCCGAAGTTCAGCGTCGAGCCAGCCTTCTGCGGCAGGCCGGTGTAGGTGCCGGGCGTCCAGACGTTGTTGTCGAAGATGCGCTGCAGCGGCGTGTAGCCGGCCGGCACTTCCGCCGCATTGGGGCTGGTGAAGGGCACCATGGCGCCCGGCGTCACGCTCTCGTTGCGGTAGTCCGTCTTGACCATGGACAGGTTGACCAGCGCGCCGAAGTCGCCGGCATCGGTCTTCCAGCGGTTGCTGGCCATGCCGCTGAGCTGCGGGTTCCACTTCTTGGCGGGGTCGAGGTAGGTCTCGCGGGCCAGCAGCGAGAACTTCGCGCCCTTGAAGTCGAAGGGGCGCAGCGACTTCACGTCGATCTGGCCGGCAATGCCGTTCTCCAGCTGGCTGGCGTCGCGGGTCTTGTAGACGTCGATCTGGCGCACCAGCGTCGAGGGGATGTCCTGCAGCGCCACCTGCGTGCCGGAGGCGGTGAAGATGTTGCGACCGTTCCAGGTCGTGGCGATGTCCGGCAGACCGCGGATGGAGATGGCGCCCACCTCACCGCCGGCGCGGTTGGTGACCTGGATGCCGGTCACGCGCTGCAGCGCCTCGACGACGTTGTTGTCGGGCAGCTTGCCGATGTCCTCGGCCACCACCGACTCGACGACCTGGTCGTTGGTGCGCTTGCTCGCCAGGCTCTTGGTCAGCGAGGCACGCACGCCGGTGATGACCACCGTTTCCAGTTGCGCCTCACCCTTGGCGGCCTCCTGGGCCAGGGCCGGGGTGGACAGGGCGGCCAGCGCGGCGGCAGCCGCCGTCAGACGCAGGGCAAAACGGAAATTCTGGGCGCCTGCACGCGGCACCTGGGCTGGTTTTGTCATGTTGTCTCCGGGATTCGTTATGGAGGAGCGGCCACCCTCGGCAGCCATCCCGGCTTCGTCAGGGAGCCGGGTGGGGCTGGGGGTCTCAATTCATGCTAGGGGCCGCATTGATCCCGGACTAATCAAATTTTCGGGTTTGCCGATGCTGCTTTCTGCATCGTGCGTCCGGGTATTCCCGCACCAGGCCGTTCCCGGCAGAACCGGCCGGCCACAGGGGGCACCGTATTATCAAAATACCCACGACAAGGAATGGAAACCATGCCTGCAAACGCAGCACCACCGCCGCTGAATCCCCCGCGCCAGCCCGCCGGGCTGTGGGTGCTGGCCAGTGCAGAAATGTGGGAGCGCTTCAGTTTCTACGGCGTGCGGTCGCTGCTGGTGCTGTATCTCGTGGAGGCCTTGCAATATTCGCGGGCGGACGCCCTGTCGGTATATGGCCTGTATGCCGGCTCGGCCTTTTTCTGCGCCATTGCCGGCGGCTGGATCGCCGACCGCCTGCTCGGCCAGCGCAACGCGGTGGTGCTGGGCATGGCACTGATGATGGCCGGCCATGTGGCGCTGGGGCTGGACCTGCCCATCGCGCTGGCGCTGGGGCTGCTGGCGGTGGGCACCGGCCTGTTCAAACCCACCACGACGGCCATGGTGGGCGAGCTATATGAACCCGATGATGCCAGACGTCAAAGTGGATATACCGTCTTCTATATGGGAATCAATATAGGCGCCGCGCTATCCGCATTGACTGGCGGATATCTGGCCCAGCGCTACGGCTGGAGTTATGGATTCCTGGCCGCCGCGGTGGGCATGGCCATCGGCGTGGTGGTCTTCATGGCCGGCTGGCGCTGGCTGCCGCCCGCCCCGCCGCCGGCGCCGCAGCCGGCGCGCGCCGCGTGGCGTGATGCGCGCACGCGACGCCGCATCCAGGTCATCCTGCTGATGTCGCTGGTGGCCATCTGCTTCTACCTGGGCTACGAGCAGGCGGCGGGCGTCATGACGCTGTTCGTGCGTGACCATGTGGCGCCGCAGTTCCTGGGCTTGGAGCTGACTGCGGCGCAGTTCCTGGCCGTCAACCCCATCCTCGTGATCCTGCTGGCGCCGGTCTCGGCGCGGCTGCTGGCACGGCTGGGCTGGCCGGAGTTTCGCGTGCAAGGCCTGGGCATGCTGGTGCTGGGCGCGAGCTTTCTGCTGCTGCAGGCGCTGCAGGGCCGCGCGGCGCAGGGCGAGGTCATCCCGGCCTGGATGATGGTGGGCGTCATCGGCGTGCAGACCGTGGCAGAGCTGCTGGTCGTGCCCATCGGGCTGGCGGTGGTGTCGCGCTACGGCCCGCCGGGCTGGGGCTCCACGCTGATGGGCGCCTGGATGCTGGCCAAGGCCACGGCCGGGCTGCTGGCCGGCCAGCTCTACGGCTGGCTGCTGCCCACGGGGCTGTCGCTGTACCTGGTGGTGACGGCCATCAGCCTGGCCGGCGGGCTGGTGCTGATCGTCCTGTCCGGCCGGCTGCGCCGCTATGCGGGCATGGAGGGCGCGGCCGCGCAGCCCGCGTGATCAGCGGCCGTGCGGCCAGGTGCCCTTGGATGGCGGCGCCTTGGCCGCCTTGGTGCGCGACACCCACAGCTTGTAGGCCGCCGGCGTCAGCTCGCGCTTGAGCAGCGCCACCAGCTCGCCGTGGCCGATGCCGTGCTCCAACAGCACGCGGCGGAACGGCGGCTTGTCGTCCCAGGCGGTGGCGATGACGCGCTGCGTCTCTTCGGGGCTGAGTCGGGGTGCGGTCTTGGCCATGGGGCATTGTCAAGCCAGCGCGGCCTCGAACAAGCCCCGCTGATCGCCCAGCGCCTGCACCAGCTCGGGCTCCAGCGCCTCGGCGAACACCAGGTGCACGTCCACATGCACGTCGTCCAGCAGGCGACGGTAGGCCACGCCGGGGTAGCGCTGGCGCGCCAGCGCGGCGGGCATCAGCGTGCAGCCGCGGCCGGCGGCGATCTGCGCGATGGTCGCGCTGGTGCCGGGCGCCGGCGCCTCGCTGGCCGGCTTGAAGCCCAGGGCCTCGTACTGGCGCTGGTAGTGCAGCCACAGCGCCGGGTTCTGGCGCTTCGGAAAGCGCAGGAAGGCCGGCAGCGCCTCCAGCTCGCGCAGCCGCAGCGCGCGCTTGCGGGCCAGCGCGTGCTGCGCCGGGATCAGCGCCACATGCGCCAGCCGCGCCACCGCCACATGGCGCAGCCCCTGCACGTCGTGCGGCATGGCCAGCAGTGCGGCGTCCAGCGCGCCGCCCTGCAGCGACTGCATCAGCCGCGGGCCGGTCTCCAGCAGCGGCTCCAGCGGCACGCGGCCGGTGGCCTCGCGCCAGGCCCGGTCCAGCGCCTCGAAGGCGCTCATGTCCACCCACCACGGCAGGCCCAGGCGCAGGCAGCGGCGCTGGCCGGGCTGCGGCCGGGCCACCTCGCCCAACGCGGCGTCGAAGGCCTGCACGGCCATGCGGAAGCGCTCCGCCGCCTGGCGGCCGGCCTCGGTCAGCCGCGTGCGCGGGCCGTCGCGGTCCAGCAGCTGCACGCCCAGCGCCGCCTCCAGCGCGGCGATCTGGCGAGACAGCGGCGGCTGGGTCAGGTGCAGCCGCTCGGCGGCGCGGCGGAAGTTCAGCTCCTCGGCCACCACCAGGAAGTAGCGCAACTGGCGGATGTCGATGCTGCGCAGGGCGGCCGGATTCATGCTGAAAAGGTATCACCAATTCCGCAATTCACGCCGCGGCCGGGACCGGCCAGCATGCGCGCCCACGCGAATCGCGGTGCAGGAAACAGGGCAGGACATGACGGACGGAATTTCGCGCCGCGGCCCGCTGGCAAAGTGCCTCGGTCTCGGCCTGGGCTGGGGCCTGTCGGCCTGCGGCGGCGGCAGCAGCGCGGACGGCGACGCGCCCACGGTGCAGCGGCTGGACGCCGGCGAGGCCCGCATCGGCGAGCCGGTGGCGCTGACGCCCGTCGTCAGCGGCGGCCAGGGCCGCATCGAGCCCGACCTGGGCCCGGTGCGCAGCGGCGAGCCGGTGCTGACGCCGCCGCTGGCCGGCCCGCGCCGCTACACGCTGGTCGTCGAGGCCCCGGGCCGACCCAGCGCGCGCCGCGAGCTGCTGCAGCCCGGCTACCGCGACCGCTACGTCGCCGTGCCCGACGCGCCCTGGCTGCAGTACCACGCGGCGCTGGCCGCGCCCGACGGCGCCGTCATCGTCATCGGCGGCTCGCGCGGGCTGAACACGCTGTCCGAGGCCATCGACCGCTTCGACCCCGCCACGCGCCGCTTCACGCGGCTGGGCCAGATGTACACCGGCCGCGCCATGCACAGCGCCACGCTGCTGGCCGACGGCCGCGTACTCATCCTGGGTGGCGACCGCGCCGACGGCGGCGCCACCGGCGACGCGTTGATCTACGAGTGACTCAGCTGCCGCGCGTGACCGGCATGGAGACGCGGTCCGCCGGCAGCTTCATGTGCCGTGCCAGCTCCAGCTTGGCCAGCGAGTTGCGGTGCACCTCGTCGGGCCCATCGGCCAACCTCAAGGTGCGCTGGTGGGCCCACATCATGGCCAGCGGGGTGTCCTGCGACACGCCCGCGCCGCCGAACACCTGGATGGCCCAGTCGATGACCTGCAGCGCCATGTTGGGCGCGACGATCTTGATCATCGCGATCTCGGCCTTGGCGACCTTGTTGCCCACCGTGTCCATCATGTAGGCGGCCTTCAGCGTCAGCAGCCGCGCCTGCTCGATCATGCAGCGCGCCTCGGCGATGCGCTCCTGCGTGACGGTCTGCTGCGCCAGCGTCTTGCCGAAGGCCGTGCGCGCAATGGCACGCTCGCACATCAGCTCCAGCGCCCGCTCGGCCGCGCCGATGGAGCGCATGCAATGGTGGATGCGGCCCGGGCCCAGGCGCCCCTGCGCGATCTCGAAGCCCCGGCCCTCGCCGAGCAGGATGTTGCTGGCGGGCACGCGCACGTTCTTCAGCTCGACTTCCATGTGGCCATGCGGCGCGTCGTCGTAGCCGAACACCGACAGCGGCCGCACGACCGTGATGCCCGGCGTGTCGGCCGGCACGACGATCATGGACTGCTGCTCGTGCCGGCCCGCGTCGGGGTCGGTCTTGCCCATGACGATGTAGACGGCGCAGCGCGGGTCGCCCGCGCCGCTGCTCCACCACTTGCGGCCGTTGATGACATAGTGGTCGCCGTCGCGGGCGATGCGGCATTCGATGTTGGTCGCGTCGCTGGACGCCACGGCCGGCTCGGTCATCAGGAAGGCCGAGCGGATCTCGCCGCGCAGCAGCGGTTCCAGCCAGCGGTCCTTCAGCGCCTCCGACGCATAGCGCTCCAGCGTCTCCATGTTGCCGGTGTCGGGCGCCGAGCAGTTGAAGACCTCCGGCGCCCAGAACACGCGGCCCATGATCTCGCACAGCGGCGCGTATTCCAGATTGGACAAGCCCTCGGGCGCGCGGCTGCTCCTGGGCAGGAACAGGTTCCACAGCCCGGCCTGCCGCGCGAGCGGCTTGAGCTCCTCGATGACCCGCGTGGGCTGCCAGGGGTTGCCCGCGCGCCGGTTCGCCTCCACCTCCTCCAGGTAACGCCGCTCGTTGGGGTAGATGTGCGCGTCGAAGAAGGCGAGCAGGCGTTCGCGCATCTGCGCAACCTTGGGGCTGTAGTCGAAGTGCATGGCGCGGCGGCTTGGCGAGTGCGGATGCGGCAGTGTGGCCCAGGCCCGGCCGCGCGCTTGTCACGCAGGCATCAGCCTCTCAGCCCGCCAGCAGCTTCTCTTCGGCCAGCGCCAGCGCCTGCGGCGTGCCGCTGAGCACCAGCGTGTCGCCGCCGGCCAGCGTGGCGCCGTCCACCCGCGTGACCTTGCCGCTGGCGCGCCGCAGCGACACCACCGCGACGCCCAGCGCATGCAGCACCAGGTCGTCCAGCGGCTTGCCGGCATGCGGCGACGCGACGGGCAGCGTGACCGAGGCCAGCCGCGCCTGCTCCAGCTCGTCGGCGGTGTCGTCGTCGGCGCCGTGGAAATAGCCGCGCAGCAGGCCGTAGCGCTTGTCGCGCGCGTCGCGCGTGATGCGGATGACGCGGCGCATGGGCA
>JBKBVY010000057.1:0-15611 GCA_046289335.1 Roseateles sp. | reverse complement strand
GCCAGTTGTTCATCGCCCTTCGGGCCGAGCGCCGGGCCACCCCAAGCCGGCCCGGCTGGCGATGTGCTTGCGGCTCCATGCCGCAAGCATCGCCGTCCCCCCGGGGGACCGACCAGGCTCGCCCGCGTTCAGCGCGGCGAGATTGGGCGAGGGGCAGCATTTCATTCCACGCGGATCCACGTCTGCGTGCGGTAGAAGGGGCCGATGTAGCCGCGCATCTCCAGTTTCTTGCCGCCTTCGATCGGCTTGAGCCGCGTGCGGTAGGTCTTGCCGTTGTTGGGATCGAGGATCTCGCCATGGCCCCAGAGGCCTTCGCCGTCGGCCTTCACGCCGCGGATGATCTGCAGGCCGACGACCGGCTTGTCCTTGCGGTCGTCCTTGCACTTGTCGCACTTGGCGTTGGGGTCGGCCTTGGGGTCCAGCAGCTTGTCGATGCTGCCGACCAGGGTGCCCCCCTGTTCGCTGATGCGGACCAGCGACTTCTCGGTTTTGCCGTCGTCGTCGATGGTCTTCCACAGGCCCACGGGTGTTGTTTGCGCGAACGCAATCACGGGCGAAAGCAGGGCAACAGCGAACAGGGATTTCATGGGGCGTCCTTGTCGTTCAGCGAATCGTTCAGAACAGCGCCTCGTCCATCTCCATCAGCGGCGCCAGGCCGGCGCGGCAGCTGCGGATCAGGCTGGCCGTCTCGGGCAGCAGCTTGGCGAAGTAGAAGCGCGCCGTGGCCAGCTTGGCGGTGTAGAACGGGTCGCCGCTGTCCTTCTTGGCCAGCGCGATCTTGGCGGCCTGGGCGAAGAAGTAGGCAAAGCACATGTGGCCCACCACGCGCAGGTAGTCCACCGCCGCGGCGCCCACCTCGTCGGGGTTGCCGAAGGCCTTCATGCCGATTTCCTGGGTCAGCTTGTTGACCTTGTCGCCCAGGTCGGCCAGCGGGTTCACGAACTCCTGCATGGCCTCGTTCACGCCCTCCTCCTCGATGAAGGCGGCAATCTTCTTGCCGAACTTCTTCAGCGTGGCGCCGTTGTTGGCCAGCACCTTGCGGCCCAGCAGGTCCAGCGACTGGATGGTGTTGGTGCCTTCATAGATCATGTTGATGCGCGCGTCGCGCACGAACTGCTCCATGCCCCACTCGTGGATGAAGCCGTGGCCGCCGTAGACCTGCAGGCAGTGCGAGGTGGCGATCCAGCCGTTGTCGGTGATGAAGGCCTTGATGATGGGCGTCAGCAGCGCGACCTCGGCCTCGGCCTCCTTGCGCTCGTCCTCGTCATCGCTCTTGAGCGCCTTGTCGAGCTGCAGCACCGTGTAGCCCTGGAGCATGCGGCCGCCCTCGGCGAAGGCACGAGCGGTCAGCAGCATCTTGCGCACGTCGGGGTGCACGATGATGGGGTCGGCCGGCTTGTCCGGCGCCTTGGGGCCGGACAGCGCGCGCATCTGCAGCCGGTCCTTCGCATAGGCCACGGCGTTCTGGTAGGCCACCTCGGTCAGGCCCAGCGACTGGTTGCCCACGCCCAGGCGGGCGGCGTTCATCATGACGAACATCGCGGCCAGGCCCTTGTTGGGCTCGCCCACCATGGTGCCCACCGCGTTCTCCATGACGATCTGCGCCGTGGCATTGCCGTGGATGCCCATCTTGTGCTCCAGGCCCGCGCAGAAGATGCCGTTGCGCGCGCCCAGCGAGCCGTCGGCGTTGACCAGGAACTTGGGCACGATGAACAGCGAGATGCCCTTGGAGCCCGCGGGCGCGTCCGGCAGGCGGGCCAGCACCAGGTGGACGATGTTGTCGGCCAGGTCGTGCTCGCCGGCGGAGATGAAGATCTTCTGGCCGGTGATCTTGTAGGTGCCGTCCGGCTGGGGCTCGGCCTTGCTGCGCAGCAGGCCCAGGTCGGTGCCGCAGTGCGGCTCGGTCAGGCACATGGTGCCGGTCCACTCGCCGCTGGTCAGCTTGGGCAGGTAGGTGGCCTTCTGCTCGGGCGTGCCGTGGGCATGCAGCGCCTCGTAGGCGCCGTGGCTCAGGCCCGGGTACATGGTCCAGGCCTGGTTGGCCGAGTTCAGCATCTCGTAGAAGAACTGGTTCACGAGATGCGGCAGGCCTTGACCACCGTACTCGGGGTCGCAGGACAGCGCCGGCCAGCCCCCTTCGACGTACTGCTTGTAGGCCTCCTTGAAGCCCTTGGGCGCGGTGACCTCGTGCGTGGTCTTGTCGAGGGTGCAGCCCTCGGCGTCGCCGCTGAGGTTGATGGGCGCGATGACCTCGGCTGCGAACTTGCCGCCTTCTTCGAGCACCGCATTGATCGTGTCGGCGTCGATGTCCTCATGGCCGGGCAGCATCTTCAGCTCGTCGACGACGTTCAGCAGCTCGTGCATGACGAACTGCATGTCACGCATGGGCGGGGTGTACTGGGGCATCGGGGTACTCCTGGGCGGTCGGTGGGTGGGTGATGGGGTCAGCGCCGCGCGGCGCCGGTCTTGGGGGTCCTGGCACCGGCCTCGATGGCCAGGCCAGCGGGTGTGGCGTAGTGCTGCACGATGCGCTCGAAGCCGACGCCGGCCCGCGTGATGGCGCCCGGGATGCGCATGAAGCGCGCATCGTGGTGCAGCGACAGGATGAGGCCGTGCAGCTCGAAGCAGATCTGCTCCACGTCGGCGTCGGCCTTCAGATGGCCCTCGGCGATGGACAGCTGGGTGGCCTTCTGCAGCGCCGCGTGCCAGGCCTTGACCATGCTGACCAGCGCGTCGCGCACGGGGCCCGGCCGGTCGTCGAACTCGACGGCGCCGCTGATGTAGATGCAGCCCGAGTCCACCTCCACCGACACGCGGCGCACCCAGCGCTCGAACATCGCGCGCAGCCGGGGCAGGCCGCGGGCCTCGCGGATGGCGGTGAAGAAGACCTCTTCCTCGAACTTGGCGTGGTACTCGGTGATGACGGCGATCTGCAGCTCCTCGCGCGAGCCGAAATGCGCGAAGACGCCGGACTTGCTCATGCCCGTCACATCGGCCAGCGCGCCGATGGACAGCCCTTCCAGGCCCATGTGGGAAGCCAGGCCCAGCGCCGCATCGAGGATGGCTGCGCGGGTCTGCTGGCCCTTCTGCAGCGAGCGCGCCACCCGTGCCGGCTGGGGAGAGCGCAGCGGAGCGGCTTTCTTGGCGGGGGCGGGCAGCGTGGGCACGGGCACAGGAATAAAACGAACGGTCGTTCTATTTTGCAGGTCGCTTTCGCGGCAACGCCAGCTTCATCCGAGCTTTTCTTAGGGTGATTCGCCTAATCTTCCCGACGCCCCAGGGAAGACCCTGAGACGCGGTGCTGTCATGGACGCACGCTTGAGCGCTGGCGCAGTTCTCGCTAGTCTCCCGGCAGGAGGTTGACTTCCTTGGATGTCTTGCAACTCGATGTTTCGGGCCGTCCTCAGGCCTGGATCACCACGCGTGAGGCGGCGGTCATCTATGCCAGCGACGGCGTTGCGTGGACGCTGGGCGATCCCTGCCAGGTGCTGCGTGGCGGGCTGCAGCGCGTCACCGGCCGGCAGTCGCGCATCGAGGTCCACCCCATCATCGCCGTGCGCGGCGCGGTGCCCAGTCGGGCGTGGCGGCAGGCGCCGGCCCTGACCAACGCCAAGCTGTTCGTGCGTGACCGCTTCGTCTGCGCCTACTGCGGCCACCGCTGCCTGCCGGAAGACCTCACCCGCGAGCACATCCAGCCCACCTCGCGCGGCGGGCAGGACACCTGGATGAACTGCATCACCGCCTGCCGGCCCTGCAACGGCCGCAAGGGCAACCGCCTGCCTGAAGAAGCGCACATGACGCTGCTCTACCTGCCCTATGTGCCCAGCCTGCACGAGGACATGATCCTGCGCGGCCGACGCATCCTGGCGGACCAGATGGAGTTCCTGCTCGCCAGCGTGCCGCGCTCCAGCCGCCTGCACGGTTGACAACCGGACGGTAAAGAGTTGTAGCTGCGGCGCTCCGGCCGTCAACGGCGGGACAATTCGACACGTTGGGCAGCAGTCTTGCCCAAGGAGTTGCTCGAATGTCCAAGCTCATGACTTTCCTCACCCTGGCCACGGCGCTGGCGCTGTCCGCCTGCTCCACGACCAGCCCCGACGTGATCCAGCGCGGCGACGCGCAGCGCCTGTCGCAGGTGCAGGACGCCACCGTGCTGTCCTCCCGCCCGGTCGTCGTGGACGGCTCGCAGAGCGGCGTCGGCGCCGTGGCCGGCGGCGTGACCGGCGCCATCGCCGGCAGTTCGGTGGGCGGCCGCCGTGAAGGCCAGGTCGCGGGCGTGCTGGGCGCGGTGGCCGGCGCCGTCATCGGCAATGCCATCGAGCGCTCGACGACCAGGGAAGAGGCGCTGGAGATCATCGTGCAGCTGCGCAACGGCGAGCGCCGCGCCATCATCCAGGCCAGGGGCAACGAGAGCTTCAACAGCGGCGACCCGGTCATCCTCGTCACGACCGGCGGCAAGACCCGCGTGACGCGGGCGCCGGCCGTCGTGCCGGCCGCCGCTGCCAGCGGCAGCTGAGTCAGCGCGGCGCAGGACAATGGCGGGCTTTGCCGCCCGCCATTGCCATGCCTGATCTCGACGACGACGCCCCGATTCACGAACCGCGCCTGTGGCGCGACCACGGCTGGACCGCCCAGGTCATCAAGAACGAGGACGACGAGGGCTGGGCCGTGGCCATGTTCAAGGCCGGCGAGAGCGAGCCGGCGCTCGTGGGCCCCTGGACCATGGGGCGCGACAAGAAGAACCCCAAGCCGCTGGATGCCGCCGCGTTCAACACGCTGGTCAAGACCGCGTCCGAGGTCATCCGCCGCCATGAGCAGCAGTTGCACGCGCAGCTGAACAAGGCGCTGTACGTGGCCCGCGACGGCGCCTGGATCAAGGTCACGCTGGAGATCGTGCCGGCCGAGGACGACCCCTATGCCTGGCTGGCCGCCTTCGATGCCGCGGGCGAGCCGCTGGCCCGCGTCAAGGTCGGCGCCGACTACCGCTTCACCCAGTCGGCCGCCGAGGCCTGGGTGGACGCCGGCTTCGAGCGGCCGGCCGGGCGCGACTGACGTCAGGTGTCCGAAAGCGGCCAGACGGCGGCCCCGGTGCCGCGAAGAATCGCGTGCATCCCCACCGGAGCACGTCATGTCCTTTCGCATCACCGGCCTGCCGGCCACCCCCTTCGCCCACCTCTTCGGCCTGAGTGACGCCGAGCTCGCCCGGCACGGCGCCCTGCGCTACCGGGGCGCCGGCCTGCCGGACCGCATCTCGCTGCGCGACACCACCGACGACGAGAGCGTGCTGCTCGTCAACCACGAGCACCAGCCCGCCGACACGCCCTACCGCTCGCGCCATGCCATCTTCGTGCGCGAGGGCGCAACCACGACCTTCGATGCCGTCGACACCGTGCCCGACATGCTGCGCAGCCGCCTGCTGTCGCTGCACGCCTTCGACGTCGCCGGCCTGATGGTGGATGCCGACGTCGTGGACGGCACCGCTGCCGAGGGCTTGATCGAGCGGCTGCTGGCCCCGCCGGAGGTCAGCTACATCCATGCGCACTTCGCCCGCCGCGGCTGCTACGCGGCGCTGGTACGGCGCGCCTGACTCAGCGGGCGATCTCGAACGTCAGCCCGGCGCGCGCCTGCAGCCGCCGCACCAGCGCCAGGCCCATCGCGCTGCCGGGCGTCCAGACGCCGCCGGGCGTCGCGTCGCGACCCACGTCCAGCAGCAGGCACAGCGCGGCCTCGCTGATGAGTTTGCAGGTGGAGCCGTAGCCCGGGTCGCGGTCGCCCTTGACGACGGCACGCAGCAGCTGCCCCGAGGCGGAGCGGCCGGTGAACCAGACCTCGTAGCGGCCGGCTTCGCGGGCGGCCCGGTCGGGGCCGTCGCCGGGTTGGGTCAGCACGAAGCGGCGCAGCAGGTAGCGCGTGGGGCCGAAGCCCAGCGCCAGGTTCTGCAGCTTCGTGAGCCGCGCCAGCGCGAACGCTTTGCGGCGGCCCTTGTCGCCCTGCCCCGGCCTGCCGGTCAGCAGCTTCTCGCTGTAGAGAAAGCCCTCGCCCCACGGGTGGCCGCGCAGCGCATTGCTGCGGTGGATGTTCTTGGTGTTGATGGTGGCCATCACGAAGGGCCCGCACCAGGCGTCAGCCCAGTCGTCGAAGTCGGCGTCCTGGTCGGCCGGCTGCCGCGGCCCCTTGAAGCCGCCGGTCAGCGCAAAGGGGTTGGCCATCTGCTTGACCAGCGCCGGCTCGCGGCGCACCGCCTCGATGGTGGCCAGCATGCTGGCGAAAGTGCCGCCCGAGAACGTGCCCTTGAGCCGGGCCACGCGGCCGCGCACCTCCGGCAGCGGCGCGCCGAAGCGGGCCTGGGCCTCGGCCTGCAGGTAGACCACGCCGAGGTCGAAGGGGATGGAGTCGAAGCCGCAGGAGAACACGATGCGCGCGCCGCTCGCTTCAGCCAGCGGCGTGAGCCGGTCGATCATGCGCGCCATCCACAGCGGCTCGCCGCACAGGTCCACATAGTCGGTGCCGGCCTCGGCACAGGCGGTGACCAGCGGCTCACCGTGCAGCTGGTAGGGGCCCACCGTCGTGATGACGATCCGCGTGCGCCGGACCAGCGCGGCCAGCGCCGCGGCGTCGCCGGCGTCCGCCTTCAAGAGCGCGACGGCGGCGGGCAGGTGCAGTTCGTCGCGCACCCGGGCCAGCTTGTCCAGGTTGCGACCGGCAATGGCCCAGCGCGCGCCGGCCGCGCCGCTCAGGTGCAGGTACTCGGCCACCAGCCGGCCGGTGAAGCCGGTGGCGCCGAACACGATGAGGTCGAACTCGCGGTCTGCTCGCATGGCTCAGCTCCTTGCCTTCATCGCCTGCCAGTCGCTGCGCAGCAGGCTCAGCGAGTGGCAGTCCACATACTCGCCGCCGACGAAGACGATGCCGCGCTGTATGCCCTCGTGCTTGAAGCCGCATTTCTCGGCCACGCGGCGCGACGCATGGTTGTGCACCGACATGCCGCAGGACAGCCGGTTCACCGGCCAGTTCTCGAACAGGTAGTCCACCAGCAGCGCCGCGGCCTCGGTGGCCAGGCCCTGGCCGCGCAGGGCCACGTCGGCCAGCGTCCAGCCGATCTCGCGCGCCGTCGTGTAGCGGGCCGCGGCGAAGTGCACCACGTCGCCGATGACGCTGCCGTCGATGAGGTGGCAGATCAGCAGCCGCTCGGCGTCCTCGTTGGCAAAGCCGTTGTCCTTCCAGCGCTGCTCCACCGCATGCGGCGTCATCAGGCGCGTGCCCAGATGGGGCCCGCGCACCTGCGGGTCGCCGATGGTGCGCTTGAGCCAGGGCAGGTCTTCCTCCGTCACATAGCGCAGGCCGACGCGTTGTCCTCTGATCATCGTCCGTCCCCTTGAATGCAAAAGCCCGGCCGAAGCCGGGCCTGTGAGGGCTGTAGTTTCGGGCCGAGCGCCGGGCCGCCCCAAGCCGGCCCATCTGGCGATGTTGACCGGGCTCGATGCCCGGTCAATCGCCGCCCCCGGGGGGCACCCCCCACACACGCCCGCGTCCCGCGCGGCGAGTCTGGGCGAGGGGTCAAAAATGGATGCCGCGCATCATTTGCTGCAGCGCGATGGCCTCCGGCGACAGGCCGCCGCCCTTGCCCTTCTCGCCCTTGGCCGCGTCGCTGTCCGGGAACATGCGGAACGAGGTGTTCATGACGATCTGCGCGATGCGCGGCGCGGCCGCGTGCAGCAGCTCGCCGGACACGCCCAGCTTGGTCGCGATGCGCACCGGCTTGGCCACGCAGGCCTGGGCAATCATGTCCGCGGCCTCCTCGGGCGACAGCGTGGGCACGTTGTTGTAGATCTTGGTGGGCGCGATCATGGGCGTGCGCACCAGCGGCATGTTGATGGTGGTGAAGGTCACGCCGGTGTCGGCGAACTCGCTGGCCGCGCAGCGCGTCCAGGCGTCCAGCGCGGCCTTGCTGGCCACGTAGGCGCTGAAGCGCGGCGCATTGGTCAGCACGCCGATGGAGCTGATGTTGACCACATGGCCCTTCTTCTTGGCCACCATGCCGGGCAGCAGGCCCATGGTCACGCGCAGGCAGCCGAAGTAGTTCAGGTCCATGGTCCGCTGGAAGTCGTGGAAGCGGTCGTAGCTGGACTCGATGGCGCGGCGGATGCTGCGGCCGGCGTTGTTGATCAGGAAGTCGACGCCGCCGAAGTTGTCGTTGCACCACTGGACCAGGTCCGCGCATCCGGCCTCGTCGCTGATGTCGCAGGCGAAGGCGTGGATGTGGGCGTCCTTGCCGGCCTTGTCGCGGATCTCCTTGACCGCCTCGTCGAGCTTGGCCTGATCGCGGGCGCAGATCAGCGTGATCGCCCCGGCCTCGGCGAACTTGGTGGCCGCCGCCAGGCCGATGCCCGACGAGCCGCCCGTCACCAGCACCACCTTGCCGGCCGTCGCGCCGCGCAGCGAGCGGTCGATGAAGAGGTCGGGGTCGAGGTGGCGCTCCCAGTAGTCCCACAGCCGCCAGGCGTAGTCCTTCAGGTCGGGGCAGGCAATGCCCGATCCCTTCAGCGCGGCCTCGGTGTCGCGGCAGTCGAAGCGGGTCGGGTAGTTGATGAAAGTGAACATGTCCTCGGGCAGGCCGAGGTCCTTCATCACGGCGTTGCGGATGCGGCGCACCGGCGCCAGCGCCATCAGCCCCTTCTTGACGCTCTTGGGGATGAAGCCCAGCAGCGCCGCGTTGATGAAGAGGTTCATCTTGGGCGCATGCGCGGCGCGGCTGAAGATGTCCAGCACGTCGCCCACGCGGTAGCCCTTGGGGTCCACCAGGTGGTAGCAGCCCTGGCCCTTGCTGACCTTGTGCGAGATGTGGTCCAGCGCGTCGACGACGAAGTCCACCGGCACGATGTTGATGCGGCCGCCCTCCAGGCCCACGCTGGGCATCCACGGCGGCAGGATCTGGCGCAGCCGCTGGATGAGCTTGAAGAAGTAGTAGGGCCCGTCGATCTTGTCCATCTCGCCGGTCTGCGAGTCGCCCACCACCATGGCCGGGCGGTAGACGGTCCAGGGCCTCTTGCACTCCTTGCGCACGATCTTCTCGCTCTCGTGCTTGGTCATGAAGTAGGGGTGATCGAGGTTCTCGGCCTCGTCGAACATGTCCTCGCGGAACACGCCTTCGTACAGGCCCGCGGCGGCGATGGACGACACATGGTGCACATGGCCCGCGTCGATGGCCTGCGCAAACTCCACCATGCTGCGCGTGCCCTCGATGTTGACGGCCACCTGCGCCTCCTCGTCGGCCGAGAGGTCGTAGACGGCGGCCAGGTGGTAGAGGTGGTCGATCTGGCCCTTCAGGCTCTTGATCACGTCAGCGGCCACGCCCAGCTTCTTGGCGGTGAGGTCGCCGTAGACCGGAATGGCGCGGGTCTTGGAGACGCCCCAGTAGGCCAGCAGGTCGGGCAGCTTGGCCACGCTTTCCTCGCGCATCAGGAAGTAGACCGTGCTGCCGCGCCGGCCCAGCAACTTCTTGACGAGGCGCTTGCCGATGAAGCCGGTGGCACCGGTGACGAAATACTGCATGCGGGTCTCCTGCTTGTGGGGGTTCGGGTCATTCTTCACCAGCGTCACAGGCGGGCCGCTGCGCACTTTCCCGAGGGCCGCCGTAGAGCGCACTCACTAGGAATCCCAATGCCGAAGCGGGATGCCGCCGCTAAAGTGCATCCAGCAATTCGCTCCAATCGAAAGGACAACCATGGTCAAGAAGCTCCAGAAGATGGCTGACAAGAAGAAGGCTGCCGCCACCACCGGCTTCCCCGCGGGTCTGCTCGACAGCGCGATGGCCCAGAACGTCAAGGACAGCGCCCAGCAGATCTGGGCCGCCGGTCTCGCCTCCTTCGCCAAGGCCCAGGGCGAAGGCACCAAGGTCTTCGAGGCCCTCGTTGCCGAAGGACTGAAATTGCAGAAGAAGACCCAATCCGCCGCCGAAGAGAAGCTCAGCGCCGTGGCCAGCAAGGTCAGCGGCGTGGCCGGCGACGTCGGCGCCAAGGCCGGCCAGCACTGGGACAAGCTCGAAGCCATCTTCGAGCAGCGCGTGGCCAAGGCGCTGCAAGGCCTGGGCGTGCCCACCAAGGGCGACATCGACGCGCTGATCAAGCGCATCGACGCGCTGGCCGTGGCCACCGGCGTCGAGCCCGCCAAGAAGGCGGCCCGCAAGGCCGCAGCCAAGCCCGCCGCCAAGCCTGCCCCGAAAAAGGCCGCCGCCGCGCCCGCCAAGAAGGCGGCTGCGCCCGTGAAGGCCGCCCCGGCCGCCAAGGCACCCGCGGTCAAGAAGGCCCCGGCCGCCAAGAAGGCCGCCGCTGCGCCCGCTGCCGAGAGCGCCGCGCAGGCCTGATCCCCCTGACTGACGCACCCGCACCATGAGCCGACCTCGCATCGGGTTGGCGCTGGCCGGCGGCGGCCCGCTGGGCGCCATCTACGAGGTGGGCGCCCTGTGTGCCTTGGAAGAGGTCGTCGAAGGCCTGGACTTCACCGCCTGCGACGGCTACATCGGCGTCAGCGCCGGCGGCTTCATTGCCGCCGGCCTGGCCAACGGCATGACGCCGCGCCAGCTGTGCGCGGCCTTCATCGAGAACAGTGCCGAGGCGCCCGACCGTTTCGACCCGGGCGAACTGCTGCAGCCGGCCTGGGCCGAGCTGGGCCAGCGGCTGCGGCTGCTGCCGGGCCTGCTGGCCCATGGCGCCCGCGAGGTGCTGCTGGAGGGCCGCTCCAAGCTGTCCACGCTGGAGCGCCTGGGCCGCGCGCTGCCCACCGGCCTGCTCAGCAGCGAGCGCTTCGGCGAGGCGCTGACGCGCGTGCTGACGCAGCCGGGCCGCAGCAACGACTTCCGCCGCCTGCGCCGCCCGCTGGTGCTGGTGGCCACCGACCTGGACAGCGGCGAGGCCGTGCCCTTCGGCGCCGCCGGCTGGGACCATGTGCCCATTGCGCGCGCCGTGCAGGCCAGCGCGGCGCTGCCGGGCCTGTTCCCGCCGGTCGAGATCGACGGGCGCTTCTTCGTCGACGGCGCGCTGAAGAAGACCTTGCACGCCTCCGTGCTGCTGGACCGCGGGCTGGACCTGCTGATCTGCCTGAACCCGCTGGTGCCCTATGCCAGCGACCGCCGCTCGGCGGCACGCGACGGGCAGCCGCGCATCCACCGCCTGGTGGACGGCGGCCTGCCGCTGGTGCTGTCGCAGACCTTCCGCTCGCTGATCCACTCGCGGCTGGAGCTGGGCCTGCGCGGCTACGAACTGAGCCATCCGCAGACCGACATCCTGCTGTTCGAGCCGCACCCGCGCGATGCCGAGTTCTTCCTGGCCAACACCTTCAGCTACCGCCAGCGCCACCACCTGGCCGAGCATGCCTACCAGGTCACGCGGGCGCTGCTGCGCGAGCGCGCCGCCACGCTGGGGCCCCGCTTCGCCCGCGCCGGCCTGACGCTGCGCGAAGACCTGCTGGCCAACCGCGAAGCCCGCCTGCTGCCGGCCCGCGGCGAAACCCGGCTGGAGCAAGCGCTGCGCTCGCTGCGCGGCAGCCTCAGCACCCTGGAAGCGCGACACGGATGAAGTCCGCGGCATGGCAACATTTCGCCATGCACAACCCGCCCGTCACTGCCAGCGCCGACCACCGGCCCATCACCCGCATGCTGCAGGCCTGGCAGCAGGGCGACCGGGCGGCGCTGGCCACGCTGCTCAGCGGCGTCTACGACGAGCTGCGGCGCATGGCCTGTGCGCGGCTGCGCGGCGCCGAGACGCCGTCGCTGGGCGCCGGCGACCTGCTCAACGAGGCCCTGCTCAAGCTGCTGCAGTCGCCGCAGGACTGGCAGGACCGGCGGCACTTCTTCGCGTCCATGTCGCTGGCCATGCGCTCGGTGCTGGTGGACCACGCCCGCGCCCGCCAGGCCGACAAGCGCGGCGGCGAGTGGCAGCGCGTCACCTACACGCTGGACGCCCACGGCGACGAGGACATGGCCGCCGACCTGCTGACGCTGGACGCGCTGCTGAACCAGCTGCAGCGGCGCGACCCGCGCGCGGCCGAGGTGCTGCAGCTGACCTACTTCGGCGGCCTGCAGCGCGAGGACATCGCCACCGTGCTGGACGCCTCGGTCGCCACGGTGGACCGCGAGCTGCGGTTCGCCCGCGCCTGGCTGGCCCAGCAGTTGGGCCGCCAGCAGCTCGGCGGCTGACGGCACGCGATGGCCGACGCAACGCTCAGCCACGCCCGCATCAAGGCCCAGTTCATGGCCGCGCTGGAGCTGCCCGACCGGCAGGCCCAGCAGGCTGCGCTGCAGGCCTCGGACCTCAGCGAGCAGGAACGCGCCGAGGTGCTGGACCTGCTGGCCGCCAGCGCGCGCACCACCCACTTCGCCGCCCCCATCGCGCAGGCCGCGACGCAGTGGCTGGGCCATGAGTTTCAGCCCGGCGAGCAGCTGGGCGCCTGGCGCCTGGTGCGGCCGCTGGGCGAGGGCGGCATGGGCCGCGTCTTCCTGGCCGAGCGGGCGGACGGCGCCTACCAGCAGCAGGCCGCGCTCAAGCTGGTGCGCCTGGGCCTCAGCCCCGACGCGGTGGCCCGCTTCGCCCGCGAACGCCAGATCCTGGCCGGCCTGGAGCATCCCCACATCGCCCGGCTGCTGGACGGCGGCCAGACGCCCGAGGGCTGGCCCTTCCTGGTCATGGAGTACGTGGACGGCGAGCCCATCGACCGCTGGTGCGCCCGCCACGCGCTGCCGCTGGACGACCGGCTGGCGCTGCTGCAGACGCTGTGCGAGGCCGTGGCCCATGCGCACCGGCAGCTCGTCATCCACTGCGACCTCAAGCCCGGCAACGTGCTGGTGGACCGCCACGGCCGGCTGCGGCTGCTGGACTTCGGCATCGCCCACATCGAAGGCCAGCAGGAGTCAGGCGCCGGCGGGCACACGCCTGGCTATGCCAGCCCCGAGCAGGCGGCCGGCCAGGCGCCCACCGTGGCCGGTGACGTCTACAGCCTGGGCTGCCTGCTGGCCACGCTGCTGGCAGACCTGCCGCGGCCGCTGCGCCGCGGCCGGCGCGCCGAGCTGCAGGCCATCGTGGCCCGCGCGACCGCGCTGCGCCCGGAGGACCGCTATGGCGACGTGGGCTCGCTGCAGCGTGATCTGCAGCGCTTTCGCCTGCAGCAGCCCGTCCATGCGCTGGGCCGGCGCCGCCTCTACGTCGCGGCCAAGCTGCTGCAGCGGCGCTGGCCCTGGTGGCTGGCCGCCACCGCAGCCCTGACCGCCGCCGGTCTCTTCACCTGGCAGCTGGCGCTGGAGCGCGACCGCGCCCGCGCCGCCGAGCTGCAGGCCCAGGAGGAGGCCCGCACGGCCCGGGAGGTCACCGACTTCCTCGTCAACCTGTTCGGTGACGCCGACGCCTACGCCCGCGCCCGTGCGTCCGAGCTGCGCGCGCTGACGCTGCTGGAGCGCGGCCACGAGCGGCTGCGGCGCGACCTGGCCGACCGGCCCCGGCAGCGCGCGCCGCTGCTCTTCAAGCTCGGTCTGGTGCTGGAGAACGTGGGCCAGACGGCGCGCGCCGCCGAGCTGCACCGCGAGGCCATCGCGGACTACCAGCAGGTGGGCGACACGAAGCCCCTGCCCGAGCTGTACAACGCCTACGTGTCGGTGCTGAACCGCCTGGGTCGCTACCGCGAGGCGCTGCGCGCCATCGAGGCCTGGCAGCGTACGGCCGCACCGGTGGGCGAGCGGATGGCCCACATCGACAACGCGCTGGGCATCGTGCTGCCCAACCTGGGCCAGGCCGCGCAGGCACGCCTGCACCTGCAGCGCGCGCTGGCGCAGCAGGGCCTGCTGCCCGAGCAGCCCGACGCCCAACGGCTGAACGTCCGCAGCCGCACCTACCTGGCCAACCTGGCCCTGGTGGCACTGGCGGAGCAGCGCCCCGCCGAGGCCGAGCGGCTGGCGCGCCTGGCCCTGGACCTGACCCAGGGCTCGGCCTTCCGCCGCCACGCCATCCTGGGCCTGGCGCTGATGGACCAGGGCCGCACCGACGAGGCCCTGGCCCAGATGCGGCTGGGCGACGCGGCGGCCGTGCGCCATTTCGGCGAGCTGACCGGCAACCGCCACCGCGTGCTGCGCGACTACGGCTGGGTGCTGCTGCGCGCCGGCCGGACGGCCGAGGCCATCCGGCAGCTGAGGCTGGCGCTGCAATGCGCCGAGGAGTCCGGCGAGGCCGGCCATCCGCTGGCCGCCCAGACCCAGCTGCGCCTGGCCCAGGCGCTGGCCGCCAGCGGCGACCGCGCCGGCGCCCGTGCCGCCTTCGACACCGCGCTGCGCTGGGCCCAGGCCCACGAGGCCGACGGCGACCCGCTGGGCCTGGCGCGCATCCGCACCGAGCGCGACGCCTTTTTGCGCGGCGGCTGACAACTTCACCCCTCCGATTCCGTCTAGCGATGTGCAGGCCCCCTTGCGGGCCCAGTAGCGCTAGGAGAACCGGAGCATGAACCGACAACGACGCCGTTCCCTCACCGCCACCGCGGCCGCGGTGGCCACCGTCATGGCCGGCGGGGCGGTCACGGCCGCCCCCACCGGCGGCCAGGTGATCGCCGGCCAGGCCAGCATCGCCCAGCAGGGCACGCAGACGCTGATCCAGCAGCAAAGCCAGCGCGCCATCCTGAACTGGCAGACCTTCGGCGTGAAGGCCGGCGAGCAGGTGCGCTTCGACCTGCCCTCGGCCAGCGCGGCGGTGCTCAACCGCGTGCTGGGCGCCGACCCCAGCGTCATCGCCGGCCAGCTGCAGTCCAACGGCCGCGTCTTCCTCGTCAACCCCAACGGCGTGCTGGTGGGGCCGGGCGGGCAGGTGCTCAGCCACGGCTTCATCGCCAGCACGCGGGACGTGGACAACGCCGCCTTCCTGCGCGGCGACCGCACGCTGCGCCTGTCCGGCAGCGGCGCGGCCGCGGTGGTCAACCAGGGGCTGATCGTCGCGCGCGAGGGCGACGTGGTGCTGATGGCCCAGCAGGTCGTCAACGAAGGCCGCATCGAGGCGCCGCAGGGCACGGCGGCACTGGCCGCCGGCGGCAGCGTGCTGCTGGCCCGCGACGGCCAGGACCGGCTGCTGGTGAGCCTCACGCCCGCCGCCGACGCCTCGGTGCGGCACGGCGGCCACATCGAGGCCGCGGCGGCCGACCTGCGTGCCGTGGGCGGCAACCCGCTGGCGCTGGCCGTGCAGAGCAGCGGCGCCATCCGGGCCTTCTCGCTCACCACCGGCGCAGGCGGCGAGATCCGCCTCAGCGGCAGCGGCCGCACCGAAGTGGCCGGCGCGCTGGACGCCCAGGGCAGCACGGGCCAAGGCGGCCGCATCACCGTGGAGGGCGCCGAGGTGGCGCTGCAGCCGGGCGCCCGTCTGGACGCCAGCGGCGCCGCGCAAGGCGGCACGGTGCATGTGGGCGGCGGCTGGCAGGGCCGCGACGCGACGCTGGCCAACGCCCGCCAGACCGACGTGGCCACCGACGTTCAGCTGCGCGCCGACGCCACCGCGTCGGGCAGCGGCGGCGAGGTGGTCGTGTGGGCCGACGGCAGCACCCGCTTCGCCGGCCAGATCAGCGCGCGCGGCGCCGGCGCGGGCGACGGC
>JBKBVY010000402.1:261-501 GCA_046289335.1 Roseateles sp. | reverse complement strand
GCCGGGCGCCGGCGCGGTCGCGGTGCCGTGCGCCGGGGTGCGTCCGCTCACCCCCTATACCCGCTCGACCGCGCGCACCGCCGGGTGGCAGTGGCGCATTCCGCTGCAGCACCGCACCGGCAACGGCCATGTCTTCTGCTCGCGCCACATCAGCGAGGATGAAGCGACCGCGACGCTGCTGGCCAGTCTGGACGGCGAGGCGCTGGCCGAACCGCGCATGCTGCGCTTCACCACCGGCAA
>JBKBVY010000402.1:0-251 GCA_046289335.1 Roseateles sp. | reverse complement strand
CCGCTGGAGTCGACGTCGATCCACCTCATCCAGACGGGGATCAACCGGCTGCTCGACTTCCTGCCGAGCGGCCCGGTGGCGAGTGCCGATCGCGACGCGTTCAACCGCCTCGCCGATTTCGAGATCGAACGAATCCGCGATTTCGTGATCCTGCACTACACCGCCAATCGCCGCACCGGCGAACCCTTTTGGGATGCGCTGCGCACGATGGAATTGCCCGAGCCGCTGGCAAACCGCATCGCGGTGTTCCG
>JBKBVY010000401.1:0-502 GCA_046289335.1 Roseateles sp. | reverse complement strand
GACTGGTTGACTTCGTGCAAGGCGGCGGCGGCCTCTTCGAGCGATGCAGCCTGCATCTCGGTGCGGCGCGCCAAATCGTCGGCGGCGGAGCGAATCTCGCCAGAGGCCGAGCTGACGCCGCCCGAGACCGCGATCAAGCTGGTCATGGTCGCACCCAGCGTCTCGACGGCCGCGTTGAAATCGGCTTGCAGTGGCCTGAACGCATCCGGCACAGCGCCGTCGACGCGCGTGGTCAGGTCGCCCTGCGCCAGGCGCTTGAGCGCGCCGCCGAACGCCGTGTTGACCGCCGCCTCGCTGGCCGCCTGAGCTTGCAGACGCGCGCGTTCCATGGCTTCGGCCGCCTCCGCCCGCTCGCGCTCGCGCTGGGCCTCGCTCTGGCGACGGGCGCGCTCGTTGGCCTGAAATACGGTCAGGGTGGAAGCCATGGCCGCAAACTCGTCCCGCCGCGCCTGGCCCGGAATCTCAATGTCGATGTCGCCGTCGGCCAGCTTGCGCATGGCCC
>JBKBVY010000056.1:0-15651 GCA_046289335.1 Roseateles sp. | reverse complement strand
GAGCCGCGCGCCGCCGGCGGCGGCCATGACCTGCTGCACGGCCGGCGCGTGCTGATCGCCGAGGACCATCCGGTCAACATGCTGATCGCCGTGGCCCAGCTGGAGCAATGGGGCATGGAGGTGGCGCAGGCCAGCGACGGCCGCCAGGCCATCGAGGCCGTGCTGGCGGCGGCCAGCGTCGGCAAGCCCTTCGACGTGGTGCTGATGGACGTGCAGATGCCCGTCATGGGCGGCCACGACGCCACGCGCGAGCTGCGCAAGCACTTCTCCGCCGATGAGCTGCCCATCGTCGCGCTGACCGCGGCGGCGCTGGTGTCCGAGCGCGACGACGCGCTGGCCGCCGGCATGAACGACTTCCTCACCAAGCCCATCGATCCCCCCAAGCTGCACGCGGCGCTGCTGCGTCTGGTCGCCCAGCACTGAGAATGCGGGCTCCAAACGGGAGGGGGCCCATGAACGCCACTGCGTCGCGCAGCTTCAAGTACTACGACCTCATCATGGCGGCCTGCGTCTGCGTGCTGCTGTGTGCCAACCTGATCGGCCCGGCCAAGGCCGCGCAGGTGGAGCTGCCGCTGATCGGCACGGTCACCTTCGGCGCCGACCTGTTCTTCTTCCCGATCAGCTACATCTTCGGCGACGTGCTGACCGAGGTGTACGGCTACGGGCGCGACCGCCGCGTCGTCTGGGCCGGCTTCGGCGCGCTGGCGTTTGCGGCCTTCATGGCCTTCGTCATCGTCAACCTGCCGCCGGCGCGCAATGCCTTCATGGACGGCTACCAGCAGCATGTGGAGGCGATGTTCGGCAACACCTGGCGCGTGGTGGCAGCGTCCATGATCGCCTTCGCCGCCGGCAGCTTTGCCAACAGCTTCGTGATGGCCAAGATGAAGGTCGCCACGGCCGGACGCTTCCTGTGGGCGCGCATCGTCGGCTCGACGGCCGTGGGCCAGTTGCTGGACACCGGCCTGTTCCTGACCATCGCCTTCTGGGGCATCTGGCCCCAGGAGCAGCTGCTGGCCGTGTTCGTCGCGCAGTACTGCTTCAAGCTGACCTGGGAGGCCGTGCTGTACCCGGTGACGGCGCGCTTCGTTGCGTTCCTGAAGAAGGCCGAGGGCCTGGACTACTACGACCGCGACACCAACTTCAATCCGTTCACGTTGAAGGTCTGAGCAGTAGGCGTTAGCGGACGAAAAAAAGGGCACCTTGCGGTGCCCTTTCTGACTTGCGCCGCAGAACGGCTTACAGGCCGCCGCCGCCGCAGCCCTTGGCGAAGTAGTCGCTGATCAGCTTCAGCTGATCGGCATTGGTCTTGCGGGTCCAGGCCGGGCCGTGGCCGTAGTCCTTCAGCACGTGGTACTCCACCGGCTTGCCGGCCGCCTTGGCCTTGTCGACGAACAGTTCCGACTGGATCAGCGGCACGGTCTGGTCGCGGTCGCCGTGGTAGACCATCAGCGGGATCTCCATCTTGTCCGCCTTGGTCAGCGGGCTCAGGCCACGCACTGTGGGCTCCTGGCGCTGCTGGAAGAACGGGTTGGTGAAGAAGCGCGCCCAGATGCGCTCGATGTCGGACACGCCGGCGCCCGCGATGGCGCACTTGTAAAGCCCGTTGGAGCGCACCGAGGCCGCAAAGGCCGCGTAGCCGCCGTAGGAGAAGCCGAACATGGCGACGCGCTTCGGATCGGCCAGCTTCTCGCTGACCAGCCACTTGACGGCGTCGTCCTTGTCATCCTGCATCTTCTGACCCCATTCGCGGTCACCCGCGAACCACAGCGTGCGGCCCCAGCCGGCCGAGCCGCGGTACTGCGGGCGCAGCACGACGCGGCACTGCGACACCAGCATGGGCACCCAGCCCGAGCCGTCGTAGTTCATCGTGTCGCGCGCCCAGGGGCCGCCGTGGGGATGGATGACGGTGGCGTAGGGGCCGGCACCGCACAGCTGCGGGTTCGGCACGCTCAGGTAGGCCGGGATATTGAGCCCGTCGCGCGCCTTGTAGTAGACGAAGCGCGAGCTGCCGAGGGCTCGCTTGTCCACGTCCGGATACTCCTTGGCCAGCAACTGGAAGTTGTTGCCGCGCAGCAGGTAATGCTCGGTGGGGTAGGACAGGCCGCTGACGCGGATCAGGTAGGTGGGCGTCGCACCCGGCAAGGCCTGGACGATGCGCACGGACACGCCGTCGAACGCCCGCACGGTGGCCTTCTCGCCGCTGGCCACGCCGACCAGGTCCTGCGCGACTTCCTTGATGCCCAGGGCCTGGGCCACGCCGCGGGTGACCGACTCCAGCGTCGCACTTTCCCAGTGGTCGGTGGGGCCCAGGTGGCCGTCATAGGTGTAGCCGTCGTAGCCGTCCTCGCCCGGACCGTCGTCCATGCGGAAGGAGCGCACGCCGGTCGCGTCGAAGTACTTGTGCTCGAACAGCGTGTTCGTCACCTTGCGGGCGGCGATGTCGTACTCGTACAGGCCGGCGAACTCGCGGCCCACGTTGCTGACGATGACGGCCGTGTCGGGCTTCACGCCCGGCGCGATCACGTCCACCACGTCACGGGTCTTCACGTAGCTGCGGAAGTGTTCCTGCCAGTCGCCGTTCTTGTCGCGGAAGTCGATGGCGATGAAGGCGCCTTCGCTGTCGCTGCCCGAACGGGACTTGGCCCACACCTGGCCCTTGCCGTTGACGAACACGCCCATGTCCGTCTCGCTGAGGCGCATGATGCGCGAGGCCTTGCCGTTGCGCACGTTGTAGCGGTAGATGTCGCGGCTGTCGCCGCGCGTGTCGCTCTCCATGATGATGTTGTCAGGATCGCTCATCAGCCGGTTCAGCACCGTCGGATTGGCCAGCGCGGCCTGCTGCTTGGCCGCCTCGGAGCGGCCGGTGTCGGACGACACCGTGGGCTCGATCCAGTTCTTGCCCTCCAGGTCGGTGAAGTACAGCTTGTTGATGAAGGTCTTGATGACCTGGTCCGTGCGGGCGTCGTAGGGCTGGGACAGCGTCACCTGCAGCATGTCGTTCTTGAGGAACGACGCGCCGCCGATCTGCATGTTCTTGGCGCCGATGACGGTGGGCTTGGCGGCCAGGTTGTCGAGTTTCCAGACGAGGATGTTGCGCGTGTCACCCTGGCTCTGGATGGCCAGCATGTGCTTGCCGTCAGGCGAGAGGCGGAAGCCGGTCATGCCGGGGAACTGGGCCAGCGTCTCGATGGACGGCGCCAGGATGGGCTTGCCGTCGGCAGCCTGTGCGGGCAGCCCGGCGGACAGGGCGGCGCCCGCGATCGCGAACAGCAGCCCCATGCGGTGCAAGGTGCTTTTCTTCATGGGTTGGCGTCAAAGAAAAAAGGCCCTGGCAACCGCAGATTGGGTTGCCAGGGCCGTAGGTCGTGGTCGATTAGAAGGTCTTGGAGACGTTCAGGAAGATGCGGCGGCCCTGGAAGTCGATGCCGCTGTACAGCGGGGCATTGCCGACGCGGTTCGCGAAGCCTTGCGAGATGGACGGCGGCGTCTTGTTCTCGATGTTGCGCACACCGACGGTGGCAGACCACTTGCCCACGCTATCGCTGTACTTCACGGACATCGAGTGCAGGAACAGGTCCGGCGTGTCCATCTTGTAGGTGCTGGTCGCCGGATCCTCTCCGTAGTAGCTGTAGTCCGACATCTTGCCGACCCACTCCATGCCGTAGTAGAAGGTCCAGCCCTTGGCCGTGTAGTTCACGTCCAGGGCGCCCGACCAGCGCGGCGAACTGATCCGGCCGTTGCTGTCCTCCAGCGGATCGGTGGCAAACAGCTTGCTGGCTTGCTGGTGGTACTCGGTCGCCGACAGGTTGACGCGCAGCTTGCCGATGCCAACGTCATTCGTGTAGCGGAAGTTGTACTCATAGCCACGAACGATGTCGGTGGCCAGGTTGACGTAGCTGTTGTTGACCGTCAGCGCACCGTTGCCCGGATCACGCGTGATGAGGTTGCAGAAGCCGCCACCCTTGCGGAACTGCGGATCGTCGTAGCACAGCGTCAGGATGGAGCCGGTGCCGATGCGAGAGACGCCGTTGTCCACCTTCAGGTCGAAGCGGTCCACCGCGACCGTCAGATCACCCCAGCCGGTGGGCAGCGTCGGCTGCAGGATCACGCCCCACGACGCGTTCTTCGACGTTTCCGCAGACAGGCCTGCATCGCGGCCACCCTTGGTCACCGAGGTGATGCTGTTCTTCTGCGAGAAGTCCGCTGCCAGACCTTCGCTGGCGCAGTTGGCTTGGCGCACGGCGCTCTTGGACGGGTAGTCATTGCAAGGGTCGCCGGCCGAGCTCAGGAAGCCGGTCGTGGCGCCGACGAACTGCTCGAACAGCGCCGGGGCGCGGTACGAGGTGCCGTTGGTACCGCGCAGCGAAACCCACTTCACGGGCGACCACATCGCGCCGATCTTGTAGGTCGAGTCGGAGCCGTAGGACTTGTAGTCCGCCAGGCGGGCCGAGGCATTCATTGTCAGTTCATGCGCGGCCGGCAGGTTCTTCAGCAGCGGCACTTCGATTTCACCGAACACGTCTGTGGCCTGGTCGCTGCCGCGGGTGGGCGTGGAGGACGTGAAGTTGTAGATGTTGCCGGTCTGCTGATCGATGGACGGCGTGTCGTCGATGGAGGCGCGACGGAACTCCACGCCCACCGCACCCTTCGCGTCGCCATAAGGCAGCTTGAAGAGCTTGCCCGTGGCCGAGGCCGACACCACATCCTCCTTGTACTTGGTCTTGCCGGTGAAGTTGTCGAACACGAAGCCCATCCAGGCAGCCGGCAGCTGGCCGCCCACGACGGCCGAGCTCAGTGCGGGCGCCGCGATGCAGCCGTTGGCCGTGTTCACGCAGTTGAAGCCGCCGCTGCCGTTGGACACCACATTCAGGCTCTGGGCCAGGCGGTCGGTGCGGAAGCCGTCGAACACGTAATTGCCGGTGCTTTCGCTATGCACCACCGAAACGTCGTAGTCCCAGTTGAGCTTGGGGATGGCGCCACGCACGCCGGCAACGACGCGGGTGAAATCCACTTCCTGGCTGGAGTAGCTGTTGCCGGCGCCGATGAAGGCCCGCACGCCCAGTGCGGCGCCATTCGTGATGAGCGTCGGCGCCGACTGCACCGTGCTGAAGGCCAGGCTGGAGGGGATCAGCGGGCTGCCCTTGGCATAGTCCAGCGACAGCTGGCGGAAGCCGACTTGCGACGACTCACGGCGGTTGAACAACACTTCCCAGTAGGCTTCTGCATCGCTGCCCAGCACGGGCATGTCGAACGAGCCTTCGGCGTACAGGTTGTGGTTGCGCACCGGCGACAGCAGCGTGTTGTTCAACACGCGCGGGTCAAAGGTGTCGCGCACGTTGAGGTTGGTGGTCTGGCCACCGCCCACGCCCTCCCAGCCTGCCATGGCACCGGTGGTGCCAGAGTTCGGGCGCCAGCGGTTGAACGTGGTGCCGATGGAGCCGGCGGCGCCGGTACCGGTGGCGTTGCTGGTGCCGATGGTGTTGATGGTCACGCCATTGGAGCCCGTGCCCGTGATGGGGTAGCACTTGGGCTTGCCCGTCAGCGGATCCTTGAAGTCCCAGCTGCCCCATTCGCCGACCACACCGTTGACGCTGGTGCGGCGGTAGTCCGTGTTGCAGCGGGTCCAGTCGCGTTCGCCCAGGGTCAGCCGCGAGCTTTGGCTGAGGTTGTACGAGATCAGGAAGCGCGAGGTGTCCTTGATGACGCCGCCGGCGATGGAGAAGTTGTAGGTGTTGCCCCCGCCTTCCTCGGTCTGGGTCATGGACCCGTCGAGGCGGATGCCGCTCAGGTCCTTCTTCGTGATGATGTTGATCACGCCGGCCACGGCGTCGGAGCCGTAGATGGACGATGCACCGTCCTTCAGCACTTCGATGCGATCGACGATGGAGCTGGGCAGCGTGTTCAGGTCAGCTGCGCCGACCGAGCCTCGGGTGCCCGAGGGCGACATGCGGCGGCCGTTCAGCAGCACCAGCGAGCGCGTGGGCGCAAAGCCGCGCAGGCCCACCGTGTTGGCGCCGGGACCGCCGTCGGTGACGTAGCCGCCAAAGGCGTTGTTGATCTGGCCAGCGCCGTCAGTCACGCTCGTGCTCTGCAGGACCTGGGCCGTGGACGTGAAGCCCGCCAGGGCGGCGTCTTCGTTCTTGATGATCGTGATGGGGGCCGGCGAGCTGAAGGCGTCGCGCTTGATGCGCGAGCCGGAGGTCACGACGACCGTGTCCAGCTTCTGTGGCGTGGTGGCCGGCTCTTCTGCCTTGGTTGCCGGTTGATTACTGGCGGGGGCAGTTTGTTGCGCGGCGGCATGCTGGGCCAAGATGAGGCCGAAAACCGCCAGTGCGATGGGTTTGCGAATGGGCTTGAAACCTGTGGAGTGGGTGGGCATATAAAGGTCCGTCGTTGGGAGGGTGTCACCGCGCCATCTGCCGCCCGGGTAGGACGACGCGACCATGCAGCGCGTCAACGCAACTTCATGGTAGGGGGGTGGTAGGCGTTGGGGTGGCCTTCGTCACAGGTCTAGGGTCATCCCCGATCACCTGGACCGGCCTGTGTGACAGCACTGTTGCAATTGACCAACGGAAGCCAGCCTGCTGGTCGCTCGTGTTGACCCGTACCCGTTGGACGGGACGCGCAGTCCCGCCGGCTTGTGAATAAGCACCAAACCTTCGTGCGCCGGAAACTTGATGAATGCCGGCCACGAAATTTCGCGCTGTTCAGGTGCCGGCCACATATTGCGCCGACAGTATTTCTACGGATGCGGAGAAATAGGCTGTCAAAATTTTTTACGGGCTTGAAAAAAATGCATGCTGCCGCCCAGAATACCCAGATGGGCTCTTCTCAAACTGCCGAACTGCTGTTCGTGCTGCTGACCGATGGCGGCATTGCGCCCGACGGGCCGGACACGCTGGCCCCGCTGGGGGCCGCGCTGCTGTCCCAGTACCCCAACGCCGCGCTGCTGACCGTGCACCCGCCGCTGCGCGATGCCGAAGGTCGCTGCCGCTGGTGGCCGGACGAGTCCCCCAGCGCCGCGGGTGTGGCGGCCGCGCTGCCGCACCTCGTGCAGCGCCTGCGCGCCGAGGCCGCACGGCTGGACCTGCCCTGGCAGCGCGTAGCGCTGGCCGGCGTGGGCGACGGGGCGCTGCTGGCGCTGGAGGCCGTGCAGGCGCAGACCCAGCTGGTGGGCCGGGTGCTGGCCTTTGCGGGCGGCTACCTGGCCCGGCCCCAGTCTGCGCCGCAAGACGTCTGCGTGCACCTGCTGCACGGCCTGGAGGACCGGCGCTATCCGTATCGCCATGTGGTGGATGCGGCCCAGGCGCTGGTGGACCTGGGCGCCGACGTGACGGCCGATCTGCTGCCCCATCTGGACCATGGCCTGCACCCGGCGCTGATCGACAAAGCCATGGAGCAGCTGCGCACCTTCATCCCGGCGCGACTGTGGCGCGAGGCGCTGATGGCCGCGCAGGAGAACGAGCGGCCGGTGGGCTGAGGCCCTCAGCCGCTCAGTCCAGCACCACCTCGGTCCGCACCAGCCCGGCGCGCTCGGCGGCGGCCGACAGCGCCAGCCGCGTGCCGACCGGCGCGCGCACCACCCACTCGGCCACGGCGCGGTCGCCGGTGGGCTGCTTGGTTGGCAGGAAGGCCAGCTGGCTCTGCTTGGGCGCATGGCCCTCCAGCTGCGGCCCTTCCATGCGCTCCTTGCCGCTGACCAGGCTGATGGCCGGGTCGCCCACCGGCAGGTGGATCTCGAACATCACGCCGCGCACGGTCTTGCGCTCCAGCGCGCGCTGGGTCACGTAGGCCGGCAGGTAGCCCGAGTTGGCGACGGCCAGGCGCACCCGCCACATGTCCGGGCCCAGCGCCCGCACCTCGGTGCGCACCAGCTCCAGCTTGGGCAGGCTCATCGCGATCTGCGTGATCCAGCCGGGAAAGCGTGCGGCCTCGCGCTCGCGCAGGGCCGGCGGCGGGTTGCGCCAGAAGTTCATCTTGTCCCAGCCGCCGATCTCGACCGCGCCCAGCTGCGGATGCTGGAAGGGCGTCCACGCCACATAGGCCTGGCCGCCGCATTTCTCGTCGCTCCACTTCAGCAGCTTGAGGTCGTCCTCCACCGGATGGTCGCGGAACCAGTCGATCCACTTGTAGCCCTCGATGCCCGCCTCTTTGTTGGGCGACCACAGCTCCACCACCCAGAACAGCGCGCCCAGGTGCTCGTAGAGCCAGTCCTGCGTGCCGGTGATGACGTCCTTGGGGTGGTAGCGGAACTCCTCGTAGATGCTGACGGCCGGATAGCCGGTGTGCTTCTCGCCCAGCGCCGAGAACTGCTGGAACAGCCACAGGTCCTCGGGCGTCATGTCCTTGTCGCTGCGCGTGCCGCAGGGGCGCAGGATGACGCCGCTGTGGGTGTGGAAGCTGATGGCCGCGCCGATGTTGGGATGCTGGACGATGAAGTCCACCATGGCGCGCACCTCGGGCTCGCTGGTGGGGTAGGGGCCGGCGCCCAGCTGCTGGAACTCCTGGCGCCAGTCGGCCGGGAAGTTGCGGTTGAGGTCCAGACCCTCGCGGTCGGGGTTGAGCGGGACGGTCAGGCCGTCGTGGTTCTTGATGAAGCCCTCGGGGATGAGCCGGTAGTACTCGCCGCCGAACTCGCCCGGCTCGCGCGGCACCATCAGCCGCGGGTCGCCGGCGTGCTTCTTGTAGCCGCCATGCGGGTCGGGCACGCGCATGGTGAGGATGCGGCCGTCGCCGTCCACGTCCTCGATGGTCAGGCCGTCCACCGGCTCCTCGGTGTAGGGGTAGGGCCGGGTGGAGCTGCGGATGTGGCGCGGCCGTTCGGCCAGGGCCAGCTCGGCGCCGTCGGGGTTGAGGCGCGGCACGATGTACAGCGTGCGCGTGTCCAGCAGCCGGTTGACCTGGGCGCTCTCGGCCGACGCGCCGCCGTGCAGCGTCACCAGCTGGTGCAGGTAGTACAGGCAGGTGGTGGAGGCGGTCAGCTCGGCGGCGTGGATGTTCCCGTCCAGCCACATCGCGGGCTTGTCGATGTCCATGCCGCTGGCCAGGTTGGTGACGACCACCAACCAGATGTCGCGGCCCTCGTAGCTCTTGCCGATGGAGCGCACCGACACCAGGTTGGGCCGCGCTTCCGCATAGGCGAACAACAGGGCCGTCAGCTCGTCATGGCGGTAGAAGTGGTCGAAGCGTGGGCTGGGCAGGGCGCTGGGCATGGCGGTGTTTTCAACTTGTAACGGCGCGAATTCTCTGGACTCGCCCTGGCACCACGCCCAAGGGTTTGCCCATGGGTTCACTGGCCCTTGAACAAACCCTGGAACTGGCGCGACACCGGCAGCTTCTCGTCGCGGCCGCGCAGCGTGACCACCATGCTGCCCTCGTCCACCCGCACGGCGCGCGCGATGCAGCGGCTGTTGACCAGCACGCTGCGGTGGATCTGCCAGAACTGCTCGGGGTCCAGCTGGGTCAGCAGCTCGCGCAGCGGCGTGCGGATCAGCGCGTCGCCGCCCTGGTGCACCACGCGGGTGTAGCGCGAGTCGGCCTCGAAGTAGATGACCTCGTCGGGCGGGATCAGCAGCACCTCGCGGCCCAGGCTGGCCTGGATGGGGCGCGGCGCCGGCTTCGGCGCGGTCAGGCCAGCCAGCAGGCGGGCCAGCGCCGCGGTGTCGGGCGCGGCGGGCTGGGTCACGCGGGCCTTGAGCCGCGCCAGCGTCTGCGCCAGCCTCTGGTCGTCCACCGGCTTGAGCACATAGTCCACCGCGCCGGCGTCGAAGGCGGCCAGGGCCTGGTCGTCATGGGCGGTGACGAAGACGATCAGCGGCGGCGTGGCCAGCGCGGATAGCCGGCGGGCCACGTCGATGCCGGTCAGGCCCGGCATGCGGATGTCCAGGAAGGCGATGGCCGGCTCCAGCGCCAGGCAGTCGTCCCAGGCTTCGGCGCCGTTGCTGCTGGCGGCCACCAGCTTCAGCTCGGGCCACAGCCGGGCCAGCGCGGCGCGCAGCTGCTCGCGGGGGGCTTCTTCGTCGTCGGCGATCAGGGCGGTGATGGGGTTCATGGCAGGGTCAAGGTGGCCAGGCAGCCGGGGTGGGCGTCGGTCAGGGTCAGGGTGGCCTGGGGGCAGGCCTGCAGCAGGCGGCGGCGCGTGTTGGACAGGCCCACGCCCTCGGTCCAGCCCGGCGCCAGGCCGGGGCCGTCGTCGCGCACGGTCAGCACCAGCCGGCCGCCGTCGTGCTGCGCGCGCAGCGCGATGTGGCCGCCGCGCAGCTGCGGCTCGATGCCGTGGGCGATGGCGTTCTCCACCAGCGTCAGCACGATGCCGGGCGGCAGCGGCGCATGCAGCCCGGCCGGCACCTCGATGTCGAACGTGAGCCGGCTGCCCAGCCGCGCCTGCATGATGGCCAGGTAGCGGCGCACCATCTCGATCTCGTCGGCCAGCGGCTGCAGCTCGCGCTCGAACATGGGCAGCGTGGCGCGCAGATAGGCCGTGAAGTCGCGCAGCAGCGGCGCGGCGCGGGCGTCGCCGGTGTCCACCCAGTGCTGCAGCGAGGCCAGCGTGTTGAACAGGAAATGCGGCTGGATCTGCGCGGCGGCCAAGCGGGTGGACAGCTTCAGCGCCGCATCCTGCTCGGCCAGCTCGCGCAGCCGGGCCTCGATCTGGTCCACCCGGTACAGCGTCAGGATCCACCAGGCCGACACGATGGCGGTCGTGACGGCCAGCGCCAGCGGCAGCAGGTCGATCACCTGGTCGCGCCAGCCCAGCCGCGCGGCGGCCAGTGCCAGCCCCAGCGTGACGCCGAAGAAGGCATAGCAGGCGATGTTCAGCCGCCGTCGCGTGGGCTGCTGCCACAGCCAGCGTGCCGTGGCCAGCACGGCCCAGCCTGCCACCAGCACCGCGGGCCAGATCCAGGTCTGGCGCGACTGCATGATGCGGCCCGAGTTGATGGCCAGCACCAGGATGAGGTTCACATAGGTGTACTGGTCGATGCCCGCCGGCCAGGGCTGCGAGCCGGCGCGCGCCATCTCCTGCGGCGTGAAGACACGGCGCGGACCGGGGTAGAGCCATTGCTCCCAGTCCAGCAGCAGGTGGCGGGGTTTGGCGGGCGTGTCTGACATGGCGCGCAGTCTAGGAGCGGGTGGGTGTGCGGCAGCCGGCCGCGCGGCGAATGGCAGGCTGGCACGTCTGGATGGAGGGTTGTTCGACCGATCGGTCGGGAAAAGGCAGAATCTGCGCCATGCCTGCCTGGACCACCCTCGACCTGGACCGCCGTGCCCACGGCGTGGTCCAGCTGACGATGAATCGCCCGGCCGTGTTCAACGCCTTCGACGAGGTGTTGATCGCCGAGCTCGACGACGCCTTCGCCCGACTGGGCGCTGACCCCGCCGTGCGCGCCATCGTGCTGGCCGGCGCGGGCAAGCACTTCAGCGCCGGCGCCGACCTGCAGTGGATGCAGCGCGCCGCCGCCGCGTCGCAGGACGACAACCTGGCCGATGCGCGGCGCTTCTCGGCCATGCTGGCGCGCATTGCCGACTGCACCAAGCCCACGCTGGCCCGCGTGCAGGGCGCCGCGCTGGGCGGCGGCGTGGGGCTGGTGGCGGCCTGCGACATGGCTGTCGCGTCCGACGCGGCGAGCTTTGCCGTCAGCGAGGCCCGCATGGGCATCCTGCCGGCCGTCATAGCCCCGCACCTGGTCAACGCGGTGGGGGTGCGCGAGGCGCGCCGACTGGCACTCACCGCCAGCCGCATCGATGCCGCCGAGGCGCTGCGCGTGGGGCTGGTGCAGCGCGTGGTGCCGGCCGAGGGCCTGGATGCCGCCGTCGATGCGCTGCTGGCGGACCTGCTGGCCTGCGGGCCGGTGGCGCAGGCCGAGATCAAGCAGCTCTATGCCCGCCTGGCGCCCGGCCCCGTGACGGCCGAGGTGCGCGAGCTGACCGCGCAGGCGATTGCCCGCGTGCGCAGCACGCCCGAGGCCCGCGAGGGTTTTGCCGCCTTCCTGGGCAAACGCAAGCCGAACTGGAACGCCAACGAATGAATCTCGACCACGCCCGCATCCTCGTCGTCGGCGCCGGCCTGATGGGCGCCGGCATCGCGCAGGTGGCCGCCCAGGCCGGCCATGCTGTGATGCTGTTCGACAACCGGCCCGGCGCCGCCGAGGCCGCCAAGGCCAAGCTCGCCGCCACGCTGGACGGCCTGGCCGCCAAGGGCAAGCTGACGGCCGACGCCGTGCAGGCCACGCTGGCGCGCATCACGCCGGTGGACGCGCTCGCGCCGGCCGAGCTGGTCATCGAGGCCATCGTCGAGAACCTGGACGTCAAGCGCGCGCTGTTTGCTGAAGCAGAGGCGCTGTTGCCCGACGAGGCAGTGATCGCCACCAACACCTCGTCCATCTCCGTGACCGCCCTGGCCCGCGGCATGCAGCGACCCGAGCGCCTGGTGGGCATGCACTTCTTCAACCCCGTGCCGCTGATGAAGCTGGTGGAGGTGGTGTGGGGTCTGGGCACCGATGCGGCCGTCGCGCAGGCCGTGTTCGACCTCGCCGCCCGCTGGGGCAAGGTGCCGGTGCATGCGCGCTCCACGCCGGGCTTCATCGTCAACCGCATCGCCCGGCCCTACTACGCCGAGGCGCTGATGCTGCTGCAGGAGCGCGCCGCCGCGCCCGAGGTCATCGACGCCTGCCTGCGCGCCGCGGGCTTCCGCATGGGGCCTTGCGAGCTGATGGACCTGATCGGCCACGACACCAATTTCGCGGTCACGCAGTCGGTGTTCGCGGCCAACTTCTTCGACCGCCGCTTCACGCCGTCGCTCGTGCAGCAGGAGCTGGTGGATGCCGGCTTCCTGGGGCGCAAGACGGGGCGGGGCTTCTACCGCTACCCCGAAGGCCCGCCGGCGCTGCCGCAGCACCAGGGCGAGCGGGCCCGGCCCGAGGCGCGTCACCTGATGCTGCATGGCCGCGGCCCCATCGCCGACCGGCTGGCGGCGGCGCTGCCCGATGTGGCGCGGCAGCTGGACAGCGACTGGATCGGCCTGGAGGCCGACCGGCTGCAGCTGCGGCTGACCGACGGCCGCACCGCGAACGAGATCGCGGCCGAGCGCGACTTCATGGCGCCCGTCGTCGTGTTCGACCTGCCGCTGGGCACGGGCGGCGACCTGGCCTATGCCTGCTCCGGCGACTTCGACGGCCACCTGGGCTGGCTGTACGCGCTGGGCTTCACGCCGCGCGCGATGGTCGACACGCCCGGCCTCATCGTTGCGCGCACCATCGCCATGCTGGTCAACGAGGCGCACGATGCCGTCCAGCAAGGCGTCTGCAGCGAAGAGGGCGCGGACGCGGCGATGAAGCTGGGCGTGAACTACCCCGCCGGGCCCTTCGAGTGGGCGGCGCAATGGGGCGCCGATGCCATCGTGCCGCTGCTGGACCGGCTGGATGCCTACTACCGGGGTGAGCGCTACCGCGTCAGCCCCTATCTCAGAAGACAAGTGATATGACGCAAGCCTTCATCTGCGACGCCATCCGCACCCCCTTCGGCCGCTACGGCGGTGCGCTCTCGAGCATCCGCACCGACGACCTGGCCGCCCTGCCCATCCAGGCGCTGATGGCGCGCAACGCGGGCGTCGACTGGGCGGCGGTCGAGGACGTCATCTACGGCTGCGCCAACCAGGCCGGCGAGGACAACCGCAATGTCGCCCGCATGGCCGCGCTGCTGGCCGGCCTGCCTATCGACGTGCCGGGCAGCACCGTGAACCGCCTGTGCGGCTCGGGCCTGGACGCGGTGGGCACGGCCGCCCGTGCCATCCGCGCCGGCGAGGCCGGGCTGATGATCGCCGGCGGCGTGGAGAGCATGAGCCGCGCGCCCTTCGTCATGCCCAAGGCGGACAGCGCCTTCAGCCGCACCAATGCCGTCTACGACACCACCATCGGCTGGCGCTTCGTCAACAAGCGCATGAAGGCGCAGTACGGCGTGGACGCCATGCCCGAGACGGCCGAGAACGTGGCGCGCGAGTTCGGCATCGCCCGCGAGGCGCAGGACCGCATGGCGCTGGCCTCGCAGCAGAAGGCGCTGGCCGCACAGCAGCGTGGCTTCTTCGAGCGCGAGATCGTTCCCGTGGACGTGCCGCAGAAGAAGGGCGAGCCGCTGCGCGTGGCGCTGGACGAGCATCCGCGCACGACCAGCCTGGAGGCGCTGGCCAAGCTCAAGGGCGTCGTGACGCCCGAGGGCACGGTGACCGCCGGCAATGCCAGCGGCGTCAACGACGGCGCCTGCGCGCTGCTGCTGGCCAGCGAGGCCCAGGCCGCGCGGCATGGTTTGACGCCGCGCGCCCGCGTGGTGGGCATGGCCACGGCCGGCGTCGCGCCGCGCATCATGGGCATGGGTCCCGCGCCGGCCACGCGCAAGGTGCTGGCGCTGACCGGCCTCACGCTGGCGCAAATGGATGTCATCGAGCTGAACGAGGCCTTCGCCGCGCAGGGCCTGGCGGTGCTACGCGACCTGGGCCTGGCGGACGACGACGCGCGCGTGAACCCGAACGGCGGCGCCATCGCGCTGGGCCATCCGCTGGGCGCCAGCGGCGCGCGGCTGGTGACGACGGCCATCAACCAGCTGGAAGTGACGGGCGGCCGCTATGCGCTGTGCACGATGTGCATCGGCGTGGGGCAGGGCATTGCGCTGATCGTCGAGCGGGTCTGACCCTTATTCGAAGAACAGGCGCGAGATGCCCTTGAGGCTGACCAGATTGCCCGGGTTGCTGGTCTCGTTGAGCACGCCGCTCATGCGCTTCAACAGCCGCGGGCTCTTCTGGGCGCGCCAGATCAGCAGGTCGGCCAGCCAGGGGTGGGCGTTGACGCGGTTGGCGCGCTCGTAGAGGTCGAACTTGGGTTTGAGCGCCGTCAGCGCGGCCTCGTAGGCGGCGCGTGCGGCGGCATCGTCGTCCCGGTGGGCCAGGATGGCGTCGGCGGCCAGCATGCCGGTCTCCATCGCCTTGCCGATGCCCTCGCCGGTGAACGAGTAGGTGGAGCCGGCGGCTTCGCCCGTCACCAGCAGGCCGGGCCGGGTCCACTTGGCGCCGGTCAGCGTGCAGCGCAGCGGCGCGCCCTTGAGCTCGCCCACCAGCTCGCCCACGCGCATCAGCTCGGCCGCGGGCGGGTACTTGGCGACGAAGGCGTCGAAGATGGCGCGAAGGTTGACGTCCTTCTTCTGGCCCTTGCCGCCGCCGAGATCCTTGTGGCTGTCGGTCACGCCCACGCCGATGTTGAAGTGGCCGTCCGGCGCCGGGAAGATCCAGCCATAGCCCGGCCGCACGGCCTTGTCCCAGACGACTTCCAGCGCCTTGATCTTGCCGACCATCTGCGGCGCGCGCACATAGCCGCGCAGCGCCACGCCGCTGGGCGTGTGGCGCTCGCACATGCCGGCGGCGGTCAGCGCCTTCGGGACCGCGCCGGTGGCCAGCACCACCCAGCGGGCGCGCAGCTCGACGGTCTCGTCGCCGCATTTGAGTCGCGCGCCGACGACGCGGCCGTTCTCCTCCAGCGGCGCCTCGAAACGCGCCTGCTCAAAATGCGCGCCCGCATCACGGGCGCCCTGCAGCAGCAGCGCGTCCAGGTCCTTGCGCGGCAGCACGGCCAGCGTGCCCGGCACGTCCACCCGCCCGCCGCGCGGGCC
>JBKBVY010000400.1:0-504 GCA_046289335.1 Roseateles sp. | reverse complement strand
GGCACCTTCTCCTGGTCGTCGATCAAGAACCTCAGGGATCATCCGCGCTCCTCGTCCATCGTGATGATCGCCACCGTCATCGGCGTTGTCTATACCCACAACCTTGCCATCGGCGTGCTGATCGGTGTGTTGCTATCGGCCGTCTTCTTCGCCTGGAAGATTTCCCAGATCTTCCGTATCACCTCGGCTTTGTCGGCTAGCGGTTCCCACCGCACTTATACCGTCGAGGGCCAGGTGTTCTTCGCCTCGGTCGAGGACTTCAACAAGGCCTTCGACTTCAAGGAATCGCTCGACAAGGTCACGATCGACGTCAGCCATGCCCATATCTGGGATATTTCCAGCGTCGCGGCACTCGACATGATCGTGCTCAAATTCCGCCGCGAAGGCGCCGACGTCGAGATCATCGGCCTCAATCAGGCGAGCGAAACCATCGTCGACAAGCTCGCCATCCACGATAAGCCCGGCGCGATGGAACGCCTGATGGGGCATTAAGGGAGGATCAAC
>JBKBVY010000399.1:0-507 GCA_046289335.1 Roseateles sp. | reverse complement strand
GTGTCGATCTCAGATAGACCGTCGATGACAGCGCGCGGGTGCGCGAGACTGGCTTTGGACCTGGGACTGTGAGGCTGGCCAAGGCCCACCCGGCGCCGGCGCGCGCGCAGTAGATGCTGCGTTGCAGCCGCCCATCGTCGACCACGGTCGTCGAGCCGAGTTTGAAACCTTCGGGGCGGGCGAGGATCTCGCGCTCGGCCATGGCGCGCAGGCTTTCGGCGGCGCCCTTCTCGACCACAGTGGTGCAACTGCCATCGGCCCAGGCCACCGCATAGACCGGCTCGCCCATGCCCAGGCGCCAAGCCTTGTCCGCCTTGCCGCCGCCGACGGACGCCGCAGAGGCGGGCAGCATGCCCTCGGCGCGGGCCAGCGCCTCGATCGGTCGGGCCTGGAGGATCGCGGGCAGGCAGACCTTGGCCAGCGCGATCCGCCCCGCCGTCAGGCCATCAATCGTCATCCTGTCGAGGCCGCGCACCTGGGCCCAGGCTCCGCCGGGGTTCGCCAACA
>JBKBVY010000055.1:0-15721 GCA_046289335.1 Roseateles sp. | reverse complement strand
TGGGGCCCGGCCCCCCCCCCCTCCCCGGGGGCGCCGTCCGTGGCCCGCAAACCCGGGTCCCCCGCCGGCCGCTGTATCACACAACGCCCGCCTTCCCGGGGGGCTTGCTCCTCTCCGACTCAGACCTGTGGGGTGGGGCTCACCGGCCAGAGCAGCTCGGCCACGCCGTACACGCGCGCCAACTCGCGCAGCTTGTCGGGCGCATCGTCCAGCTTGAGCGTGGCACCCTGTTCTCGGCACTGACGGGCTGCGGACAGCAGCAGGCTCAGCGCCGATGAATCGAAGTCCACCAGCCGGGCGGCCGACAGCCTGACCTCGCGGCCGGCCGCAGCCAGCACCTGGGCCGCCTCGGCGCGCAGGGCCGGCGACATCTGCGCCCAGACGACGCGGGCGTCGTCCATGCGCAGCCGCTCGGGCAGCTTCAGCGCGCTCAAGATCAGCTCTTGGTGGTCGCGCCGGCCTTGGCGTTCTTGTCGGCCAGGCTCTTGATCAGGCCGTCGATGCCGTTGGCGCCGATCTCCTGCGCGAAGCTGTTGCGGTACTGATCGGCCAGCCAGATGCCCAGCACGTTCACGTCGTAGATCTTCCACGCCGCCGCCGACTTCTCCAGCCGGTAGTCCAGCTGGATGGGGTCGCCCTTGCCGCGGATCTCGGTGCGCACCACCACCTCGGTGTCGGTGGGCTGGGCACGCAGCGGCTTCAGGCCGATGGTCTGGTCCTTCACCTGCGTCAGCGCACCGGCATAGGTGCGCACGAGCAAGGTCTTGAACTCGGCCTGCAGCTTGGCCTGCTGCTCGGGCGTGGCCTGGCGCCAGAAGCGGCCCACGGCGGACGCCGTCATGCGCTGGAAGTTCACATGCGGCATGACCTTGGAGTCGACCAGGGCGATGATCTTGTTGATGTTGCCGGCCTGGATGTCCTTGTCGGACTTGACGGTCTCGATGACTTCCAGCGAGAGCTGGCGGATCAACTGGTCGGGCGCACTCGCGTCGGCCGCATGGACGGCGGGCACGGCGCCCAGGCTCAGGGTCGCCAGCGCGGCGACGGTCAGCAGGCGGCGGCGAAGAGAGGTCAGCACAGTCATGGTGTCACTTTCTCAAAACGGGACCGCCGCTTAACGCGCCAGCCCCCGATTGGGTTCACCGCATTGCGGCGGATGCAGGTTCGGCGGGCTTCTTGACGCCGGGGCCGGGTTCGGAGGCCGCGGCGGCGGGCGCGGAAGCACCATCCGCCGGCGCGGACGCGCCATTGCCGGGCACCAGCACCTCGACCTCGTCGTCATCGTCGAAGCTGCCGCGGCGCTGCAGATAGGCATCGCGGTAGAAGGTGTACTTGTCCAGCGCGATGCCTTCCAGCATCTGACCGGCACGCAGGAAGTTGGCCCGCGTGTTGATGACGTTCAGCGAGGTGATGAGCACCTTGTTGCGGCCGTCGTCGAACACCACGGCCGGCGAGGCCTGCCAGTCCAGCGGCAGCCCCAGCGAGTCGCGCACCGACGACGGGCCGAACACCGGCCAGACGATGTAGGCCCCCGTGCCCATGCCCCAGTGGCCCAGCGTCTTGCCGAAGTCCTGGCTGTTCTTCTCCAGGCCCGCCTCGGTCGCGATGTCCAGCAGGCCGGCCAGGCCCAGCGTCGAGTTGACCGCGAAGCGCATGCCCTGCTCCACGCCGGCCTTGAAGCGCCCCTGCAGCAACAGGTTCACCGACGACCAGGCGTCGCCGATGTTGCCGAAGAAGTTGTCGATGCCGGTGCGCACCGGTGCAGGCACCAGCTCGGCATAGGCCGTGGCCACCGGCTTGAGCACCGCCTCGTCCAGCTTCTCGTTGAAGGCGAACACCTTGCGGTTCCAGTTCTCCCAGGGGTCCAGCCGCTGGCCCTTGGAGCCCATGATCTTGTCGACCGCACGCTCCACCCGGGTGCCCACACCCTTGACCGTCTGGCAGCCCGTCAGGCCCAGCACCAGCGCCAGCAGCGCCAGCGCACGCAGATATCGCACCATCATGGCTTGCCTCCCGAGGCCGGAGCCGGCGCGGCCGCGCTGCCCATGTCGGCGGCCTTGCTGTTGATGAACTGGCCGATCAGGTTCTCCAGCACGACGGCGCTCTGGGTCTGGCGGATCAGGTCACCGCTGGCCAGGTTCTTCTCGTCGGCGCCCGGCTCCAGGCCGATGTACTGCTCGCCCAGCAGGCCCGAGGTCAGGATCTTGGCCGAGGTGTCCTTGGGGAACAGCGTGCCCTTGTTCAGGTTGATGACGACCTTGGCCTGGAAGGTCTTGTCGTCGAAGCTGATGGACTCCACGCGCCCGACCACCACGCCGGCGCTCTTGACCGCCGCGTTGGGCTTGAGGCCGCCGATGTTGTCGAAGCGCGCCGTGACCGGGTAGGTCGCATCGAAGCTGAGGCTGAGCAGATTCCCGGCCTTCAACGCCAGGAAGAGCAAGGCCGCGCCACCGATCAGCACGAACAGGCCCACCCAGGTGTCATGTCGAGAGGCTTGCATGTTTGTTACTCCCTGACTCAATCAAATCGAAAACATCATCGCGGTCAGCATGAAGTCCAGGCCCAGCACGGCCAGGGACGACAGCACCACGGTGCGCGTCGTGGCGGCCGCCACGCCCTCCGGCGTCGGCCGGCAGGTGTAGCCCTGCAGCAGCGCGACGAAGGTCACCGTGACGCCGAACACCAGGCTCTTGACGACGCCGTTGCCGACGTCCGCGAAGACGTCCACGCCGCCCTGCATCTGCGACCAGAAGGCACCGGCATCGATGCCGATCAGTGGCACCGCCACCAGCCAGCCGCCGATGACGCCCACCGCGGAGAAGACCGCTGCCAGCAGGGGCATGGCGATGAAGCCGCCCCAGAAGCGCGGCGCCAGCACGCGCTGCACCGGGTCCACGGCCATCATCTCCATGGCCGTCAGCTGCTCGCCGGCCTTCATCAAGCCGATCTCCGCGGTCAGCGACGTGCCGGCGCGGCCGGCGAACAGCAGCGCCGTGACCACCGGCCCCAGCTCGCGCACCAGGCTCAGCGCCACCAGCAGACCCACCGCCTCGGCCGAGCCGTAGCGCTGCAACGTGTAGTAGCCCTGCAAGGCCAGCACGAAGCCGACGAACAGGCCCGACACGCCGATGATGGACAGCGACTTGTTGCCCAGGTGGAAGACCTGCTCGCGCACCAGGACGAAGCGGGCCAGCGCCTTGGGCGAGCGCGCCAGCAGGCTGAAGAACAGCCGCGCGGACGCGCCGATCTCGGCCAGCTTCAGGCGCACGCCGGCGCCGATGCGGGCGGCCAGGGCCATCAGCATGGTGCCACCCCGAAATCCTCCCCCACCGGCCGCGCCGGCTGGTGGAAGCGCACCGGGCCGTCGGCCTCGGCGCCCACGAACTGGTGCACCAGCGGGTCATCGCTGCGGCGCAGCTCGTCCGGCGTGCCCTGGGCCACGATGCGGCCGTTGGCCACCATCGCGACATGGTCGGCGATCTCGAAGGTCTCGTGCAGATCGTGGGACACGATGATGCTGGTCAGGCCCAGCGCATCGTTCAGATCGCGGATCAGCCGCGCCGCCACGCCCAGCGAAATGGGGTCCAAGCCCGCGAAGGGCTCGTCGTACAGCACCAGGTCCGGGTCCAGCGCGATGGCCCGCGCCAGCGCGACACGCCGCGCCATGCCGCCCGAGATCTCGCTGGGCATCAGGTCGCGCGCCCCACGCAGGCCCACGGCATTCAGCTTCATCAGCACCAGGTCACGGATCATGACCTCGGGCAGGTCGGTGTGCTCCCGCAGCGGGAAGGCGACGTTCTCGAACACCGACAGGTCGGTGAACAGCGCGCCGAACTGGAACAGCATGCCCATGCGCCGGCGCACCGCGTACAGCCCGGCCAGATCCAGCGGCGCGATGTCCTGGCCGTCAAACAGCACCTGACCCGACAGCGGCCGCAGCTGCCGCCCCAGCAGGCGCAGCACGGTGGTCTTGCCACCGCCCGAGGTGCCGATCAGCGCCAGGATCTTGCCGCGCTCCAGCTTCAGGTTCACGCCGTCGAGGATGACGCGGTCGCCATAGCCGCAGCTGACGTCGCGAAGTTCGATCAGAGGGGGTGGAGCGGCCAGGGAAGTCACGCGGTCGGGCCGAAGCCGGGCGGAAGAAAAGGGCGCCATGATAGGGGAAACACCAAGTCCCGCCCGGTAGACAGGGCGCAAAGCCCCAAGAGCCGCTTCGAGGCGTCGCGTGCACGCGACCGTCGGTGCCGCGGCTTACATCTGCTTGCGCCGGCCAACGCCTGGAAACCGACGGCCCCGGGCCGCCGCGTGAGGCAGTTCACGAATCGCAGAACGCCCGCGACCAGCGTCCGCGGCGCTGCGACGAGCGGCAAGCGGTGACCGGGGCGCGATACCAAAATAGGCGCCACCTGATCAGCCAAGTCCGCCCCATGCGCCTCCTGCACCGCACCCACGCCTCCCAGGGCTTCACGCTCATCGAGCTGATGATCGCGGTGGCCATCGTCGCCATCCTGACGGCGGTTGCCGTGCCCCAGTACAGCGCCTATGTCACCCGCAGCCGCGTCCCCGATGCGACGTCCGCGCTGGCGACCAAGCAGGTGCAGATCGAGCAGTTCTTTCTGGACAACCGCACCTATGCCGGTGCGCCGGCGTGCGCCAGCGATGCGACGACCAGCAAGTACTTCACCTTCGCCTGCAGCAGCGCCACGGCCACCGGCTTCACGCTGACGGCCACGGGCAAGAACGCCATGGCGGGCTTCAGCTACACCGTCAACCAGGCCGGCGCCAAGAGCACCACGGTGCCCGCGGACTCGGGCTGGACCGGCTCCAGCACCTGCTGGGTCACCAAGAAGGACGGCACGTGCTGAACCCCGACGGCCAGCGCGGCGTGGGCCTCGTCGAGGTCATGGTGGTGGTGGTCATCATGGCCATCGTGCTGGCCATGGCGGCGCCCAACTTCAGCGCCTGGATCGCCGGTGCCCGCATCCGTGCCACGGCGGAGAGCCTGCTGGCCGGCCTGCAGTACGCCAAGAGCGAGGCCACCTCCCGCAACACGCGCGTGCGCTTCCAGCTCACCACCTCGCTGGGCGCCGACTGCCGCCGCAGCGCCCGGGCAGCCAACTGGGTGGTGGATGTCGTCGATGCCGACGCGGCGGCGGATTCGGTGGAGGCCAACTGCAACGCCGCGCCCAGCGACACGGTGGCGCCCAGCATCCTGCAGGTCCGCGCCGCCGCCGAGGCCGGCGGCGGCGTGCAGGTCGAGGCCGACGCCGATCAGGTCGTCTTCAACGGCCTGGGGCGCCAGGTGCCCACCGGTGGCGCCGCCACCGCCGACACCCTCAACATCGAGCTCACGCCGTCCGGCGGCGGGCAATGCGCCGCCGCGGGCGGCAAGGTCACCTGCCTGCGACTTGTCGTGTCCCCGGCCGGCCAGGTGCGCATGTGCAACCCCAGCATCGCCGAAGGCGATCCGCAGGCCTGCTGATGAAGACCTCCCACCGCCATCGCCAGCGCGGCGTGCTGCTGCTGGAAGTGCTGATCGCGCTGCTGATCTTCGCGCTGGGCGTGCTGGGCCTGGTGGGCCTGCAGGCCAGCGCGGCCAAGCAGTCCGGCCAGACCAAGTACCGCGCCGACGCCACGCTGCTGGCCAACGAGCTGCTGGGCCAGATGCGCCTGGCGAGCAACGACTTCACGACGCTGAACACGCGCTTCAAGAGCAGCAACGGCGGCGGCGCGGACTACCTGGCGTGGAAGGCCCGCGTCGAGGCGCAGCTACCCGGCGCCGACACCTATCCGCCGACCGTGGTGCTGGAACAGATCCAGCCCCTGGACGCCATCGTGGCCGGCGCCAGCGCGCCCGCCACGGGCCTCAGCGCCAGCACCCGCGTGACCATCACGATGCGCTGGAAGGCCCCCGGCGAGGCCGCCAGCGAGCCGGTCCACAACATCGTGCTGAGCAACGAGATCCGATGAAACCGCAGCGCCCCCTCCCCCGCCCGGCCCGCGGCTTCACGCTCGTGGAGTTGATGGTCGGCATCGTCGTCGCGATGGCAGCCGTGCTGGTCGTGACCCAGGTCTTCCGCCTCTCCGAAGGGCAGCGCCGCAGCACCACCGGGGGCGACGACGCGCAGACCACCGGCGCCATCGCGCTGAGCCTGCTGCAGCGCGAGCTGCGCCAGGCCGGTCAGGGCCTGATCTCGCCGCGGCTGCTGATGTGCCAACTGGACCTCGGCGGCGGCCGCAGCGTGCCCAGCCTGGCGCCGGTCATCATCAACCCGGCCGGCATCCCCGAGGGCGAGGACAACACCGACGTGATCATGGTGGCCTACGGCGACGGCTGGGGTGCGCCGGAGGGCGGCCTGATCGGCCTGCAGCCGGCGCCGGCGACCTATGCGGTGCCCGGCTCGCTGTCCTACCGGCCGGGCGATCGCGTCGTCGCCACGCCGCAGACGCGCGCCGATCCCTGCAACCTCACGCTGACGCGGGTGCAGGGCGACCCCACCACCTCGACCGTCAACGTCGAGTTCGGCATCGCCGGTGCGTCCAACGGCGTGCTCTTCAACCTGGGCCGGGCGCCGCGGTTCCTGGCCTACGCGGTGCGCAACAACCGCCTGACGGCCTGCGACTTCATGACGCAGAACTGCACCAGCGTGGCCGAGGGCAACTGGACCGAGGTGGCCGACAACATCGTCAGCCTGCGCGCCGAGTACGCCTTCGACAACACCGCGCCGCGCGATGGCTTCGTCGACGCCTACGACGCCACCCCCACGCCCAACACGCCCTGCGGATGGGCACGCGTGGTCGGTGTGCGCCTGGCCGTGGTCGCGCGCAGCCGCCAGCCCGAAAGCACCGACGTGGCGGCCAGCGCGCCCAGCTGGTCGGGCGGCGCCTCGTCCCCCATCACGCCGCCGGGCAGCGACTGGCAGCGCTACCGCTACAAGACGTTCGAAACGACGGTGCCGCTGCGCAACGCTCCCGACCGCAACTCGGCCGCCTTCGCCACATGCCCATGAAGCCCACTCCCCGCCCCGCCCAGCGCGGCCTCGTGCTGGTGCTCGCGCTGATCGTGCTCGCGGCCATGTCGCTGGCCGCCGTGGGCCTGATGCGCGGCGTGTTCAGCAGCAACCGCATCGCCGGCAACCTGGCCTACCAGCAGGCCGCCGTGCAGGCCGCCGACGTGGGCGTGGAGCGCGCCGTGGCCTGGCTGGAGCAGCAGGCGCGCGAGACCGTGCCCGCGCCGGGCGGTGCAGCCAGCGCAGCCCCCGTGCCGGCCAACCGCCTCTACAACCACATCACGGCCAGCGCGACCAACCCCTACAACTACAGCGCCACGCGCGCCGAACCGGGCATCGGCCAGACCTGGGAGAGCTTCTGGCAGGCGCTGGTGGCAGCCAACCGCGTCAACACCCTGCCGGTCGATGCCAGCGGCAACCGGATTGCCTTCGCGATCCACCGCCTGTGCAGCCTCACGGGCCCGCCGGATGCGGCCAACTGCGAGGCCTCGCCCGACACCCGCGCCGGCGAGGGCGGCGGCAAGGGCAATACGCCGCAGATCCTGGCGCCCAGCGCGGTCTATTACCGCATCACGGTGCGCGTGCAAGGCCCGCGCAACGCCACCAGTTTCATCCAGGCCGTCGTCGCCATCTGAAACGTTTCCTCGACCCATGAGGTTCCCATGATGTACCGCCAACTCCGCCTGTTCGCGCTGCTGCTCGCTGCCCCGTGGGTGCTGCCCGCGGGTGCCGGCGTCACCGATGTCTCGCAGAAGCCACTCATCGTCGCCAACCCCGACGCCGTGAAGGCCAACCTGCTGTTCATCCTGGACGACTCGGGGTCCATGAACTTCGACTTCCTGCCGGACCACGTCAACGGCGACGGCGACCCCGACCCCAAGCTGTGCCGCAGCAGCGGTGCGACGGAGGTCAACAGCGGCAACTTCAACAACACCTGCTGCATCAACGGCAACAGCTCGGCCGCCTGCTGGACCGGCGCGCCGCCGTTCGGCAGCAACCGCGGCCAGCCCCCCTTCCTGGCCTCCAGCTTCAACGGCCAGGCCTACGACCCCAACATCCTGTACAAGCCGCCGGTGCGCTCGGACGGTTCGTCCTGGCCCACCCAGAACCGGGCCACGACGGCCGCCTGGACGCTGGTCAAGAACGATGCCTACGGCATCCAGAACGCCTACACCATCGACCTCACCACGCAGTTCCCGGACACCGAGTGGTGCACCGACGCCAAGGACGGCTCGGGCAACTACACCTACGCGGATTGCCTGCGCAACGACAACTACGTGCTGCCGGGCACGGTGAACGGCAAGGCCTACACGGTCTTCCGCGCGGTCCAGGCGACGGGCAGCGGCTCGGTGGCCACCGGCGCACCGGACCGTGCGACCACGGCCACGCGCAATTTCGGGCCGCACTACTACAGGATCCACGCCGCCGAGTACTGCTCCAGCGTCGACCTGCGCGACTGCCGCTCCACGTCGCAGGCGGGCTACACCATCCCCGCCGCGGTGCGCTGGTGCAACTCCGATGCCAACGCGCGGGCCACCACGCCTGCGGCGGCATCCTGCCAGGCCACCCGCAACGACGTCTTCAAGCATGCGCGCTTCCCGACCAAGTTCTTCACCGCCGGCGTCGCGTCTTCGCAGGGCAAGGGATCGTCGCTGAGCTTCACGGTGGGCGTCAGCGGCTGCTCGGGCAGCAGGACCACGGGCGTGGGTTCGCTGAAGATCGACGGCGTGGAGATGCTGACCGGCGCCACGGGCCAGACCAACAGTGCCACGACGCTGGCCGGCTTCATCGTCAGCAACTTCAAGACCGGCAACGGCTGGACCATCGCACGCAGCAGCCGCACGATCACGATCACCGCGCCGGTCTCGGCCGGCAACAAGGCGGGCGGATACGCCACGCTGACCACCGCCGCCGGTTCCAGCTGCAGTTTCTCGCCCACCACCAACGCCGGACCGTTTGCGTCCGACTATGTGCCGCCGACTGCCGGCTCGCCCGGCGCCTATGCCGGCCGCTTCGAGCGCGTGGACATCACCCCCGGCCCGTCCGGCTCGCCGAACACCTTCCCCAAGGGCGAGAACCGCACCGACTGCGCCGGCAGTGTGTGCACCTACGACGAGGAGATGACCAACTTCGCGAACTGGTGGACGTACTACCACACGCGCATGCAGGCGATGAAGTCCTCGGCCGCGCTGGCCTTCAACGACGTCGGCAGCAACCGGCGCGTGGGCTACATGAGCATCAACAACAACACCAGCCGCGACTTCCTCAACCTGGAAACCTTCGACGGGACGCAGCGCACCAACTGGTTCTCCAAGCTGACCTCGGCCAAGACCGGCAACTCCACGCCGCTGCGCACCGCGTTGTCCAAGGCGGGCAAGCTGTTTGCCGGCGGCTACAACGGCAGCAGCCTGAACGGCGTCACCGTGAAGGATCCGGTGCAGTACTCCTGCCAACGCAACGCAGCCATCCTGTCGACGGACGGCTTCTGGAACGAAACCACGACACCCACCCGGCCCGACGGGTCCGAGATCGGTGACCTGGACTCCGCATCGACCGTCGACCGCCCCATGTTCGACGGCAACGCCACCAGCAACACGCTGAGCGACGTCTCCTACTACTTCAAGAACACCGACCTGCGCACCGGCACGACCGGCCAGGGCAACTGCGTCAGCGGCAGCGGCACCAATGCCGACGTCTGCGGCAACGACGACGAGCAGAACCGCTCGCAGACCATGATGACCTTCACGCTGGGCCTGGGCGTGTCGGGCTACATGCAGTACAACAAGTCCTATCTGAGCAATGGCGCGCCGGACTTCAATGCGGTGAAGAACGGCGACACGGCCAACCCGGGGTCGGGCGTCTGCAGCTGGCAAACCAGCGGCGCGTGCAACTGGCCCGTGCCGGTCAGCAACACGCTGACGGCGGTGGATGACCTGTGGCACGCGGCCGTCAACGGCGGCGGCACCTACTTCAGCGCATCCAGCCCCACCTCGCTGTACGACGGCCTGACCAGCGCCCTGCGCATGTTCGATGCCCGCACCGGTGCAGCGGCCGCGGCCACGACCAGCAACCCCAACGTGACGGCAGGTGACAACCAGGCCTTCGTCTCGGACTTCACCTCGTCCGAATGGACCGGCCAGCTGCTGAGCAAGACCATCGACCTGGACACCGGGCGGCTGGACACCACCAACTGGGAGGCCCGCGAGCAGCTCAACAAGAACACGTCGCGCAACATCCTGATGTACTCGGGCGGTGCCAGCAACAAGCTCAAGCCGTTCGCCTGGTCATCGATGACGTCCACCGAGCAGGCCTATTTTTCCAAGGCCTGGGTGACGGCCAGCGGCCGCTCGCTGAGCCAGTTCTGCAGCGGCCCGGCGTACTGCCTGTCCCCGGCCGCCCAGGACGCGGCTGCAGGTGCGCTGCTGGTGGACTACCTGCGCGGCGACCGCACCCACGAAGGCACGCTGGAGGAACCCACCAAGTACTTCCGGGCCCGCGCCCATGTGCTGGGCGACATCGTCAACTCCGAGGCGGTGTACGTGAAGAAGCAGCTGGTGAAGTATGCGGACGCCGGTTATGCCGAGTTCAGCGCGAAAGAGCGCCAGGCCATGGTCTACGTGGGCGCCAACGACGGCATGCTGCACGCCTTCAACGCCTCCACCGGCGCCGAGATGTGGGCCTACGTGCCGACCGCCGTGCTGCCCAATCTCTACAAGCTGGCCGACAAGCAGTACGCCACCAACCACCAGTACTTCGTCGACGCCACGCCCTTCGTGCAGGACATCAAGATCGGCGGCGAGTGGCGCACCATCCTCGTCGGCGGCCTGGGTGCCGGGGGCCGCGCCTACTACGCGCTGGACATCACCGACCCGGCCGAACCCAAGGCTTTGTGGGAGTTCACGGACAACAACCTGGGCCTGACCTTCGGCCAGCCGGAGATCGGCAAGCTGCGCGACGGCACCTGGGTGGTCGTGCTGCCCTCGGGCTACAACAACGTCAGCCCCGGCGACGGCAAGGGCCGCCTCTTCGTGCTGGACGCCGCCACCGGCGCGCCCATCACCGCCATCAGCAACGGCAGCGGCGTGGGCATCGTCACGACGGCCGGCAGCACCACCACGCCGGCGGGCCTGGGCCACATCCGGGGCTGGGTCAACAACGCCAACCTGGACAACACCATCGAGCGCGTCTACGCCGGCGACAACCTCGGCAACGTCTGGCGCTTCGACATCAACAACGCCATCGGCGCCGCCGGCTACGACGCCCAGCTGCTGGCTGTGCTGAAGAACGAAGCCGGGACCGTCCAGCCCGTCACCTCCCGCCCCGAACTGGGCGAGGCGAACACCAAGGCCATGGTCTACGTGGGCACCGGCCGCTACATGGGTGACTCGGACCTGACCGATGCCACGGCGCAGAGCGTCTATGCGATCCGGGACCCGCTGGACGCGACCGGGCATGGCGAGGTCCGCACCGGCGGCAAGTTCATCAAGCAGACGCTGGTCGCCAGCAAGTGCCCGTCGGGTGCCAGCTGGTGCAAGGCCAGCCAGGACGTGCGGACCACCGCAACGGTCAATGCCGTCAACCTGGCCGAACATGGCGGCTGGTACGTGGATCTGCCCATCAGCCGCGAGCGCGTCAACAACGATCCGCTGCTGGTCCTGGGCACGCTGGTGGTGGTCTCCAACGTCGTCGAATCGGGCAACCTCTGCAAGGTCGGCGGCAGCAGCTGGGTCAACTTCTTCGACTACCGCACCGGCCAGGCCTCCAGCGTGCCGCTGGGCGACGTGATCTCGTCGCGCGGCACCGTGTACCGCCTGCCCAACCAGAAGCTGGTGGGTCTGGCGCGCGGCTCGGACGGCAGCGATCGCCACTTCGAGCCGCCGGTCGGCCCGCAGGTCTCGGCCACCCGCCGCGTCTCATGGCGCGACCTGCTGCAGGACTGAGCCCGGCACGCACCGGCCCGGCGCTGCCGCGGCCGGTGGTGCTGTGCGGGCTGCTGGCGCTGGCGGGCCACGCCTGGCTGCTGGGCGCCCGCCAGGACGGCCTCGCGGCCTCTGCGGCACACGGCGTGACGACCACAGAACGGCTGTTGCACGTGAACCTGGTGCAGCCGGCACCGGCCGCGCCCAGCGCCGGCCCGGCTGCAGCGGCGGCAACGGTCGATGAACCGACCACCGCCGCCCCGGCAGCCAGCGCGCCCCGGCGCCTGGCGCCGGCACCGGCCAGCCTGCCGCCCCAATTTGCGCAGGAGCTGCCGGAGCTGCAGTTCCCGGACGCCGCCCTGCCCGACACCGGCGTTCAGCTGCGGGTCTGGGTGCGCGTGGGCGGCGACGGCGAGGTGCTGGAGATGGCGTCGGCGCTGCTGCCGGCGGACGCACCCGCGGCGTTCGCCAAGCTGGGCACCAAGACGGTGGCCGATGCGCGCTTCACACCCGGCGAGCCCGGGCGCACACACTGCCTGCAGGTGGACTTCAAGGCCGACGCGGAGGCTCCGCGCTGGTCCTGGCGCCGGGACGGCGCGGACCGCTGCCTGACCAATCCGTCGGACGAGGCGCAGGCGCTGACGCCTGCGCCCTGAGCAAGCCGCCGCTCAGCGCGGCAGCGTGGAAGTGCCCATCAGGTACTCGTCCACCGCGCGCGCCGCTTGGCGGCCTTCGCGGATGGCCCAGACCACCAGGCTCTGGCCGCGGCGCATGTCACCGGCGGCGAAGACCTTGTCGACATTGGTCTTGTAGGCATTCGCACCCTCGGTCGTCGCCTTGCCATTGCCGCGCGCATCCTTCTCGACGCCAAAGGCCTCCAGCACGGTCGCCACCGGCGACACAAAGCCCATGGCCAGGAAGGCCAGGTCGGCCTTGATGACCTGCTCGCTGCCCTCGACCTCGGTCATCTTGCCACCCTCCCACTTCAGGCGAACGGTCTTGACGCCGGTGAGCTTGCCCTTCTCGCCGATGAACTCCTTGGTGGCGATGGCGAACTCGCGCTCGCAGCCCTCTTCGTGGCTGGACGAGGTGCGCAGCTTGATCGGCCAGTAGGGCCAGGTCAGCGGCCGGTCTTCCACCTCGGGCGGCTGGGGCAGCAGCTCTAACTGGGTGACGCTCTTGGCGCCGTGGCGGTTGCTGGTGCCCACGCAGTCGCTGCCGGTGTCGCCGCCGCCGATGACGACGACATGCTTGCCGTCGGCACGGATCTGGTTCTTCAGCTTGTCGCCCGCGTTGACCTTGTTCTGCTGCGGCAGGAACTCCATCGCGAAATGCACGCCCGCCAGGTCGCGTCCGGGCACGGGCAGGTCGCGCGAGGCTTCGGCGCCGCCGGTCAGCAGCACGGCGTCGAACTGGCGCTTCAGCTCGTCGGCGCTGACGGTCTCCTTGGCCCAGTTGGTGACCTTGCTGCCCTCCGGCAGTGCGGCGACCAGCACGCCGGTGCGGAACTCGACGCCCTCGGCCTTCATCTGCTCGACGCGGCGGTCGATGTGGGACTTCTCCATCTTGAAGTCCGGGATGCCGTAGCGCAGCAGGCCGCCCACGCGGTCGTTCTTCTCGAACACGGTGACGCTGTGGCCGGCGCGGGCCAGTTGCTGGGCCGCGGCCAGGCCGGCCGGGCCGGAGCCGACGATGGCCACCGTCTTGCCGGTCTTGACCTTGGGCGGCTGCGGCTGCACCCAGCCCTCGGCCCAGGCGCGGTCGATGATGGCGTGCTCGATGGACTTGATGCCCACCGCATCGTCGTTGACGTTCAGCGTGCAGGCCGCCTCGCAGGGCGCGGGGCAGATGCGGCCGGTGAATTCGGGGAAGTTGTTGGTGCTGTGCAGCACCCGGATCGCGTTCTTCCAGTCCTCCGGCCGGCCCTTGTAAACCAGGTCGTTGAAGTCCGGAATGATGTTGTTGACCGGGCAGCCGTTGTTGCAGAACGGCGTGCCGCAGTCCATGCAGCGGGCGCCCTGCTGCTTGGCCTGCTCGACGTTCAGGCCGATGACGAATTCCTTGTAGTTCTTGACACGAACGGGAACGGGCTCATAGCCCTCTTCCAGACGCTCGTACTCCATGAAGCCGGTGACTTTTCCCATGTCGGTTCCTTAGTCAGTTGGGGACAGAGCTACTCGCTGCGCTCGATCGGTCTGTCCCGCAAATTCATCAGACTTTCGCTGCCGCAGGCGCCTTGGCCTGGGCGATGGTGGTGGCGGCTTCCTTGGCGGCATTGAGCTCGCCCAGGGCGCGGCGGTACTCGTTCGGGAAGACCTTGATGAACCGGGTGCGCGCCTCGGCCCAGTGGTCGAGGATGTCGCGCGCGCGCTGGCTGCCGGTCCAGCGGTGGTGGTCTTCCAGCAGCTTGCGCAGGATGGCCTCGTCGGTCTGCGGCTCGCGGTCCACGCCGTCGACACCCTTGGTGCGGTGCCAGATGGCCTTGTCGACCTGCGCCTCCTGCTCTTGCGCGGTCATCAGCTTCTCCAACGTGACCATGCTGGTGTTGCAGCGCTTGGCGAAGTGGCCGTCCTCGTCGTAGACGTAGGCGATGCCGCCGCTCATGCCGGCCGCGAAGTTGCGGCCGGTCTTGCCCAGCACGGCGACGGTGCCGCCGGTCATGTACTCGCAGCCGTGGTCACCCGTGCCCTCGACGACCGCCGTGGCGCCCGACAGGCGCACCGCGAAGCGCTCGCCCGCCACGCCGCGGAAGAAGGCCTCGCCGCGCGTCGCGCCGTACAGCACGGTGTTGCCGACGATGATGTTCTTGGTCGCGTCGCCGCGGAAGTCGATGCTGGGGCGCACGACGACACGGCCGCCGGACAGGCCCTTGCCGGTGTAGTCGTTGGCGTCACCGATCAGGTAGAAGGTGATGCCCTGGGCCAGGAAGGCGCCGAAGCTCTGGCCGCCCGTGCCTTCCATCTGGATGAAGATGGTGTGGTCGGGCAGGCCCTCGGGGCGGCGGCGGATCAGCTCGCCGGACAGCATGGCGCCCACCGTGCGGCGCACGTTGGTGACCTCCTGCATGAACTGCACCTTCTCGCCCTTCTCGAAGGCGGGCAGGCACTTCTCGATGAGCTTGACGTCCAGCGCCTTGTCCAGGCCGTGGTCCTGCACATCGTTGTGGATGCGGGCCACGTCGGCCGGCACGTTGGGGCGGTGGAAGATGCGGCTGAAGTCCAGGCCCTTGGCCTTCCAGTGGGTGATGGCCTTCTTGGTGTCCAGCCAGTCGCTGCGACCGATCAGCTCGTCGAACTTGCGCACGCCCAGCTGGGCCATGATCTGGCGCGCCTCTTCAGCGACGAAGAAGAAGTAATTGACGACGTGCTCGGGGCGGCCGGTGAACTTCTTGCGCAGCACGGGGTCCTGCGTGGCCACGCCCACCGGGCAGGTGTTGAGGTGGCACTTGCGCATCATGATGCAGCCCTCGGCCACCAGCGGCGCGGTGGCGAAGCCGAACTCATCCGCACCCAGCAGCGCGCCGATGACGACGTCGCGGCCGGTCTTCATCTGGCCATCGGCCTGCACGCGCACGCGGCCGCGCAGGCGGTTGACGACCAGCGTCTGCTGCGTCTCGGCCAGGCCCAGCTCCCACGGCGTGCCGCAGTGCTTGATGGACGACCAGGGCGAGGCGCCCGTGCCACCATCGTGGCCGGCAATGACGATGTGGTCGGCCTTGGCCTTGGCCACGCCGGTGGCCACCGTGCCCACGCCCACCTCGGACACCAGCTTCACCGACACGTCGGCGCGCGG
>JBKBVY010000398.1:0-507 GCA_046289335.1 Roseateles sp. | reverse complement strand
GCAGCCGTGGAATGGCGTTGATGGCCACGACCGGCCTCAACCTGACCGTCGCCCCGGTGATTGCCGAGGACTGCGACAAGACGGCCGAAGGCTACCTCGGCCTCTACGACTTCAGTCGTCCGGACAACATCAGCCTGCTGGATGCGCTGGCGTTGCCGCAACGCTGCCTGGGCTCACCCGCCGGATTGCTGACCAAGTCCGGCAGCAGCTCTTCATTGCTGGTTACCGATCAGGGTGTCGGGGTGCTGAGCCTGCACACCAAGGGTTCCACGGGCCTGATATCGCGTCTGGCACTGATCGACCTGCTTACCCTCGAACTGGTCGGCAGCGTACCGCGTGACCGCAGCGAAGGCGTACCGCTGGACAGCGCGCTGGAGCTGCGTTTTACCCGGCCATTGAATCGCTTCAGCGATGAAGACCTGCGCGAGTACCTGAGCCTGCAACGCGACGCCGACAGCGGTCAGGCGCCGGAGCAGGTGCCCTTTGCCATCGAGCGCAGCGCTGACC
>JBKBVY010000397.1:0-509 GCA_046289335.1 Roseateles sp. | reverse complement strand
CGGCGTGGGCGGCGCCGGGGGACGCGTCGGCGGAGGTCAAGGCGCCGGGTTAGGGTCAAAGCCAGCCGGCCGCCCGCAGGGTCGGGGCGTGTCGTCGGCTGACGGGCGCGATCAGATCGCCGGCCAGGCGCAGCTCGCCTGCGCCGCGTCGCCACTGCGCGGCCTCGATCGCCTCGCCCGCCACCCACCAGGACCGATGGGTCTGAAAGCCGTGCGCGCCCGACAGCTCGGCGAGCGCGTCGGAGAACCGCATCGTCAAGAGCTCGACGCCGGCGTCGGTATGGACCCGCAGATAGTGGTCATGGGCCTCGACGGCGATCAGCCGGGCCGCGCGTCGCTTGGCAGACAGGCGCTGGCGGAAGGCGGCCTCGGCCTCGGGCAAAGACGGGGCGACGACCACCCGGGTCTCGACCGTGGGAGCGGGCGTCGGCGGCCTGCGCCAGACCAGGATCCGCACGGTCATGACGAGGCCGCTGATCACCCAGACGCGAAACCACAGCATCGGCGGC
>JBKBVY010000054.1:0-15897 GCA_046289335.1 Roseateles sp. | reverse complement strand
GCTGCTGGCCATCAAGGACGAGTACGAGGTCGCGCGGCTCTACACCGACGGCCGCTTCGAGGCCGCACTGAAGGCCCAGTTCGAGAACTGGTCGTCGCTGTCCTTCCACCTCGCGCCGCCGCTGCTGTCACGCCCCGGACCCGACGGCCGCGCGAAGAAGATCCAGATGGGCAGCTGGACCTTCACCGCGTTCAAGTGGCTGGCGAAGTTCAAGGGCCTGCGCGGCACGGCACTGGACATCTTCGGCAAGACCGAGGAGCGCCGCATGGAGCGGCAGCTGGTGGCCGACTACGAGCAGCTCATCGACGAGATCCTGGCCTCGCTGACGGCCGACAACCTCGCCACCGCGGTGGAGCTGGCCCGCCTGCCCGAGAAGATCCGCGGCTACGGCCATGTGAAGCAGGCCAACGTCGCGGCCGTGCGCAAGCAGTGGCAGGCCCTGCTGGACCGCTTCCACGGCCGCGCGGCCGAGGTGGCGCCGCGGCCGGTGGCAATGCCGGTGCGGGTCAAGGGCGTGGCGGAGCTCTGATCGGCGGAAGCCGAGCGGGCCACGGGGCCTTGCCAGCCTGCCTATGCTGCGCGCCCATGCGCGATGACCGAGGCCACAAGGGCAACAAGGCCCACCTGCCCACCAAGCCCTGCCTGGCCTGCGGCCGGCCCATGAGCTGGCGCAAGGCCTGGGCCAGGAACTGGGACGAGGTGAAGTACTGCAGCGAGCGCTGTCGCCGCAGCAAGGACGCCCACCATGCGTGACCTGGTGCTGGTGCTGGGCGACCAGCTGGACCTGGCGTCCTCCGCCTTCGACGGCTTCGACGCCGCGCAGGACGCCGTGTGGATGGCCGAGGTGGCCGAGGAATCCACGCATGTGTGGAGCAGCCAGCCGCGCATCGCGATCTTCCTGGCCGCCATGCGCCACTTCGCCGCCGCGCTGCGCGAGGCGGGCCGGCCTCTGCACTACCGGCGGCTGGACGACCCGGCCACGCGCGAGAGCCTGGCCGCCCAGCTGGCGGCGGACATCGCCGCGCTCAAGCCGCAACGCGTGGTGCTGACCCGTCCCGGCGACTGGCGCGTGCTGCAGTCGCTGCAGGCCGTGGCCGTCGCGGCCGGCCTGTCGCTGGACCTGCGTGAGGACCGCCACTTCTTTACCACGCCGGCCGACTTCGAAGCCCACGCCCGCGGCCGCAAGGGCCTGCGCATGGAGTACTTCTACCGCGAGCAGCGCAAGCGCTTCGGCATCCTGATGGACGGCGCCAAGCCGCTGGGCGGCGAATGGAACTACGACGCCGAGAACCGCCAGGCCTTCGGCCCGGGAGGCCCGGGCTTCGACCTGCCGCAGCCGCCCCGCTTCGAACCCGACGCGATCACGCGCGAGGTCCTTGCGCTGGTGCGCGAGCGCTTCGCCGGCCACCCCGGCCGGCTGGACAGCTTCGCCTGGCCGCTGACGCGCGCCCAGGCCCTGCAGGCGCTGGACGCCTTCATCCGCGAGCGGCTGCCGCTGTTCGGCCCCTACCAGGACGCCATCTGGCCCGGCGAGCCCTGGCTCTACCACGCCCAGCTGTCCGCCGCGCTCAACCTCAAGCTGCTGACGCCGCAGGAGGTGGTGGCCGCGGCCGAGGCTCAGGTGCGTGCGGGCCGCGTGGCCATCGCCAGCGGCGAGGGCTTCATCCGCCAGATCCTGGGCTGGCGCGAATATGTGCGCGGCATCTACTGGACCCGCATGCCGGCCTACGCCGAAGCCAACGCGCTGGACGCCCGGCAAGACCTGCCCCCCTGGTACTGGAGCGGCGACACCGACATGGCCTGCCTGCGCGACGCGCTGACGCAGACGCTGGAGCATGGCTATGCCCACCACATCCAGCGGCTGATGGTGACCGGCCTGTTCGCGCTGCTGTACGGCGTCGAGCCGCGCCAGCTACACGCCTGGTACCTGAGCGTCTACGTGGACGCGGTGGAATGGGTGGAGCTGCCCAATACCCTCGGCATGAGCCAGTACGCCGACGGCGGCCTGATGGCCAGCAAGCCCTACATCGCCAGCGGCAAGTACATCGCCCGCCAGAGCCCGCTGTGCAGCCGCTGCCGCTACCGGCCCGAGCAGCGCGTGGGCGCGCAGGCCTGCCCGTTCACGACGCTGTACTGGGACTTCCTGCTGCGCCATGAGGCCCGCTTTGCCGACCATCCGCGGCTGGCGCTGCAGGTGCGGGCGCTGGCCGGCGTGGACGCCGCCGAGCGCGAGCGCATCCGCGCGCAGGCCCAGGCGATACGCAATCCGGGTTGAGCATGGACTTCGGCACGCTTGCTCCCACCCGCGAGGCCGCACTGGCGCGCCTGGCCGCCGTGGATGCCGCGGCCTATGCCCGCACGCGCAACCACCTGGACGGCGCGGTGACGGGGCTGTCGCCCTACCTGACGCACGGCCTGCTGACCGTGCCCGAATGCCTGGCCGCACTGAACCTGCCGCCGCAGCACAAGCTGGTCTACGAGTTCGGCTGGCGCGAGTATTTCCGCCATGTCTGGTCGCACCGTGGCGACGGCATCTTCCGCAGCCTGCACGAAGGCCCGCTGCCCGACGCGGCCTATGACCCGGCGCTGCCGGACGACCTCCGCCGCGGCGCCACCGGCGTGCCGGTGGTGGACCAGGCCGTGCGCCAGCTCTACGCCACCGGCACGCTGCACAACCATGCGCGCATGTGGCTGGCCAGCTATGTGGTGCACGGCCGCAAGATCCACTGGCGCGCCGGCGCCGACTGGCTGTACGGCCACCTGCTGGACGGCGACCTGGCCAGCAACCACCTGAGCTGGCAGTGGGTGGCCGGCACCGGCAGCCACAAGCCCTACCTGTTCGATGCGGCCAACGTGGCCCGCTTCGCGCCGCCGGCCTGGCACAGCGCCGGCAGCGCGGTGGACCTGAGCTATGCCGACTGGGACGCCCTGGCCCGCAGCCCGGAGCGCCTGCCAGCAGGCCGCGGCGAGGGCATGGACGAGCCGCCACTGTGCGCGGCGCCAGCCGCCGGGGCAGCGCCCGCGGTGCCGCCAGGTGCCGATCTCTGGCTGGCCCATCCCTGGGCGCTGGGCGAGCCGCCGCCGGGCACCACCGTGTTTGCGGCGGTCATCACGGACGCCCATGCCAGCCGCCCCTGGAGCCCGCGGCGCTGGGCCTGGGTCATGACTCGGCTGATGGCGCTGTCCGGCGGTTCGGCGTGGGTAGGCTCGGCCGCGCAGCTGGCCGCCGTGCTGGCGCCCGCCGCGCGCGTGCGCACCCTCGCCGACCCGCACATCGGCCGCTGGCTGCCGCCGCAGGTCCAGGCCCGGCCGGTGCCGCAGCAGTTTCCCGCCGTGGCGCCGGTGTGCGCCTCGTTCTCGCGCTGGTGGAGCCGGGTGCAGCGCTGAGCGCGCCGGCGCCCGACAGCCGCGGGCAAGGTCTGGCACCGATTCAGCGCCGAAGCCACAGTCGCGCCGCCCCCGCCGGAGCCGTGGCACGCCTATCATGGACACACCTCCCGCCGGGCGCGGCCTCCGCGCCGCCCCCGGCCAACGCAACACTCCATGCCCCAACCGGCACCCGGCCCGCAAGCCGATCATGACGAGCCCCTGCTGCGACGCGCGCTGCCGGCGTTGATCTTCGGGTGCGTGGCGGCAGTCACGCTGGGACTGGCAGCCTGGTCCATGCACCACAACGCGCTGGAACGGCGCGGGCTCGCGGAGCGGCGCGTCGAGACGCTGCGGCTGCAGCTGCAGAGCGTGCTGCGGTCCTACCTGGACATCCTGCCCGGCCTGCGGCTGGCCGCGTCGGGTCCGGTGCCGCTGGACGACGCGGAGTTCCAGCGCTACGCCGATACCGTGCTGGAGCCCGACCGCTTCCCCGGCCTGGCCATCACCTTCGTCGCCGAGCGCGTGCGTGACGCCGAGCGCGACGCCTTCGTGCGACGGGTGGCGGCCGACCGCAGCGTGCTGGCGGAGGGCCGGCCCGGCTTCGACATCCAGCCGCCCGGCCGCCGGCCCGAGCACATGGTGCTGCGCCATCAGGCCCCGCGCGACCCGCCCACCGAGGGCTACGACCTGTACGACCCCGAGCAGCGCTACCGGCAGGCGGTGGAACGCGCGATCGACAGCGGCCGCCTGGTGGCCACGCCGCCGCTGCAGCTGGCGCGCGACCGCCACCAGCCGCAGCAGCCCGGGCTGACCAGCATCGTCGTGCGCGCGGCCACCTACCGCGGCGCCGGCGTGCCGGCCAGCGCAGCGGCACGCCGCCAGTCCTGCACCGGCGTCGTGGGCATAGGCTTTCGCACGCGCGAGGTCATTCACAGCGTGCTGCCGCCGGAGCTGCTTGCAGACCATCAGGTGCGCGTCATCGACCCCCAGGCGCCGGCCGGCGCCGCCGCGCTGTATGACAACGGCCAGCAGGCCGACACCCAGGCCGCGCCGCTGCAGTTCGACCTGCCCGTGGCCGACCGGCATTGGCGGGTCACGGTCGTCCCTGTGCACCAGCCCTGGTGGCGCGATGCGGATGCCGGCACGCTGGCGCTGCTGGTGGCGGGCCTGGTCAGCGCCGCATCGCTGAGCACGCTGACCAGCGGGCTGAGCCGCGCGCGACGCCGGGCCGAAGCCCGCGTGCGCGAGGGCCTGGCCCACCTGGAGCATGAGAAGGCGCAGCTGGCACGCAGCGAGGCACGGCTGCGCATGCTGTTCGAGAACAGCTTCGACGCCGTGCTCAACACCCGGCCGGACGGCACCATCCTGGCCGCCAACCCGGCCGCCTGCACGCTGTTCGGCCACTCGGAGGCTGCCCTCTGCGCGCTGGGCCGCGAGGGCCTGGTCGACCGTCAGGACCCGCGTCTGCGAGCGCTGCTGGAGGCCCGCGCCGCCTCCGGCCGCGCGCGCGGCACCATCCGCATGCGCCGCTCGGACGGCAGCCTGTTCGAGGCCGAGATCAGCTCCACGAGCTACCGCGACGTCGACGGTGACGCGCTGGCCAGCCTGATCGTGCGTGACGTCAGCCCGCAGCTCGCCGCCGCCGCCGAACGGGCGCGGCTGGAGGCCCAGCTGCGCCATGCCCAGAAGATGGAGGCCGTGGGCACGCTGGCCGGCGGCATCGCGCACGACTTCAACAACCTGCTGGCCGTGATGCTGGGCGGCGCGGCACTGCTGGCCGACGCCCCCGGCCTGGGCGCGCCGGAGCGCGCGCAGCTGGAGCGCATGCGGCAGGCGGCGCTGCGCGGCCGCAGCCTGGTGCAGCAGCTGCTCACCTTCAGCCGGCCCAGCGCCGAGGGACGCCGGCCCCAGCCGCTGCAGCCGCTGGTCGAGGAGTCGCTGTCGCTGCTGGCACTGACGCTGCCAGCCACGGTGCAGCTGGAGCGCCGGCTGCAGGCCGCGCCGCTGGTGGTGGACACCGAGGCCACGCAGATCCAGCAGATCGTCATCAACCTGTGCAACAACGCCTGGCAGGCCATGCCGGACCACAAGGGCCGCATCGTCGTCAGCCTGGACGCGGCGCAGGCCGAGGGCCAGGGCTGGGCCCGGCTGGGCGTACGCGACGACGGCGTGGGCATGGACGCCGCCACGCGCGAGCGCATCTTCGAGCCCTTCTTCACCACCAAGGCGCCGGGCCAGGGCACCGGGCTGGGGTTGTCCATGGTGCACGGCATCGTCAGCGCGCATGGTGGCCGCATCGAACTGAACTCGGCGCCGGGCGAGGGCTCGGAGTTCGTGATCTGGCTGCCGCTGGCGGACCTGCCCGCCGAGCCCGACCTGCCGGCCGAACCCGAAGAGGGCCCCGATCGTGCGCCCGCGCCCGGTGCGGGCCGCCGGCTGCTGTGCCTGGACGACGACGAGGTGCTGCGGCTGACCGTGGGCGCCCTGCTGCAACGCGCCGGCTATGAGGTCGAACTGCACGCCGAGCCGGCCTCGGCCCTGGCCGCGCTGCAGGCCAACCCGCAGGCCTATGACGGCCTGGTGTCGGACTACAACATGCCGCAGATGTCCGGGCTGGACGTGCTGCAGGCGCTGCGCGCACAGGGCAGCCGGCTGCCCGTGCTGCTGATGTCGGGGCGGCTGCCCGACGAGGTGCGCGACACGCTGGCGCGCATACCGGCCGTGGCCCTGCTGGCCAAGGAGTGCGTCGCAGAAGGGCTGAGCCGCGCCGTCGGCGAGCTGCTGGCCCGGCCCGACTGAGCCGGGGCGCGCGGCACGGACGGGAGGCCCCCGCTTGCGCATCGGAGACGGCTACACGGGCCCCGAGATGGCCAGCACCACGGCCTGGGTGGCCGCGGCCATCGTGCTGTCCATCGGCCTGGCGCTGACCGCCGCCGCGGTGATCTGGCAGCAGCGCCAGGCCCGCGACGAGGCTGGCGCGCAGCAGGAGCGCCAGCTCGAACGGCTGCAGGCCGACCTGGTCAAGCGCCTGTCCACGCCGGTCTACGGCCTCAAGGGCGCCCGCGGCGCGATGGCGGCCGCGGGCGGCCCGCTGGGCCGCAAGGCCTTCCGGGCCTACGTGGCCTCGCGCGACCTGGCGCAGGAGTTCCCCGGCGTGCGCGGCTTCGGCTTCATCGAGCGCGTGCCGCGCGAGCAGCTGCCGGACTTCATCGCCCGGCAACGGCGCGACGACGGCGCCGGCTTCGACGTGCAGACGCAGGGCAGCGCACCGCTGCTGTACGTGGTCTCGCAGATCGCGCCGCTGGCGGCCAACCGCGCCGACTGGGGGCGGGATGCCAGCGCCGACCCGGCCAGCCGCCGGGCCATCGAGCGCGCGGTGGACAGCGGCCAGCCCACGCTGTCCAGCCCCACCGCGCTGGCCCAGGCGCCGCAGCAGCAAGGCCCGGGCGTCCTGCTGCTGGTGCCGGTCTACGCGGACGCCCGCGACCCCGGCACGCCCGAGCTGCGCCGCGCCGCGCTGCTGGGCCTGCTGTACGCGCCGCTGGTCGTGGGCGAGCTGCTGGACGGCGTGGCGCTGCAGGCCGCGGCGCTCTTGGACCTGCGGCTGTCCGTGCGCCGGTCGAGCGGCGAGCTCGTGCCGCTGCTGGCGGCGCGGGCCGGCACCATGCTGCCGCCGGCCGAGATGGCCGACCAGGCGCTGGACGACGCCGCGCTGGCGCAGACCCGCGAGTTCGAGGTGGCCGGCCGGCAGTTCCAGCTGCAGGCCGCGCTGACCAACGCGGCCGCCCGGCGGCTGATCGGGCTGTCCGGCCTGGGGCTGCAGCTGGGGGGCTCGCTGCTGAGCCTGTTGCTGGCCGTGACCGTGTGGCTGCTGGCCGCGGGCCGCGCGCGCGCCCAGCAGCTGGCCCGCAGCATGACCGCCGACCTCGCCCGGCTGGCCATGGTGGCCAGCCACACGACCAACGCGGTGCTGATCACCGACACGGCCCACCGCATCGTGTGGGTCAACGAGGGCTTCACGCGGCTGACCGGTTATGCGCCGCACGAGGCCCTGGGCCGCCAGCCCCAGGAGCTGCTGAATTTCGAACTGACCGATGCCGACACCTTGCACGGCCTGAACGAGGCGATGAGCGTGGGCCTGGGCGGCAAGGCCGAGCTGCAGCGGCGCGCTGACCGACCTGCCCAACCGCCTGCTGCTGGGCGACCGGCTGGCCCAGGCCATCCACGCGGCCGAACGCATGGGCCAGGTCTTCACGCTGGCCTACCTGGACCTGAACGGCTTCAAGCAGATCAACGACACCCACGGCCACGATGCCGGCGACGAGGTGCTGAAGGTGGTGGCATCGCGGCTGCAGGCCGGCCTGCGCGCCAGCGACACCGTGGCCCGGCTGGGCGGGGACGAGTTCGTCGTGCTGCTGTCACCGGCCCAGGGCCGCGCGGAGGCCGAGCGCGTGCTGGCGCGGCTGCTGGACGCCGTGGCCCGGCCCATCACGCTGGCCAGCGGCGCGCCGGTCGGTGTGGGCAGCGCGCTGGGCCTGGCCCACACCCCGACGACGGCCGCACGCCGGATGCGCTGATGCGCCATGCCGACGCGGCCATGTTTGCCGACAAGCGAAACCGGCGTCAGCCCACTCGCTGAAGGCCGGGCGCGGCGACGCGCTTGTGTCAGGCGCGACACAAACCGGCAGCAAGGCAGACACGGCGCGCTCACACGATGCGGCCACCACGACCGGAGTCCTGCGTGCGCCGCCCTTCCCTGCCACCCGTCCTGCTCGCGCTGATCGCGCTCATCGCCCTGCTGGCCTTGCTGGCCGCCGTCCCCGCGCAGGCCGCCCCGGCTGACGAGCCGGACGGCGCCCGCGTCATCGTCAAGTTCAGGGCACTGGGCCCGCTGATGCGCATCGGCCGCGAGCGCGGGGATCGCGGTCCGCAACTGGCCAGCACGCTGGCCGCGCGCCAGGGCCTGGGCCTGCGCGACGGCCGCATGATCGACGCCCGCAGCCAGGTCGTGTGGGGCGACAAGTCCATGAGCTCCGCCGCACTGGCCGCCCGGCTGGCCCAGGACGCCGACGTCGAGTACGCCGTGCCCGACGGCCGCCGCCGCGCGCTGGCCCTGCCCAACGACCCGCTGCTGCCCGCCAGCAGCAGCGCGGCGCTGCCGGCCGGCCAGTGGTATCTGCGCGCGCCGGACGCGACGCTCGTGTCCGCCATCAATGCCGTGGGCGCCTGGGAGCTCAGCACCGGCGCCAGCAGCATCGTCGTCGCCGGCCTGGACACCGGCGTGCTGGCCACGCACCCGGACCTGTCGGCCAAGCTGCTGGCGGGCTACGACTTCGTCAGCTCGACCACCACGTCAGGCGACGGCGGCGGCCGCGACGGCGACGCCACCGACCCCGGCGACTGGACCACCGCCGGCCAATGCGGCAGCGGCGAGGCGGCCAGCAACAGCAGCTGGCACGGCACGCAGACCGCCAGCATCTTCGGCGCGCAGACCAACAACGGCATCGGCATGGCCGCCGTGGGGCATGACGTGCGGGTGCTGCCCGTGCGCGTGCTGGGCAAGTGCGGCGGCAGCGACTCGGACATCATCGCCGCCATGCTGTGGGCCGGCGGCGTGTCCAGCGTGCCCAGCGCCAACCCCAATCCGGCCAAGGTCATCAACCTGTCGCTGGGCGGCAGCGGCAGCTGCCATGCGGCCTACCAGGATGCAGTGAACCAGCTGGTGGCGGCCGGCGTCACGGTGGTCGCCGCAGCCGGCAACGAGGCCGGCCTGGCCGTGGGCGTGCCGGCCAACTGCAACGGCGTCATCGCGGTGGCCGGCGTGCGCCACACCGGCACCAAGGTCGGCTTCTCCAGCCTCGGGCCCGAGGTGGCCTTGTCGGCACCGGGCGGCAACTGCGTCAACAGCACCGGCGCCTGCCTCTATCCCATCCTGACCGCCACCAACAGCGGCACCACCACGGCCACCACCCACACGTACAGCAGCGGCAGCAACTACTCGGTGGGCACCAGCTTTGCAGCCCCCATGGTGGCCGGCGCGGCGGCGCTGATGCTGTCGGTCAACCCGGCGCTGAGGCCCGCGCAGATCAAGTCGCTGCTGCAGTCCAGCGCCCGCAGCTTCCCCGTACAGCCGACCGGCAGCAGCGTGCCCGCCTGCCGCGCACCCACCAGCACCACGCAGGACGAGTGCTACTGCACCACGTCCACCTGCGGCGCCGGCCTGCTGGACGTGGCTGCCGCCGTCACCGCCGCAGCCGGCACCGCCGCACCCACGGCCAACATCAGCGCCAGCGCCACGACGGTGGCCGCCGGCACCACGGTCACGCTGGACGGCAGCAGCTCGGTGGCCGCCGGCACGCGCACCATCGCCCGCTATGCCTGGAGCATCACCAGCGGCGCCGCCTTTGCCAGCTTCAGCGGCAGCACCTCGGCCGCGACGGCCAGCCTGCGGACCACCGGCATCGGCAGCGTGACGGTGCAGCTCAACGTCACCGACAGCGCCGGCACGCAGGCCAGCAAGACCCAGGTCATCACGGCCACCGCGCCGGCAGCGCCGACGGTCGGCATCGTCGCGTCGGCCACGGCCATCGCCGCGGGCACGCCGGTCAGCTTCGACGGCAGCAGCGCCACGGCCGCCTCCGGCCTGGGCATCGCCAGCTATGCCTGGACCGTCACGCCGGCCAGTGGCAGCCCCAGCAACCTCGCCACCTTCACGACCGCCACCAACGCCAGCACCGCCAGCGTGTCCACGCTGGGCAGCGGCAACGGCACGTTCACCGTCACGCTGACCGTGGCCGACTCGCTGGGCCAGACTGGCAGCGCCAGCGCCACCGTCACCGTGACACCGCTGGGCCCGACCGTCAGCATCAACCCATCGGCCACGTCGCTGGCCACCGGCAGCAGCCTGACGCTGGACGGCAGCGGCTCCAGCGCACCGACCGGCCGCACGCTGGCCGGCTACCAATGGTCCATCACCGAAGGCGGTAGCATCGCCGCCATCAGCGGCAGCACGACCGGCGCCACGGCCACCGTGACCACCAGCGCGGCCGGCAGCTTCACCGTGCAGCTGACACTGACCGACAGCGCAGGCGCCACGGCATCGCGCACGCAGGCCATCACCGTGACCGCCGCCACGGCCACCACCATGAGCGGCGCCACCAGCGGCTCGGGCAACGGCGGAGGCGGCGCCGCATCGCCGCTGTGGCTGCTGGCGCTACTGGCCGCCGCCTGCCTGGCACGACGCCCCGAAACCTTGCAGCCGCAGACGCCGGGGACGTCCACCGCCACGCGCTGACACCGCAGCCTTTCACGGTCAATGCCGGCAGCCGCCTCGGCGTCCGGCACGGTCGTGCCCGCAGCCTTGACCACGAACGAAGAGCCTGCGACAAGAACGAGAATGCGATTTATTCTCATTTGAAGGGTAGACTTCGGCCGATTCACGGCAGCCGCAGGCCCCGAGGCCAGCAGCGGCGCCGCCTCTGCGCAGATACCCATGTCGCCCTTGTCTTGTACTTCCCGCTTCGTCACTGCGCGCACCCGCCCGGGACGCTACTCGCCGCTACGCCTGACGACCTTGATGATCGCCAGCGCCCTGGCATGCCAAGGTGCAGCCGCCGAGGGCGCCGACGTCAGCCCCCCATCTCAGCAACTCGAATCCGTCCTCATCACCGCCACCCGCAGCAACAAGGCACTGGATCGCATCCCCGGCGCGGTGGGTGTGATTTCGCGTGCTGACATCGAGACCCAGACCCTCGTCAGCGAAGACCCCAGCGCCCTGCTCGCCCTGCAGGTGCCCGGCTACGCGCCGTCGCGCCAGAAGCTCAGCAACTTCGGCGAGGGCCTGCGCGGCCGCAACGCGCTGCTGCTGCTAGACGGCATCCCGCAGACCAACCCGCTGCGCTTCGGCGGCCGCGAGGGCTACTTCGCCGATCCGATGATCGTGGAGCGCATCGAGGTGGTCAGCGGCGCCTCGGCCGCCCAGGGCATGGGCGCGACCGGCGGCATCATCAACACCATCACCCGCCGCCCGACGAAGGCGGGCACGCAGCAGTCAGTCGAGGTCAAGCTCGGCAGCCAGTTCCACGATGACAGCAGCAGCTGGAAGACGGGCTACCTGCTGCAGCACCGCAGCGAGTCCAGCGCCGCGAGTCAGCCCTGGGACGTGATCTTCTACGCCGGCGCGCTGTCGCAAGGCACCGGCGTCGACGGCGCCGGCCGGCCGCTGGCCACGGAGTCGCTGCACCGCTCGGCCGACCTCTTCTTCAAGGCCGGCACCGAGTTCGGTGCGCAGCGCCTGCAGCTCATGCTTAACGGCTTCAATGCCGAGGGCTTCGACGACCGGGTCGACGTGCCCGGCAACCGCGCCAACGGCCTGCCCACCACCTCGACCGACGGCACGCTCGCCTGGGATGAACCACGCAACCGCGTGCGTTCAGCCAGCCTGGACTGGACGCACAACAGTCTCGCCGGCGGCAGCGCCAGCGTGCAGCTGTTCAAGCAGGACTTTCATGCCCGCTACAGCGGTGGCCTGATCGCCACGTTCCAGGACGCCAGCCTCGCGCCCGTCGGCACGCTGGTGGACCAGAGCGAGGTGGTCGCGAAGAAGTGGGGCCTGCGCAGCAGCTGGGTGCGGCCCGACTTCGTGCTGCCGGGGCTGGAGCTGACGACCGGCCTGGACCTGCTGGACGACACCTCCTCCCAGCGCCTCACGCAGACCGGCCGCACCTGGGTGCCACCGCTGCACTACCGCAGCCTCGCGCCCTTCGTGCAACTGGAATACGAGGCCGGCCCGCTGACCGTGCGCGGCGGCCTGCGCGACGAGCACACGCGGCTGCAGGTCGACACCTACCGCACGCTGGCCTTCTACGGCAACACCCTTGTCAACGGCGGCGAGCGTCGCGCCAACCAGCTGGTGAAGAGCCTGGGCGGCGTGTGGCGCTTCGGCCGCAGCGGCTGGTCGGCGTTCGCTTCCTACAACGAAGGCTTCGGGCCACCGGACGCCGGCCTCATCCTGCGTGCGGTGCGCACGGCGAACCAGTCGGTGGGTCAGCTGGTCGACCTGCAGCCCATCGTCGTGAAGAACCACGAGGTCGGCGCCAACTGGCGCGGCGGCAGCACGACGCTGTCCCTGTCGGTCTACCGGTCCCGCTCGGAGCTGGGCAGTCAGATCGTCGTGTCCAACGGCATCGGCACGGTGCAGCGCGTGCCCATCGAGGTCGAGGGCATCGAGCTCACCGCGGAGCACCGCTTCAGTGCCGCCTTCAAGCTCAACGGCACCTATGCCCGCACGCTGGGCCCCACGGCCAGTGCCGCCGGCCAGCCGTTGGACCTGATGTTGGGCGCACGGTCACAGGGGCCGGACAAGCTGCTGCTCGGTGCGCAATGGGCGCCCAGCCGTGCCTGGAGCACGCAGCTCAACCTGTCGCACTACCGGCCCCGTGAGGCCAACCTGGGCAAGTCCTCGGGCAGCACCTCGCTGGCCGAGCGCTTCTCCGGCTACACCGTGCTGGACCTCGCCAGCCGCTGGCAGACACCCTGGGGCCAGTGGGGCCTGGGCATCGAGAACCTGCTGGACCGCCGCTACTTCACCTACTTTGGCGAGGCCAACTACTCCGGCACGAACAACGATTACTACGCCGGCCGCGGCCGCACCTGGACGCTGAGCTGGCGGCGCGACTTCTGACCATGCGCAAGCTCTTCACGCTGCTGCACCGCTGGGTCGGTCTGCTGGCCGGCCTGCTGCTGGTGCTGCTCGGCCTCACCGGCAGTCTGATGGTGTGGCAGGCATCGCTGGACGCCGCACTGAACCCCGGCTGGTTCCGGGCGCCGGCGCAGGCCTGCACGGCCACCAGCCAGCCGGTGGCCCGCACGCTGGCGCTGCTGGCCGAGCATGTGCCCGGCGCCCGCGCCCAAACCGTGGTGGCACCGCGCGAACCGGGTGCAGCCTACCTGGTCTGGGAACCGCGCCGGCCCGACACCGGCTGGCGCACCGAACACTTCATCGACCCGCACTGCGGCCGCTACCTGGGGTCGCGCGAGCGGGGTGCCATCCGATTCGACGCGGCGCATGCGGTGCCCATGCTGTACGAACTGCACAAGCACCTGCTCGGCGGCGACACCGGCCACATCGTTGTGGGCGTGGCGGGGCTGCTCCTGGCAGGGCTCACGCTGACGGGCCTGTGGCTGTCCTGGCCTCGCACGGCCGGCCCGCGATTGAAGGCCTGGGGCCAGGCCTTGCGCGTGCGCTGGCAGGGCCCGCCGGCCCGGCGCTGGTACGAACTGCACCGGGCGAGCGGGCTGTGGCTGCTGCCGGTGGCGCTGGTGGTGTCGCTGACCGGGGCGGCGCTGGTGTTTCCCAACCCCACGCGTGACGGCGTGGCTGCCGTGCTGCCGCTGCAGCGCCTGGCCAAGCTGCCAAAGACAACCTCGGGGGCAGCCACCGCCCCATCCCTCGGGCCAGATGCCTGGGTGGAGGCTGCGCAGCAGGAGTTTCCGGCGGCGCGCTGGTCGCGCCTGACGCTGGCCGGCAATGGGCCGGTCGAGGTGCGCCTGCTGCAGCCTGGCGAGCTGCGCGCATCCACCGGCAACACGCGCGTGCGACTGGACCGACAGGGCCGCGTGCTGGAACGCTACGACCCCCTCGCCGCGCCGGCGGGCAACCAGCTGGTCGACAGCTTCTTTCCGCTGCACAGCGGCGAGGCGCTGGGCCTCGCGGCCCGGCTGCTGTGGACGGCCTTCGGCCTGCTGCCCGCTGCGCTGCTCGCGACCGGCGCCTGGCTGTGGTGGCGCCGCCGCCAGCGCCGTGCGGCTCAGCCGCGCTCGTCCTTGGACGGCGCTGTCACGATGTAGCACGTAGGCCTGCTGGCCTGCACAAGCCGCTGCCAGCCTCAGTCGGCCATGGGCTCGACGGTGACGCCCACCCGCAGCGTCGCCACGCCGCCGCCACGCAGCACGCCGCGCAGCGGCGCGACGTCCGCGTAGTCCCGCCCCCAGGCCAGCGTGACGTGGTCCAGGTCGGCGGGCACGTCGTTGGTCGGGTCCAGCGCCAGCCAGCCCTGCTCGGGGCACCACAGCTCGGCCCAGGCATGCGAGGCATCGGCACCGACCAGCTTGGGCTGGCCCTCCGGCGGGCGGGTCAGCAGATAGCCGGACACATAGCGCGCGGCCAGGCCCAGCGCCCGGCAGGCGGCGATGAAGACATGGGCGAAGTCCTGGCACACGCCGCTGCGCTGGGCCAGCGCGTCAGCCGCCCGCGTGGCCACCGTCGTGCTGTGCGGCAGGTAGCGCAGCTCGGCGTGGATCTGGTGCATCAGGGCCAGGCCACCCGCGGCCAGCGTGCGGCCCGGCGCGAAGGCGCGGCGCGCGTAGGCGGCCAGCGCCGCGTCGGGCGCCGCATAGGGCGAGGCCAGAGCAAACTCGTCGGCCTCCTGCAGCGGCCGGCCGGCGCGGTAGCGCAGCGCGGCGGCCGCGGTCTCCCAGGCCGGGCCGCAGTTGGGATCGGGCGCCGGGCGCGGCTGCAGCTCGGCGGTGAAGCGGCTGTCCACGACCAGCTTCTCGTGCACGCGCGCATGGCCGAAGCTCAGGTGCCGGTTGCCCCAGGGGTCGGGGCGCAGGTGGCGGGCCAGCTCCGCCATGTCCAGCACCAGGCCTTCGCCGTCGATGGCGCCCCAGCCGTCGGGCAGCGGCGCGATGTCCAGCCGCCAGCCGCCAACCCGCTGCCAGGGTGTGTCACGCGGCGCCAGGCAGGCGATGTGATGGGCCCACTCCACCGAGGCCTCGTAGGCGTACTCGGTGACGTGGTGGACCGACAGCCTCATGCCCATACGCGTTGCTCGCCGCCCATCACGTGGGCGAAGTAGCGCTGGCTGATCAGGCTGGACAGTTCGCCCGCCTGCGCCGCGGCGCGCCGCAGCTGGTCCACCAGCACCGGCCCCGGCGCTGCCAGCTCGGCCAGCGGCCAGGCCTCGGGCCTGGGCAGGCCCGCGGCGACATCGGCCGCCCAGCCGGCGTCGTAGCGGGCCAGCTTGACGAAGCGCTCGCGCAGCGTGCGCGCCACCCAGGCGAGGGACCGCGGGTTCTCGGTGTCGTGCACCAGCAGGTGCAGCAGCGGCGCCGCCTCCCGCCGCGCCTGGAATTGGGCGCGGTAGGTGATGGTGGAGTCGAACACGCCCAGCAGCAGCGCGAAGCCGTCCTCGGTCAGTGCCAGGTCCTGGGCGAAGGCTTCGGCCAGCACCTCGGCATGGAAGGACAGCCGCTCCAGCTGCCGGCCGATGGACAGCAGCCGCCAGCCGTCGTCGCGCGTCATGCGGTCGGTCTGCGCGCCGGTGATGGCGGCCAGGTGGGTGTCGGCGCTGGCCAGCACGCCCAGCACGTCGGTCACTGGCGCGACCGCGCCGGGGCGGTCCAGCACCGCGCACAGGTGCTGCTCGAACTGCGCAGCCGTCTCGTGGATGAGGCGCCAGGCCTCGGGCGACAGCCGCTCGCGCAGCGCCTGCGCGCAGTTCTGCAGCGCGCGCAGGTTCCAACCCA
>JBKBVY010000396.1:0-512 GCA_046289335.1 Roseateles sp. | reverse complement strand
AAGACCAAGCTGCACATGAAGGTGCCGCTGCACTTCAGCGGCGCTGAAGAGTCGCCCGCCGTGAAGGTGGACAAGTGCATGGTGAACCCTATCGTGAACGAACTGGACGTGAGCTGCCTGCCGTCCGACCTGCCCGAGTTCATCGCGGTGGACCTGAGCAAGCTCGAAAAGGGCTCGTCGCTGCACCTGAAGGACATCAAGCTGCCCAAGGGCGTGACCGCCGTGGTGCGTGGCAGCCAGAAGAACCCGGCCCTGGTGGCTGTGGTGCCCCCAGCCGTGGAAGTGGAAGCTGCACCGGCTGCGCCCGCTGCCGATGCCAAGGGCAAGAAGGGCAAGAAGTAATTCCTGCCGTCTGCCGCCCGCCTCTCGGGGCGGGTGCAGCACACTCAAGGCCCACTTCGGTGGGCCTTTTGTTTGGGGCTTTGGTTTGAGGCGCGAAGTGTCTGCCCGGCGTTGGCCGACCCGCGACTCCCTGCACGGCTCCACAGATCGCCCCTCTGCTACATGCGTTG
>JBKBVY010000395.1:0-515 GCA_046289335.1 Roseateles sp. | reverse complement strand
CTCAGTGGCATCGGAAAAGCCTTTCAGTCCTCGGCCACCATCACCAGCACGGGCGGCGGCGGCATCACCCAAACCATCGACCCCGACAAGATCGGCCAAGCCGCTATCGGCGGCGGTGTGGGCAGCGCCGGGCAGCAGCTCGCCCAGTATTACCTCAAGGCGGCGGACAAGCTGTACCCCGTCATCGAAACCGATGGCGGCCGCACCGTGGAAATCCTCATCACCAAGGGCGCTGTTTATACCGGCAAGGCGCTCGCCAAGGACGATTACCGGGGCCTCCTGAAGCGCACCGGCACCAACACCCGGAGATACGAAGATGATTAAACGAGCATTGATCCTCGCGCTGGCTGCTGCGCTGGCCCGTCCTCGTGCTCGCGCTCACCGCCACCGGCTCGGTCGTCGTGGCGTACCTCAGCGGGAAGGACCACTTGGAGAACAACCCGGGCCTGATCCAGCTGCCCGACGTGGTGCTCCACCAGGACCGGGCGGAGATCCTGCTGTGGGTGACCCTGGTC
>JBKBVY010000394.1:0-518 GCA_046289335.1 Roseateles sp. | reverse complement strand
CGGCGCAGGGCGTCGAGGATGTAGGACATGGCGATGGCGTCGGTTCAGCGGGCAGGGTTCAGGCGCGGCTCGGCCACGCCGGCGGCCCGGTTGATCTGCATCAGCGTGATGGGGCCCACGCGGCCGTCGGGCTGCAGGCCCTGGCTGGCCTGGAAGGCCTGCACCTGACGCGGCAGCGTCAGCCCATCGGGCAGGCCCGACACGCGGCCCAGTTGTTCGACCAGCCAGGCGCGCAGCGGGGCGCCGTTCTCGGCCCGGCCGACGTAGCCGGGCGGCACGCGCCAGAAGGTGGTGAATTCGCCGCGCCAGACGCTGGCCAGCTCGGGCAGTGCGACCGTGCGCGGCTGGCCGTCCACCATGACGGTGGCCCGCTGCTCGTCCAGGCCCACCAGCGCGGCCAGCGCCGCGGGCTGGCCGGGGCGCTGCAGCGTCAGCAGCACGGGGCGGTCGATCAGGCGGATCAGCGACAGGCTGCCGCTGGCGCTGCGATAGCACTGCAGCCCGCGTTCGGCAGCGAC
>JBKBVY010000053.1:0-16005 GCA_046289335.1 Roseateles sp. | reverse complement strand
CGGCAATGCCGCTGCTCTGCGGCTCCACCAGGCCCAGCACCAGCTGCACGGCGATGGCCGCATCCATGGCCGAGCCGCCGGCGCGCAGCATCTCCAGCCCGGCCTGCGCGGCCAGCGGGTTGGCGGCGGTGACGGCAAAGCGCTGCGCCGGCTGGCTGAGGCCCGGCGCGCGGGCGCTGCGGGTGGTGGCAGCTTCGGGCTGCTCGATGGCGCCGGCCTGGGAGAGATGGAGGGCCAGCGCAATCAGCAGCAGCTTGGACGTCATGTGAAGTAGCCGAGGTCTCGGATCGAGTAGTTGCCGATCTGGGGCAGCGCCAGCGGCAGATCGCTCGCGGGAACGCCCATCCAGGTGGCGAGTGTCGCCGCCAACTGGTCCACCGCGGTGGTGGGCAACAGCCGGCCCTGGCCCACGTCGTCCGGCCCGTTGACGCTGACCGACGGCAGCGTGCCGTAGAAGCGCCCGCCCTTGACGGCGCCGCCCACGACGAAGTGGTGGCTGCCCCAGCCGTGGTCGCTGCCGTCGCCGTTGCTGGTCAGCGTGCGGCCGAAGTCGCTGGCGGTGAAGGCGGTGACCTGGTCGGCCACGCCCAGCTCCACGGTGGCGGCGTAGAAGCTGGCCAGCGCATCGTTGACCTGCGTGAGCAGGCCCGGGTGCTGGGCCACCAGCAGGTCGTGCAGGTCGAAGCCGCCGATGGACACGAAGAACACCTGGCGGGTCGCGCCCAGCGCCTGCCGCGCGGCGATGAGCCGGGCCACCATCAGCAGCTGGCTGGACAGCGAGGCCGAGGTGTCGAAGGCCGTGCCCAGCGCCGGCACGCCGGCCAGCGCCGTGCCGAGCAAGGCCTGGGCGTCCACCGAGCGCTTGACGACGCGGTTGAGCTCGGCCTCCATCCAGTGCGTGCGCTCCGCGGTGATCAGCTCGCGCAACGCCGTGGCGCAGGCCTGCGAGCCGAACAGCGGCCGGGTGACGCCGTTGATGGCGACGGCGCCGCTGCTGGACACCTGGTACTGCACCGCCTGCCTGCCGGACATGAAGACGGCGTTGCCCGACACGTTGATGCAGGTGAAGGTGGAGCTGCCGTTGCCGGACTGGAACAGGTCGCCCATGCGGCCGCCCCAGCCGGAGGTGGCGCCCTCGGGCGAGCTGGCCTGCCAGACGGACTGCTGGTCGTTGTGCGAGAACAGTTTGGGCGGCAGCGGCACGCTCTTGGCCGGGTACTGGGCCAGCGTGGTGGGCTGCACCAGCGTGCCCACGTTGAGCTGCACGGCCAGCTTGCCTGCGTCCCACAGGCTCTTGAGCTTGCCGAGCTGCGGCGCCAGCGCCATCTGGCGGCCGCCGGCGCCCACCGGTAGCGCGGTGGCGGCCAGCGCGTCGCGCGGCGTGGCCAGGGCCTGGCGGATGTTGGCGTAGGCGGCGTGGCTGGCCGCATCGAACGGCACCAGCGTGTTGCCGTGGTCGTTGCCGCCGTACAGGAAGACGCAGACCAGGGCCTTGTAGTCGCCCGGTGCGGTGGCCGCGGCCGCCTCGCCGATGCCGGCCAGCGACAGCGCCCAGGGCGCGGCCGTGCCGGCGATGCCCAGCGCCGAGGCACGGCGCAGGAACTCGCGGCGGGCCAGCTCGGGGGCTTGGTTGAGCTTCATCGCGGCCTCACTTCTGAATCAGGTAGTCGGGGCAGGCCATCAGCATCAGGATGGCGGCCTGCACGCGGTTGAGCTTGCCGGCGTCGGTGCTGGCGGCGATGGTCGCGACGGCGGTGGCGATGCTGGCCTCGGTGCCGGCCGAGATCGTGCCGCCGCCCAGCCGCAGGGCCAGGCTGGCCACCAGCGCAGGCGGGTCGGTGGCCAAGGCCAGCTCGGCCGTGTAGCTGGCCTTGACCTCGCCCACGCCGCTGGCGATGGCGGTCTGCAGGAAGTTCAGATAGCCCGCGACCGTGCTCTCGTTGCAGAGCTGGAACTCGGGCGCCGTGATGGCGTTGCTGCCCAGCTGCGATCCCGGCGGCACATAGCCGGGGCGGAAGAAGTTGAACACCGAGGGGCTGCGCAACGGGCTCTGGCCCAGCCGCGTGGCGGGGTTGCTGGTATCGCCGATGTTCCACAGCCCGGTGGGCGAGGCCGCGCCGAAGCTGCGGCCCCACTGCAGCAGGCGCAGCACCGGCTCGCGCAGCTTGCCGGCCGAGGGTGCGGTGGCAACGCTGCGCGCCTCCGGATCCAGCAGCACGGCGCGCACGACGGCCTTGAGGTCGCCGCGCTGGCCGCTGCCGTTGTCGGCCCACACGGCGGCCACGCGTGCGACGTAGGCGGCGCTGGGGTGGGAGGTGACCAGCCGCTGGATCAGCTGACGGCCGATGAAGGGGCCCACGTTGGGATGGTTGGCCAGCGTGTCCATGGCCGTCTTCATCGCGGCGGGGCCGTCGGCGCTGGACGGGATGTCCACGCCCAGCACGCGCTTCGGGCCAGTGGCAAAGCGCGCCGGGTTGTTGACCAGCGGGCGGCGCACATAGGCCGGGTCGGTGTTGCTGGCGCCGTCGTAGTCCCAGCCGGTGAACACGCGCGCCAACTCGGTGATCTGGGCCTGGGTGTAGGTCTCCAGCGGCTTGCCGTCGCCGCCCAGCTTGGGGCTGCCGTCGGCGTTGAGCTGCACCAGGCCGATGGTGAACAGCTGCATGACCTCGCGGGCGTAGTTCTCGTCGGGCACGCGGCCGGTGCGGGTGTCTTCCTTCTGGTTGCCGCGCAGGTTGAGGTAGACGCCCATGGCCGGCGACAGCGTCACCGCCTCCAGCAGCGCGCGGTAGTTGCCGAAGGCATGCTGCTCCAGCAGGTCCACATAGGCCGCGCCCATCAGACCGCGCCAGGCCACCGGCAGGCCGGACATGGAGACGACGAAGATCTCCGACAAGGCCAGCACGACGCGCTGGCGCAGCACGTCGGGCGCAGACATCAGCTTGCGCCACAGCGTGTTGTCCAGGCCCGCGAAGCTGTTGCGGTTGGCCTCCACCGCATAGCCGCGCGCCACCATCCAGTCGTAGTGGCCGTCGCTGACCGGCAGCGCGAACTGCGCGTCCAGCCAGGCCGCATAGCCATTGGCCTTGACGGCGGCGATGTCGGCCGCCGTCGCGGCAAAGCCCGCCTGCGCGAGGAAGCGCGCGGCCTGGGCGTCGGTGGGCGGTGCGGGTGGCGGTGGCGGGGCCGCGGGCGATGCGCCGGGGGCATCGCTGCTGCTGCCGCCGCCGCCACAGGCGCTCAGCAAGGTGGCCGCGGCCAGCACGGCGCCGTGCGTCGGCGGCGAAGAGAGCTCGGGTTCGGGGGCGGGCGTCAGTTCGGGCATGGCGGCGGGCGGAGGTTGCGGCCCGCATGATCACCAAGCTCTCGCCGCCGCGCGCACCGGTCCGGCCAGCAGCGTGACAAAGGACCGGCCGCTTACGGCCGCTTACGAACCGAAACGGATCAGAGCAGGGGAACCCCGGTCTTGCTCTGCGCGAACTCGCGCGTCACGCCCTCGGCCAGCTCGACGATGCTGATGCCGTGCGGCGTCACGTCGAACACGCCCAGGTCCGTGATGATGCGGTCCACCACGCCCACGCCGGTCAGCGGCAGCGTGCAGTGCGGAATGATCTTGAAGTCCTCGCTGCCGTCCTTCTTGCGGGCCACATGCTCCATCAGCACGATGACGCGCTTGACGCCGGCCACCAGGTCCATCGCGCCGCCCATGCCCTTGACCATCTTGCCGGGAATCATCCAGTTGGCCAGGTCGCCCTTGGCGCTGACCTGCATGGCGCCCAGGATGCTGAGGTTGATCTTGCCGCCGCGGATCATCGCGAAGCTGTCGTGGCTGCCGAAGATGCTGGAGCCCGGCAGCGTGGTGACGGTCTGCTTGCCGGCGTTGATGAGGTCGGCGTCCACCTCGTCCTCGGTCGGGAAGGGGCCGATGCCCAGCATGCCGTTCTCGCTCTGCAGCCAGACTTCCTTGTCCGCCGGCACATGGTTGGCCACCAGCGTCGGGATGCCGATGCCGAGGTTCACGTAGAAGCCGTCTTCCAGCTCCTGGGCCGCGCGGGCGGCCATCTGGTCTTGGGTCCAGGGCATCTCAAGCCTCCTTCTTCGGAGAGAGCGTGACCTTCTCGATCCGCTTCTCGGGGTTGGCGTTCACGACGATGCGGTGCACATAGATGCCCGGCAGGTGGACGGCGTCGGGGTCGATCTCGCCGGTCTCGACGACCTGTTCCACCTCCACCACCGTCAGCTTGCCGGCCATGGCCACGGCCGGGTTGAAGTTGCGCGCGGTGCGGCGGAAGACCAGGTTGCCGCTCTTGTCGGCCTTCCAGGCCTTGACCAGCGACACTTCCGGCAGCAGCGCGCGCTCCATGACATAGGTCTCGCCGTCGAACTCGCGCAGCTCCTTGCCCTCGGCGACGACCGTGCCCACGCCGGTCTTGGTGAAGAAGGCCGGGATGCCTGCGCCACCGGCACGCAGCTTCTCGGCCAGCGTGCCCTGGGGCGTGAACTCCAGCTCCAGCTCGCCGGCCAGGTACTGGCGCTCGAACTCCTTGTTCTCACCCACGTAGCTGGAAATCATCTTCTTGATCTGGCGCGTCTCCAGCAGCTGGCCGAGGCCGAAGCCGTCCACGCCGGCGTTGTTGGAGATGACCGTCAGGTTCTTCACGCCGCTGTCGCGCAGCGCGGCGATCAGCGCCTCGGGGATGCCGCACAGGCCGAAGCCGCCCACGGCCAGCAACTGCCCGTCCCTCACGATGCCGCGCAACGCCTCGTCGGCGCTCGGGTACAGCTTGTTCATGCCATCGTCTCCTGGCTTTTGACAACGGCCGCAAGGGTACTATCGCGCGCCTTCCGACGTCGATTACGCGAATTCGCCTAAGTGGAACCCGCCGCCCTCGATTACCGCAGCGCCTTCCAGCTCGCGCCCATCGGCCTGGTGCTGTCGGCCCAGCGCCGCATCGTGGACTGCAACGAGCGCGTGCTGGCCATGTTCGGTGCCACGCGGGAGCAGCTGGTGGGCCAGAGCTTCGCCGTCATGTACCCGAGTGCTGCCGAGTTCGAGCGCACCGGCGAGCGCATCGTCGCCAGCCTGGACGCCCAGGGCCACTATGCCGACGACCGCGTGATGCGCCGGCTGCGCGGCGGCGAGCTGTTCTGGTGTCACGTGACCGGCCGCGCGCTGGACCCGGCCGACCCGCATGCCCGCGGCATCTGGAGCTTCGAGGACTTGTCGGCGCGGCGGCAGATCAGCGCCGCGCTGACGCCACGCGAGCGCGAGATCGCCGCCCTGCTCGTCGAGGGCCAGACCAGCAAGGCCATCGGCCGGCGCCTGGGCGTGAGCCCGCGCACGGTGGACATCTACCGCGGCCGGCTGATGAAGAAGTACCAGGCGGGCAGCACGCCCGAGCTCATCCACAAGCTGCTCTCCGCATGAGCCATCCGCACCACGCCCCCGACCTGCCCTACTGCCGCAACTGCCACTACACGCTGAGCACGCCGCGCCCCGTCTACTGCGGCCACTGCGGCCAGGAGACCGACCTGCACCCGCCGTCGGTGCGCGAGATGGTCACCGAGTACCTGGGCCACTACGTTGCGCTGGACGGCCCGCTGTGGCGCACGCTGTGGGCGCTGATCTGCCTGCCGGGCCACCTGACCAACGCCTACTTCCACGGCGCGCGGCGGCGCTATGTGCTGCCGCTGCGGGTGTATCTGAGCGCCAGCTTCGTGTTCTTCGTCGGCTGGGCGCTGCTGCCGCAGGGGCCGCAGCAGACGCGCGGACCCGTCATCGAGGTGGGCGAGGCCGTGCAGGTCAGCCCCGACATGACGCCCGCCCAGGCCGCGGCGCTGGCGGCCAGCGCGGTGGCCTCGGGCGCCAGCGCCAGCGAGCGCATCCAGGTGACCACCCGCTTGAGCGACTGCGACCTGGCCCGGCCGCAGCAGTGCACGCCCACGGAACGCTGGATCGCCCGCATCGCCGAGAAGGGCCAGTCCATGACCTTCTCACAATGGATGGCGCGCGGCCGCGCGCTGGCGCCCTATGCGATGCTGGCCATGCAGCCCGTCTTCGCGGCGCTGTTGCTGGCCGCGTTCGCCGGCAGCGGCCGGCGCTATGCCGAGCACTTCGTGTTCTCGCTGCACAGCCACAGCCTGTGGTTTCTGGCGCTGCTGCTGGCGATGGCGACGCAGGCCGAGGGGCCCATCCTGTTCGCCGTGTTCGGCCACGGCCTGCTGGCCATGCGCCGCGTCTACGGCCTGGGCTGGTGGGGTGCGCTGTGGCGTGGCGTGCTGCTCAGCGGCTTCTACTTCCTGCTGCTGGCCGGCGTGGCGCTGGCGCTGGTGGCGCTGATCGCGGCCACCGCCTGAGCAGGCTCAGTTGAAGACGCCCTGGCGCAGCCACTTGGTCGCCACCCACTTCTCGCCGGCGATGACGGGCGAGCCGCCGTGCAGGGTCTGCGTGGACGGGTGCGGCCGGTCGTAGCTGAAGAACACCGCATGGCCCTTCACGGGTGCCACGTCCAGCCCGATGTCCGGGAAGATGGTGGAGCCGCCGGCCTCGGGCGTGTTCAGGTAGATGACCAGCGTGCCGACGCGCTGGCCGCCGCGCTTGAGGATGCCGGGCGTGCCGACATGGGCCGGGTCGAAGTAGTCGTAGTGCGGCTGGTACTCGGCGCCGGGGCGGTAGCGCAGCACCTGCAGACCCTCGCCGTGGTCCAGCGGCCAGCGCAGCAGCGTCGCGATGCGCGACTCCACGCGACGGATCAGCTCGGTCTCGCAGCGATCGAAGAACATGCCGTCGCTGGTGCGCGCGGCGTTCACCTCGCTGCCGTCGCTGCCGGTGGCCACCGTCTCGGAGCGCGCCAGCCGCTTGGCGGCCAGCGCGATGATGCCGTCGCACTCCTCGTCCGACAGCATGTCGGCGAACACCACCACGCGCGGCTGGCGCAGCGCCATGACCACCTTGACCTGGCGGTCGCCCGCGTCGATGACGGGCGCGAAGCGGCTCAGGTCGGGCTCGGGCAGCGCGGTGCGGGCGCCCGGCGGCGCGGTCAGCGTGGCGGCCTGGCCCAGCACGCGGGCCAGCGCCTGGCGCGCGATGCCCTCGTCCCAGCCGCTGCCCAGCATGGCCGCCAGGATGGTCTCGGAGGCGTGGCCCACGCGGCTTTGTTCGGTGATCCACTCGCAGAGTTCGGTGGTGATGACTTGCTGGCTCATGGCTTGCGGCGGAAGACGAGGCGGTCAGGCGAGGAGACTTCGGGGGCCAGACGATAACCGTCCAGATCGAAGTCTTTGAGACCCTCCGGCGTTTCAAGGCGTTGCTGGATGGCGTAGCGCGCCATCAACCCGCGGGCCCGCTTGGCGAAGAAGCTGATGATCTTGTAGTCGCCGTTCTTCCAGTCCTCGAACTGGCAGTCGATGACGCGCGGCTTGAGCACCTTGCGGTCGGCAGCGCGGAAGTACTCCTGCGAGGCCAGGTTGACGATGACCGGCACCTTCTCGGCCGCGGCCAGCTTGTTGAGGTGCAGCGCGAGGCGGTCGCCCCACCAGTCGTACAGGCTGGCGCCGGCCGGCGTGGCCAGCCGCGTGCCCATCTCCAGCCGGTAGGGCTGCATGCGGTCCAGCGGCCGCAACAGGCCGTACAGCCCGGACAGCATGCGCACATGCTGCTGCGCCCAGGCCAGGTCGTCGGCGGACAGCGTCTTCGCGTCCAGCCCGTCGTAGACGTCGCCGTTGAAGGCAAGCACGGCCGGCTTGCTGTTGGCGTCGGTGAAGCGCGGCCGCCAGGCCTGGTAGCGGTCGACGTTGAGCTGGGCGAGCGGCTCGGACAAGTCCATCAGCTCGCGCACCTCGGCCACGCTCTTGCCGCGCAGGATGTCGATGAGGGCGGCCGTGTCGGGCAGGAACTGCGGGCGGGTCAGCGACGCGGCCAGCTCGGGCGGCGTGGGGGTGTCGTAGTCCAGCGACTTGGCTGGCGAGAGCAGGAACAGCATGGGCGCGGATTTTGGGGCATGCGCCGGCCCCTAGTCGGCGTCGAAGCGGTCCAGCGAATACAGCACGCCCGCCACCAGCACCGCCGCCACCGGGCCCGCCGCCGGCAGCAGGATGGCCGCCACCACCGGCACCACCAGCACCAGCTGCCGCAGCGCCACGCCGTACAGCAGGCCGGCGCGGCGCACGTAGCGCGCGCCCGCGTCCGTCCAGCGCGAGCGCTCGGCGGCCTCCACCGGCATGCCGCCGATGAAGCCGGCATGGTTGTACAGGCGCACGGCCATCAGCGACGACACCAGCGACGCGAACAGCAGCACCAGCAACACCAGTTCCAGCACCAGCCGCGGGCCGATTCCGCCCAGGCCGGCCACGGCATCCAGCCCATGCAGCGACGGCGCCGCCAGCGTCACCGTGCCCATCAGCGCCAGCGCCGCGGTGGACGCCAGCAGCGTGGCCGACATCAGCGAGTTGCGCAGCGTCTGCACCGCCAGCAGCTCCGCCCCCTTCTGCGCGGACACCATGCGGAACCAGACCTCGCGCAGCCCGGCATGCCGCGCCGGCGCCGAGCGCTGCGGGCCGCGGCGCTGCTGCAGCCACAGCAGCACCTCGTAGCCGGCCAGCACCGCCACCGTCAGGCCGACCGCGATCCAGGCGGTGTCGATGCCCATCGCTCAGCCCTTCCTGCGCTCCAGCAGCTCGAACAGCCCCATGCCGGCCAGCATGGCCAGCACGAACACCACCGCCTTGGCCTCGCCCATGCCCAGCCCCACCAGGGCCGGCCCGGGGCAGAAGCCCGCCAGCCCCCAGCCCATGCCGAACAGCAGGCTGCCGCCGACCAGCCGGCGGTCGATGTGGCGCGCGGTGGGCAAGGTGATGCCCAGCCCCAGCCAGCTCAGGCGCGACCGGCCCGCGATCTGGAAGGCCACCAGGCCCACGCCGATGGCCCCCACCATGACCAGCGCCAGCGACGGGTCCCAGGCGCCGGCCAGGTCCAGAAAGCCCAGCACCTTGGACGGGTCGGCCATGCCGGACAGGATGAGGCCGAAGCCGAACAGCAGACCGGCGAACAGAGAAGCAAGAATGGCCATGACGACTCCTCAGGCACCCAGCAGATGCCGCAGCACAAAGACGGTGGCGAAACCCGCCCCCATGAAACTCAGCGTCGCGACCAGCGAGCGCGGCGACAGCCGCGACAGCCCGCACACGCCGTGGCCGCTGGTGCAGCCCGAGCCGTACCGAGTACCCACGCCCACCGCCAGGCCCGCCACCACCAGCAGACCCCAGCCGGCGTCGATGCGCGGCTGGGGCACGGCCGCAAACAAGGCATAGACCAGCGGTGCGGCCACCAGGCCCAGCACGAAGGCCGCGCGCCAGGCGATGTCGCCACGCGCCGGCCGCAGCAGCCCGCCCAGCACGCCGCTGATGCCCGCGATGCGGCCGTTCAGCAGCACGAACAGCCCGGCCGCCAGGCCGATGAACGCGCCCCCCGCCAAAGCGGCCCAGGGCGTAAAAGCTTGCCAGTCGATGTTCATCGTTCACTCCTGCGGGCAGTACAGCCCATGCAAAACCGCCAGCACCTGCAACAGCCGGGCGTCCGCCACGCTGTAGAAGATGCGCTTGCCGTCGCGGCGCGTCTGCACCACCCCCTCGGCACGCAGCACCGCAAGCTGCTGCGACAGCGTGGGCTGGCGGATGTCCAGCGCCGCCTCCAGGTCGCCCACCGACATCTCCCCCTGCGACAGCTGGCACAGCAGCAGCAGCCGGTCTTCGTTGGCCAGCACCTTCAGCGCGGCCACGGCCACGGCCTGGCCGGCGGCCTGGCGCAGCGCAGCGGGGTCGATGACGGGATGAGACATGGGAAGGCTCCTTGACGTTGACTAAACTTTATCTATAGATATATTATCTGTCAACATATTGAAGCCCACAGGAGCCCCCATGTCCTCCGCCACCTCCGTCCAGGCCTTCTTCGACGAAGCCACCGGTACCGTCTCCTACGTCATCGCCGACAAGGCCAGCCGGCAGGCCGCCGTGGTCGATCCGGTGCTGGACTTCGACTTCAAGTCGGGCCGCACGAGCACGGTCCAGGCGGACCGGCTGCTGGCCTATCTGCAGGCCGAAGGGCTGACGGTGCAGTGGATCCTCGAAACCCATGCCCATGCCGACCACCTGTCGGCGGCGCACTACCTGCGCGACCGGGTGGGCGGTCGCATCGCCATCGGCGAGCACATCCGCGAGGTGCAGGCGACCTTCAAGAAGCTCTACAACCTGGAGCGCGGCTTCCTGCCCGATGGCCGGCAGTTCGACCACCTGTTCCAGGACGGCGAGGTGTTCCACATCGGCGAGGTGCAGGCGCAGGCGCTGCTGGTGCCGGGCCACACGCCGGCCGACATGGCCTATGTGGTGGACGGCGCGGTGTTCGTCGGCGACACGCTGTTCATGCCCGACGTGGGCACCGCCCGGGCCGACTTCCCCGGCGGCGACGCGCACACGCTGTACCGCTCGGTGCAGCGCATCCTGGCGCTGCCGCCGCAGACGCGCGTGTTCGTCTGCCACGACTACCCGCCGGCCAAGCGCGCGCCGGCCTGGGAGACGACGGTGGCCGAGCAGCGGGCGCACAACATCCATGTGCGCGACGGCATCAGCGAGGAGGACTTCGTGCGCATGCGCCAGGCGCGTGACGCGACGCTGGACGTGCCCACGCTGATCCTGCCGTCCATCCAGGTCAACATCCGCGCCGGCCAGCTGCCGCCGGCCGAGGACGACGGCGTCAGCTACCTGAAGATTCCGCTGAACGTGATCGGCCGGCCCTGAGCCGGCCGCCGTGCGGCGTCAGCGCGCCAGCAGCGCGTTGACCGCGCTGAGGTCCTCGGGGCGCAGCTGCCCCGAGGCCTGGCGCAGCTTCAGGCTGTTGACGACCACGTCATAGCGCGCCTTGGCCAGGTCGCGCTGGGTGGAGAACAGCTGGGTCTGGGCGTTGAGCACGTCCAGGTTCACCCGCACGCCGACCTTGTAGCCCAGCTGCGTGGCCTCCAGCGCCAGCTTGGTGGACGACTCGGCGGCCTCGTAGGCGCTGACCTGGGCCTTCAGCGACTGCACGCCGAAGAAGGCGCGCCGCGTGGCCTCGGCGACGCTGCGGCGGGCGTAGTCCAGGTCGTTGCGGGCCTTCTCTTCCAGCACCAGGGTTTCCTTGATGCGGTTCTGCGTCAGGCCGCCGGTGTAGATGGGGTAGGTAAACGTCAGGCCGATGGTGGCGCTCTTGGACGTGCCCACGCCCGTCGCAGCAGCCGCGGCGCCGCTCAAGCCGTTGTGCAGGTTGCTGGCGCCCAGCGTGGCGCTGGCGTCCAGCGTGGGCTTGGTGCCGGCGCGGGCGATCTCGGTGTCCAGCTGCGCGATCTCCAGGCCCAGCCGGGCCTTGCGCACCACGGGATGCTGCTCGTCGGCCGTCGCCACCCAGGTGTCCACGTTGTCGCTGGGCAGCGCCGGCAGCGCCACCGGCTGGGCCAGGCCCTTGGGCTCCACGCCCACGCGGCCCACGAACTGGTCCAGCGTCACGCGCTTGACGCGCAAGTCGTTGTCGGCCGCCAGCTCCTGGGCCACGGCCAGGTCGTAGCGGGCCTGGGCCTCGCGGGTGTCGGTGATGGTGGCCGTGCCCACCTCGAAGTTGCGCTTGGCCGAGGCCAGCTGCTCGGCGATGGCGGCCTTGTTGGCGCGCGAGGTGGTCAGCGCATCCTTGGCGGCCAGCACGTCGAAATAGGCGGTGGCCAGCCGGACGATGAGGTCTTGCTCGGCGTTCTCCAGGTCGGCCTGCGCGATGGTCAGCGCGCGGCGCGCCTTGTCGATGGTGGGCGTGTTGGCGGCGTTGTAGACCGAGTACTTGCCCTGCAGACCGGCCGTCAGCGTGCGGCTGTTCACCGCGGCGCCGCTGGGCGGGTCGGTACGCACCTGCGTGCCGGAGGCCGACAGGCCCAGCGAGGGCCGCAGCAGCGCCTCGGCCTGGGCCGCTCGCGCGGCCGCGGCATCGGCCGAGGCCCGCACGGCCAGGTAGGTGGCGTCGTAACCCCGGGCCGCGTCGTAGAGCTCTTGCAGGCTCTGCGCCTGGGCCGCGCCGGCGACCACGAAGCTGGCGGCGATGGCCAGCGGTTGCAGGATCAGGCGGTGGGCGTTGACGAGGGGCATGGGGTTCCTTGGCTGAAGCGATGAGTTAGGCAGCGGCCGGGGTTATAGACGCAAAGCCCGCCGATGACTGAAGCCATGCGACGACCTGCGCTGCGGAGGGGGGCAAGCGGCGTCTGGCGGCGACGGGCTGCATGCGCAGGCGGAACCTCAGAAGCTGAAGGCCGGCGCTTCGGCGAAGCCGGGCAGGCGGGCAGCGACGGTGTCGAACAGCTCGACGCGGCGGAAGTCGCTGGCGCCGGTGCGCGTGATCAGCACGGCGCGCATGACCGGCTCCGTGCCCTCGATGGCCGCCAGGCGGCCGCCGACCTTGAGCTGGTCCAGCAGCAGCTGGGGCACGCTGGCGACCGAGCCGGACAGCAGGATGACATCGAAGGGCTGCTCGCCGGGCTGGCCGGCCGCGCCGTCGGCGTTCTGCACGCTGACGTTGAGCACGCCGGCACGCTGGAGGTTGGCGGCGGCCTGGGCGGCCAGGCCGGCATCGGCCTCCAGCGCGATGACGCGCTGGGCCTGGTGGCCCAGCAGCGCGGCCAGGTGGCCCGTGGCGGCGCCGATCTCCAGCACCTTCTCGTGGCGCTGCACCTTCAGCTCCTGCAGCAGGCGGGCCTCGACCTTGGGCGCCAGCATGCGGCGGGTGGGGGTCAGCGGCAGCTCGGTGTCGACGAAGGCCTGGGCCTTGTGGGCCTCGGGCACGAAGTCCTCGCGGTGCACGATGTGCAGCAGCTCCAGCACGCCAGGGTCGAGCACGTCCCAGGGACGGATCTGCTGCTCGATCATGTTGAAGCGGGCTTGTTCGACGTTCATCTAGTTCTCCGGAGCGGGTACGGCGGGCTGAAAGCCAAAATTCTAGAGGTCAGGCCGGGGCCGCCAGCAGGCCGTGCAGCAGCAGCGACATCTGGGCGTCCAGCAGCGCCTCGGCGCTCATCGTCGGGTGGCAGGGCTGCAGATCGCCGAAGGCATGCTCGTGCAGCATCATGTGCAGCATGGGCGCGATCAGCAGGTGCACCGTGGCCTCGACGGACACGGCGCGGAACTCGCCGCTGCGGATGCCGCGCTCGATGAGCCCGCCCACCAGGTTCTGCGACGGCGTGATGACCTCGTCCACGTAGAAGCGCGCCAGCTCCGGGAAGTTGCGCGCCTCCACCATCATGATCTTGCAGACCACGCCGGCCCGGCCATGGCCGACCTTGTCCCACCAGGCACGCATCATGTGGCGCAGCAGCTCGGCGATGGGGCCTTCATGCTGCGCCGCCTGGGCGGCCGACGCCACGATGTGCTCGGACAGGCTCTCGCGCACCATGGCCTTGAACAGCTCTTCCTTGCTGGGGTAGTAGCGGTAGAGCGTGCCCTTGGCCACGCCGGCCCGCGCCGCGACCTCCTCGCTGCGCGTGGCGGCAAAGCCCTTCTCGACGAACAGCGCCAGGGCCGCGTCCAGCAGCTCCTGCGGGCGGGCGTCCTTGCGGCGCTGGCGGGGGGTGACGGTGACCAAGGCGGGCGGAGTTAATGACCGAAGAGTCAGTAATGTAGCGACCCGTCAACGGCCGCAGCAAGCCGGCTCGCTACACTGCGCCGCCTATTTGCCATGCAGTTTCCGGAGTCGCCGTGGATGTCATCCTTCTGATCAAAGCCGCCATCCTGGGCATCGTCGAGGGCTTGACCGAGTTCCTGCCGATTTCCTCCACGGGCCACCTGATCCTGGCCGGCTCGCTGCTGAACTTCGTCGGCGAGAAGGCCAAGGTGTTCGAGATCGCGATCCAGACCGGCGCGATGTTCGCGGTGATCTGGGAGTACCGCGAGCGCCTGGCGCGCACGGTAAGCGGCATCACCCGGGAGCCGCAGGCGCAGCGTTTTGCGCTGAACGTGCTGATCGCCTTCCTGCCCGCCGTGGTGCTGGGCCTGGCCTTCGGCAAGTACATCAAGGCCCATCTGTTCCACCCGGTGCCGGTGGCGATGGCCTTCATCGTGGGCGGCCTCATCATCCTGTGGGTGGAGGCGCGCCACAAGCGGCTGTACGGCGAGCTGGACCTGGCCGGCGGACGCCGCGCCCGCGTCGAGACGGTGGACGACATGCGCCCGCTGGACGCCCTCAAGGTGGGCCTGCTGCAATGCGTGGCGATGATCCCCGGCACCAGCCGATCGGGCGCCACCATCATCGGCGGCCTGGTGCTGGGCATGTCGCGCAAGGCGGCCACCGAGTTCAGCTTCTACCTGGGCATCCCGACCCTGATGGGCGCAGGCGCCTACTCGGTGCTCAAGCAGCGCGACGCTCTGGCCTGGGAGGACGCGCCCATGTTCGCCGTGGGCCTGGTGTTCGCGTTCTTCAGCGCGCTGCTGTGCATACGCTGGCTGATCCGCTACGTGTCCAGCCACGACTTCAAGATCTTCGCCTGGTACCGCATCGCATTTGGCATGGTCGTGCTGGCGACCTGGTGGACCGGCACGGTCGTCTGGGCCGATTGAGATAATCCTGCCCCATGGCCATCACGATCAAGACCGCTGCCGACATCGAAGGCATGCGCATCGCCGGACGCCTCGCATCCGAAGTCCTGGACATGCTCACGGCGCACGTGAAGCCGGGCATCACGACCAACGAGCTGGACCGGCTGGCGCACGACCACATCGTCCACGTGCAGCAGGCCGTCCCGGCGCCGCTGAACTACTGCCCGCCGGGCTACACGCCCTACCCCAAGTCCATCTGCACGTCGGTGAACCAGCAGGTCTGCCACGGCATCCCCAACGACAAGCCGCTGAAGAACGGCGACATCGTCAACATCGACGTGACCGTCATCAAGGACGGCTGGCACGGCGACACCAGCCGCATGTTCGTCGTCGGCGACGGCAGCATCGCCGCCAAGCGGCTGTGCGCCTTCACGTATGAGGCCATGTGGAAAGGCATCGCCAAGGTCAGGCCCGGCGCGCGGCTGGGCGACATCGGCCACGCCATCCAGACCTTTGCCGAGAACGCGGGCTTCTCCATCGTGCGCGAGTTCTGCGGCCACGGCATCGGCCGGGTCTTCCACGAGGAGCCGCAGGTGCTGCACTACGGCCGCCCCGGCACGCTGGACGAGCTGGTGCCGGGCATGGTGTTCACCATCGAGCCCATGATCAACGCCGGCCGGCGCGAGATCAAGGAGATGGGCGACGGCTGGACCATCGTCACCAAGGACCGCTCCCTGTCGGCCCAATGGGAGCACACTATCGCCGTCACCGAGACCGGCTACGAGGTGCTGACGGTGTCGGCCGGCAGCCCGCCGCCGCCGGCCTTCATCGCCCAGCCCTCGGCAGCCACCGCCTGACGTGGCGACGCTCGCCGACCTCCGCCAGCAGTTCAAGGCCGGCAAGCAGGCCCTGGTCGACGGCTTCCTGGCCGAGCGCCCCACCCAGGCCGGTGCCGAGCGCCTGCTGCGCCGGCTGGCCCGCCATGTCGACGACACACTGCGCGCGCTGTGGGCCCAGGCCGGCATGCCCGCGGGCAGCTGCCTGGCCGCCGTGGGCGGCTACGGCCGCGGCGAGCTGTTCCCGCATTCCGACGTGGACGTGCTGGTGCTGCTGCCCGACGGCGTGGAGGCCCACCAGCCCGGCGCGGTCAAGACCGCGCTGGAGAGCTTCATCACCGCCTGCTGGGACGTGGGTCTGGAGATCGGCTCCTCGGTGCGCACGCTGGGCGAATGCCTGAGTGAATCTGCTGGCGACGTGACCATCCAGACCGCGCTGCTCGAAGCCCGGCCGCTGGCCGGCGACGCCAAGCTGTTCCGGCTGATGCACAAGCGCTTCATGCAGGCCATGGACCGCAAGGCCTTCTTCCGCGCCAAGACGCTGGAGACGCTGCAGCGCCACACCAAGTTCGACGAC
>JBKBVY010000393.1:0-523 GCA_046289335.1 Roseateles sp. | reverse complement strand
CGGGCGTGCGCCGCGGCTGTCGATGGCCGGGCGGCGCTACATCGGCCACATCGAGCCCGCCATCGAGGCCATCCGCGACGCGTCCGATCGCGTCCGTGCCGAGCCTGGCGAGGTCCCCGTGCGCCTGGCCGCGCCCCACTCGTTCGCGCAGGAGTGGCTCACGCCGCGCCTGGGCGGCTTCCGCCGCGCCCACCCGGACGTGGAGGTCGAGCTGCAGGTCGGCCACGGCGCCGAGGCGCTCCACCAGGGCGGCGACCTCGCCATTGTCGCCGACGGAAGCGACCTCGCCGGCGTGCCCAGCATGGTGCTGTTCGAGGCGGTGGCCGTGGTCGCCGCCTCGCCCGAACTGCTGGCCCTGCACGGGCCGGTGCTGACGCCCGCCGACCTCCAGCGCCACCGCCTGCTGGCCGTGGAGCATCCGGCCGACCTCTGGGCGCGCTGGGCCGCCGCGGTGGGGACGCCGCCGCCGCATCCGGCCGAGCGCCTTCCCACCCAGGCGCTGCTTTTCGAAGCCGCCGCCGCC
>JBKBVY010000392.1:0-523 GCA_046289335.1 Roseateles sp. | reverse complement strand
CGCCTTCTACGAGCGGGTCTTCGAGCTGATCCTGCGGCTGAAGGGCGACTTCCTGTGGCCGGCCATGTGGGGCAAGGCGCTGTATGACGACGACCCGCTGACCGCCTCGCTGGCCGACGAGATGGGCGTGGTCCTGGGGACCTCGCACCATGAGCCGATTAGCCGCGCGCACATCGAGTGGGAACGCCACGGCGCGGGCCCATGGGACTACGCCAAGAATGCGGAGAACCTGCGCGCGTTCTGGCGCGACGGCGTCGAGCGCATGGGCGCCAACGAGAGCCTCGTCACCGTGGGCATGCGCGGCGACGGCGACGAGCCGATGACGCAGGGCACGGCGACCCGCCTGCTGGAGACCATCGTCGCCGACCAGCGCCAGATCATCGCCGAGGTCACCAAGAAGCCCGCCGCCGAGACGCCCCAGGTCTGGGCGCTCTACAAGGAAGTCCAGGACTATTACGACGCGGGGATGCGGGTTCCCGACGACGTCACCCTGCTGTTCGCCGACGTCAACTGGGGCAACATC
>JBKBVY010000391.1:0-524 GCA_046289335.1 Roseateles sp. | reverse complement strand
TGCCCGTGCAGCTGATCTGCGGCGGCGCCACCCGCGCCAGCGCCCGCCGCGTGGCCCACACGCTGGCCCAACAGCTGCCCCGGGTGCAGCTGACGCTGCTGGACGGCGCCGGCCACCTGGCGCCCATCGCCGAGCCCGACCGCGTCAACCCGCTGCTGCTGGCCGCGCTGCAGCGGCACCAGACGGGCGGCTGAGCTCAGCGAGCGGCCTGCAGCGCCATGCGCAGCTCGCCGAGCTCGACCCGCTGCGCGGCCCAGTCCACCGTGCGCCGCAGGCTGCGGCAGTCGAAGCCCAGCACCTGCTGCGACTGATCCATGAGCCGCTCCTGCCCCAGCTTCAGCTGGTCGCGCGTGAAGGGCCGTTGAGCGTTCGGCAGGCCCACACGGTCCGCCAGCGTCGTGGCCAGCATGGCGTCCATCCAATCAACGGCGTGGGCCAGCTGCCACCGCGCCAGCCGCTCGCAGCGCTGCGCGTACGCGGGCAGCTTCAGCCGCTCCACGCTGCAGTAACGGCTGAACGCAAAA
>JBKBVY010000052.1:0-16095 GCA_046289335.1 Roseateles sp. | reverse complement strand
CGGGCGTGTCGATCAAGACGGTGTCACGCGTGCTCAACCATGAACCCGGCGTGCACGAGAACACGCGGGATCAGGTGCTCAAGGTGGTGGAGGCGCTGCGCTATCGGCCCAAGCAGTCGGCGCGCAGCCTCGCAGGCGGACGGTCCTTCCTGATCGGCCTGCTTTATTACGACCCCAGTGCCGCCTTCGTCGGCAGCGTGCAGCAAGGCGCGACGTTGCGTTGCCGCGAGCTGGGCTATCACCTCGTTGTCGAATCGCTGCACAACGATGCGCCCGATCTGCGTCAGCAGATCGACCGCATGGTGCTGGCGCTGCGGCCCGACGGCATGATCCTGACGCCGCCGCTGTGCGACAACCCCGAGGTGCTGGCCGCGCTGCGCGAAAGCGGCACGCCCTGCGTGCTGATGTCGCCCGAGCGGGACATCCGCGGCGTGCCCTCGGTGCGCATGGACGACGTGCATGCGGCCGAAGAAATCACCAACCTGCTGCTGAGCCTGGGGCACCGGCACATCGCCTTCATCAAGGGGCCGCCGGACCAGTCGGCCAGCGCGGCGCGCTACCAGGGCTTCGTCAATGCGCTGCGGGCCCACGACATCGCGCCGGATCCCGAGCTGATCCAGCCGGGCAGCTTCACCTTTGCCAGCGGGCGCGATGCCGCCCATCAGTTGCTGAGCCGCCGCCAGCGTCCGACCGCGGTCTTCGCCAGCAACGACGACATGGCGCTGGGTGTGCTGGCCGCGGCGCAGCGCCTGGGCCTGAGCGTGCCGGGCGAGCTGTCCGTCGCCGGCTTCGACGATTCGCCGACGGCGGCGCTGGTCTGGCCGCCGCTGACGACCGTCCGGCAGCCGGTCGTCGAGATGGCGCGCACGGCGGTCGAGATGCTGGTGGGCGCTTCGCGACCCGATGCCGTGGTACAGGTCGATGATGCCGACCTGCACAAGGTGCTGGCGCACGAGCTCATCGTGCGCGACTCGACGCGCGCGCGCTGAGGCGCAGCCGCCGCTCACGCGATGTCTGCACGCCCCCCGGGGGACATCGGCAAGACGATCGATGACACCGTTGTCATATTCAATTGACAACGTTGTCAGGCATCGGCAAGATGCCGCCGCACCGCTGCAAGCCGCCGCGGCCTCGCCGTCCGGCCCGAGCCTTTCTCCGACCTCTGCCCTGACGCGCGCTGAAGACGCGCCCGTTGCACGCCCGCCATGAACATCCTCGCCCCTGACCGTCTCGACCCCGCCGGCCTTGCGCAGGCCTTTCCCGCCGATTTCCGGTGGGGCGCCGCCACCAGCGCGGCCCAGATCGAAGGGGCCGCCTTCGAGGAGGGCAAGGGCGCGTCGATCTGGGACGCCTTCTGCCGCCAGCCGGGCCGCATCAACGACGCCTCCAACATCGACGTGGCCTGCGACCATTACCACCGCTTCCGCGAAGACGTGGCGCTGATGCAGGACCTGGGCCTGGACTGCTACCGGTTCAGCCTGGCCTGGCCCCGCGTTCAGCCGCTGGGGCGGGGCGCCTGGAACGAGGCAGGCTTCGCGTTCTACGACCGGCTGGTCGACACGTTGCTGGCCGCGGGCATCCAGCCCCACGCCACGCTCTATCACTGGGACCTGCCGCAGGCGCTGGACGAGAGCCTGGGCGGCTGGCTGTCACGCGAGGTGGTGGGTCATTTTGCGGACTACGCCGCCGAGGTGGCCCGCCGGCTGGGCGACCGCCTGGCGAGCATCGCCACGCACAACGAGCCCTGGTGCACGGCCACGCTGGGCTACGAGACGGCGCAATTCGCGCCCGGCCACCGCAGCCGTGCCGAGAGCCTGCAGGTGGCCCACCACCTGATGCTGTCGCACGGCGACGCGGTCCAGGCGATGCGTGCCGTCACGAAGGCGCCGCTGGGCATCGTGCTCAACCACACGCCTTCCTTCCCGGCCACGCCCAGCGAGGCCGACCGGCGCGCGGCGCGCATCGACGACGGCCTGAACGTGCGCTGGTACATGGACCCCATCTTCCGTGGTGCCTACCCGGCCGATGCGATGGCCTTCGTCGGCGCCGATGCGCCGCGGATCCAGCCGGGCGACATGGCGCGCATCCAGCAGCCGCTGGATTTCCTGGGCCTGAACTTCTACACGCGCAGCCTGTTCGACGCCGAGGGCAAGACCGTCAAGGGGCCCGGCGCCCGCGGCTTCAGCGACATGGGCTGGGAAATCGTGCCGGAGGTGTTTGCCCAGCACCTCGTGCGGCTGGCCCGGGAATACTCGCCGCCGCCCATGTACATCACCGAGAACGGCATGGCCAATGCGGACCATGTGGTCGACGGCCGCGTGCCCGACGCGGAGCGCATCGCCTACGTGCACAGCCATCTGCAGGCTTTGGCCACGGCCATGAGCCTGGGTGCGGACGTGCGGGGTTATTTCTACTGGAGCCTGCTGGACAACTTCGAGTGGAATTCCGGCTACCTGAAGCGCTTCGGGCTGTTCCACGTCGACTACGCCAGCCAGCGGCGTGTCGCGAAGGACAGCGCGCGCTGGTATCACGAACTGATTGCCGCACATCGGGCGCGGCGTTGAATCCGCAGCCGCGCAGCAACTGGCCGGCTGCGCAGCGAGATCATCTGCGCATTTGTTCCGCTCCAAGGGCTCCAGGGCCCGCCGGGCGCCCCCAGCCTCCGCGTTTGCCCCGACGAAGCGACAGAATTCCAGTCTTCATCAGGCGCTAAGCTCCGCATTGGCGTGCAAGGGGATTTTTCCCTTATCCCCTTGCCCGCACTGGAGCGAAATCAAGTACAGCAGGAGGCTGGTTTTCCGGAGTTTCGGCAGCGGTGCCGAAACCGGCCAGTCGAGGGTGCCCGGTACACGGGTGTGAGCGAATGCAGGATAGATCAAACGATCCGCTGATCGACGTTAGCCAATTGACGGTCGGGATGTTCATTCATCTCGACCTGGGCTGGATGTCGCATCCGTTTCCCTTGTCCAGTTTCAAGATCACCTCGACGGACCAGCTGCTGATCCTGCGTCGCCTGGGACTGCGGCAGGTGCGCTGGAGCCCGGCCAAGAGCGACCTGGCGCTGCAGTCGCGCCCCGCGGAACTCGATGGCGCCGCGTCCGGCGAGGCCGGCGCGGCAGCCGGCGTACCCGCGTCGGCCGAACCCAGCCCGGAGGAGCTCGCCCGCGAGGCGCATCGGCGCGCGCTGGCCGCACAGCGCGAGGCGCTGCGGCTGTGCGAGGAGCAGTACCGCGAGGCCGCCGCGGGCTTTCGTGGCGTCATGGACCTGGTCCAGGCCGACCCCCAGCAGGCCCGCGCCCAGGCCGAAGGACTGACGGCGGCGCTGCTGGACAAGATGCTGGTCGAGGGTGACCTCAACATGCGGTTGCTCAACGAGTCTGCCGGCGACCGCAATACCGCCCATGCCCTGAACGTCTGCATCATCGCCCTGCTGCTGGGCCGCACCTTCGGGCTGGGCCGCGACGAGATGATGGATCTGGGTGTCGGCTCGCTGCTGCATGACGTCGGCAAGCTGGAAGTCGCCGCGCGGCTGCGCCACCGGGACGAGAGTTTCACGTCGGCCGAGCTGCAGGCTTATCAGCAGCACGTCGCCAAGGGCGTCTCCATCGGCCAGACCATGGGCCTGGCGCCGGCGCCGCTGCTCATCATCGCGCAGCACCACGAGCACGCCGACGGCACCGGCTTCCCGCAGCGCATCAACATGGACCGCATGAGCACCGGCGCGCGCATCGTCGCGCTGGTCAACCGCTTCGATGGCCTGTGCAATCCGCTGATCACCTCCAAGGCGATGACGCCGCACGAGGCGCTGTCGCTGATGTTCGCCCAGGGCCGCAACCGCTTCGACGCGACCATGCTGAATGCCTTCATCCGCATGATGGGCGTCTACCCGCCGGGCTCCACCGTTCAACTCACCGATGACCGCTATGCGCTCGTCGTGTCGGTCAACTCCGCCCGGCCCCTGAAGCCGCGTGTGATGGTGCATGACCTGAAGGTGCCCAAGGAAGAGGCCCTCATCCTCAACCTGGAAGAGATGCCGGACCTGGGCATCCGGCGCAGCCTGAAGCCCCAGTTCCTGCCGCGGGCGGCGCTGGACTACCTCAGCCCGCGCGCCCGCATCGCCTACTTCTTCGACGCGATCAGCACCGGGCCCGGGGAGCTCACGGCGTGAGCGCCAGCCGCGAGGCGCTTGTGGCGCGCTCTCGCGTCGACGAGGCGCCGCCCGTCATCGGCGCCCTTCTCGAAGGGCTGCCGGAGCCAGCCTGGCTGGTGGACGGTGAGAGCCTCACCGTCAGCGTCATCAACCGGGCCGCGCTGCGGCTGCTGGGGCTGAAGCCCGAGCGTGCACTGGGCCAGAACCCGGCGATGCTGTGCGGCTCGCTGGAGGACGAGGCCTTCTGGCAGGGCGCGGCGCGCGACCCCTTCGCCCGCATCCGCTCCGACACCGTGCTGACACACAGCGACGGCCAGCCGCGCTGGGTCAGCCGCTCCATCAGCCCCATCCACACGCCCGATGGCGACCGCTACTGGCTGGTGCTGCTGCACGACCAGACCCGGCGCCGCCGCGCCGAGGCCGAGCGCGAGACGCTGCTGGCCGAGCTGCGCGCGACGCTGGAGTCCACCGCCGACGGCATCCTGGTCGTCGATCTGAGCGGCCGCGTGCGCAGCTTCAACCGCCGCTTCGCCAAGCTGTGGGGCCTGCCCGGCGGGCTGCAGCACGAGCCCGGCGACGCCGGCCTGTGGCTGAGCCTGCAGCGCGTCATGCGCGACGGCGAGCAGTACCGCCAGCGCATCGAGGCCTTGCTGGACGCGCCGCTGATGCGCTCCAGCGACGTGCTGCGCCTGGCCGACGGCCGCGTGCTGGAGCAGGTCTCGCTGCCGCAGATGAGCCGCGGCGAACCCATCGGTCGGGTCTTCTCGTTCCGCGACCTCAGCGAGAAGCTGGCCGCCCACCAGCGCATCGAGGAACTGGGCCGCTCCGATGTGCTGACCGGCGCCCCCAACCGGCGCGCGCTGGCCGACCGCATCGTGCAGCAGATGGCGGCCGTCGAGACCGGCGAGCCGCAGCCGGTGTTCGCGCTCATCCATCTGGACCTGGACCGCTTCAAGCAGATCAACGACACCCTGGGTCACAGCTACGGCGACCGCGTGCTGCGCGAAATCGTCGAGCGGCTGCGCGGCGCGGTCGGCCCCAACGACACGCTGGCCCGACTGGGCGGCGACGAGTTCGCATTGCTGGTGGATGGCGCCCAGATGTTCGAGGCCGAGGCCGTGGCCCGCCGCATCCAGCAGCTGCTGGCACAGCCCTTCAGCTTCGACACGCTGAGCTTCACCGTGACGGCCAGCTGCGGCATTGCGCTCTACCCCGGCGACGGCGCCACGCCCGACGAATTGATGGCCAGCGCCGAGCGTGCCATGCACTGGGTCAAGGAAGGCGGCCGTGCCGGCTTCCGTTTCCATGTGCCGCGCAAGGAGGTGGACCTGCTGTCGCGCATGCGGCTGGACCACGACATGCGCCAGGCGCTGGCCGAAGGGCACTTCAGGCTGCATTACCAGCCGCAGGTCGAGCTTGGCAGCGACCGCGTCATCGGCGCCGAGGCGCTGATCCGCTGGCGCGACCCGCAGCGGGGCGACATCTCGCCCGCCGATTTCATCCCGCTGGCCGAGGAAAGCGGCTTCGTCGTCGCCATCGGTGAATGGGTGCTGCGCGAGGCCGTCGAGCAGGCCGCCCACTGGCTCAGCCGCGGCCTGCGCATGCCGGTGGCCGTCAACGTGTCGGCGCTGCAGTTCCAGCAGCCCCATTTTGTCGAGAACGTCGCCGCCGTGCTGCGCGACGCCGCCCTGCCGCCCAGCATGCTGGAGCTGGAGCTGACCGAGGGCGTGCTGCTGGGCGAGGCCGGCGAAAGCCTGCGGCGCATGCAGGCGCTGGCGGCCCTGGGCGTCACGCTGTCCATCGACGACTTCGGCACGGGTTACTCGTCGCTGGCCTATCTGAAGCGCTTCCCCATCCAGCGCCTCAAGATCGACCGCAGCTTCGTCAAGGGCCTGCCCGGCGATCCCAGCGATGCCGGCATCGCCAACGCCATCGTGCAGATGGGGCGGGCGCTGGGCCTGCAAGTCATCGCCGAAGGCGTGGAGACCGAGGCCCAGCGCGACTTCCTGGCCCAGGCCGGCTGCCATGAGTTCCAGGGCTACCTGTACGCGCCGGCACTGGGTCCCGACGAGTTCGAGAAACGCGTGCGCCCACGCCGGCATGTGGTCGATGCGGCCGTGTCCGGCTGGCTGGGCCTGGTGGGCAACGGCTGAAGGCCGCCAGGCGCCACAATGGCGCCATGCTGTATGTCTTCAAATCCAAGGCCGGCGCCGACGTCGTCATGCTGGCCCCGTCCGGCGAGGCGCTGCTGCGGCTCATGGGTCGCGAGCCCGCTCCGCGGGGCATCCTGCAGTCGGCCGACTTGGCGGGCCTGATGCAGGCGCTGGAGGCCGGCATCGCCGCCGACGAGGCCCAGTTCCAGCGCGCCGTCGACGAGGCCCGGGCGGCCGGCGAGCCCGAGCCGCGCCGCGAGGGCGTCACGCTGCGCCAGCGCGCCTGGCCGCTGCAGGAGCTGATGCAGCGCAGCGCGCGCGCCGGCGCCGACATCGTCTGGGGCGTGTAGTGCTGGAGCAGACCACCCGCATCGTGCTGATCCGCCACGGCGAGACGCTGTGGAACCGCGCCGCCCGCATCCAGGGGCATACCGACATCCCGCTCAGCCCGCTGGGTCGGGCCCAGGCCGAACGGCTGGCGCAAGCCCTGGCCGACGAGCCCCTGGCAGCCATCTACGCCAGCGACCTCAGTCGTGCGCGCCAGACGGCCGAGGCGGTGGCGCGCCCTCGCGGCTTGGCGGTGCGCCTGCATCCGGGCCTGCGCGAGCGCTGCTTCGGCCGCTTCGAGGGGTTCAGCTGGGACGAGATCAGCCAGGCCCATCCGGAGGACGCGGCCCGCTGGCGTCGGCGCGAGCCAGACTTCGCCGTCGGCGGTGGCGAGAGCCTGAACGACTTCAGCGCACGCTGTGTGGGCGCGGCGCAGAACATCTGCGCCGCCCATCCTGGCGAGAGCATCGCGCTGGTGGCCCATGGCGGCGTGCTCGACTGCCTGTACCGGGCGGCCGCCCGGATCGCGCTGGACGCGCCGCGCAGCTGGATGCTGGGCAATGCCAGCATCAACCGGCTGCTGGCCACGCCCGACGGATTCAGCCTCGTCGGCTGGAACGACGAGGCCCACCTGCTGGGCCTGAGCACGGATGACGTCGCGGCCTGAGCCGGCAAAGAAGGCAGGGGGCCATGCCCCTAAGCCGACTGTTGCATCCACGCGTCGCTTGCGTCGGTCCGGTAGACAGCCACTCCTATACTGACTGTCACGTATCCGTCACGGCGGGCTTGTCAATCCGCCGCAACCCATCCACAAAAGGCAAACGATGAAAAAGACTGCTCTTGTCGCCGCCCTGGCTGCCCTCGCGGCCGCTCCGGCATTCGCTCAAAGCTCGGTGACCCTGTGGGGCCGGATCAACACCACCGTCGAAAGCCAGAAGACGGGTTCGCAGGACCGCAAGGTGGTCGTGCAGAACAACTCCTCGCGTCTGGGCTTCAAGGGCCAGGAAGACCTGGGTGGCGGCCTGAAGGCTTCGTTCTCGCTGGAGCACGGCCTGAACAGCGACACCGGCGCAGCCTCCGGCGGCACGACGTTCTGGAACCGTGCTTCGTGGGTGCAGCTGGAAGGCGCCTTCGGTGGCGTGCGTCTGGGCAAGTGGTTCCCGGGCTCGTACTTCGCGACGGCCGACTACGTGAGCATGCACAACCATGACACGGGCACCTCCGCCGACAACCTGTACGGCACCCGGTTCACGACCAACAACAAGGTTTCGTACTTCACCCCCACTGTTTCCGGTTTCTCGTCGGAGATCGGTGTGGCCGCCGGCGAAGGCGCGCAGCCGCGTGCCATCGACGTGGCCGTCAACTACGACATGGGCCCCCTGCACGCTGGCTTCGGCTACGAGAAGGTCGGCAGCTACAAGCAGTACGCCTTCCGCGGCCTGTACGAGTTGGGTGCGTTCACCTTCGGCGGCTACTTCCAGCGCGAAGAGGTCAACGGCTTCAAGAGCCGTGACGTGGGCCGCGTGGCTGCGATGTACACCCTGGGCCAGTCTGAGTTCCACCTGAACGTCGGCGGCAGCAAGGCTGGTGGCGATGGTGCCTTCCGCACCGGCGGTGCCAAGCAGTTCACGCTGGGCTACAACTACAACCTGAGCAAGCGCACCAAGGTCTACGGTTTCTACACCAAGACCGACTACAACGGCGTCGGTCAGTTGGACTTCAACTCGCTGGCCGTCGGCGTTCGCCACAACTTCTGATTTCCGGATCAGACAAGAGAAAGCGCCCCGCGGGGCGCTTTTTTCATTTCTTCAGTCGCCGAATAGGTCGGGCGAACTCTTGTGGCCCGGCGGTGCCAGGCCCAGGTGGCGCCAGGCGGCCAGCGTGGCCACCCGCCCGCGCGGCGTGCGCTGCAGAAAGCCTTGCTGGATCAGATAGGGCTCGATGACGTCTTCGATGGTGCCGGCCTCTTCACCGATGGCGGCGGCCACGTTCTCCAGCCCCACCGGCCCGCCGTCGAAGCGATGCACGACGGCTTCCAGCAGCTTGCGGTCCATCAGGTCGAAGCCTTGCGGATCCACGTCCAGCAGGGCCAGCGCCTTGTCGGCGATGCCGGCGACGATGCGACCATCGCCCTTGACCTCCGCATAGTCGCGCACGCGGCGCAGCAGCCGGTTGGCGATGCGCGGCGTGCCGCGCGAGCGGCGGGCGATCTCCAGCGCACCGTCCGGGTCGATGGGGGCGCCCAGCAACCCGGCCGAGCGCGTCACGATGCGCTGCAGTTCGGCCGGCGTGTAGAACTCCAGCCGCGCGACGATGCCGAAACGATCACGAAGAGGATTGGTCAGCATGCCGGCGCGCGTCGTCGCGCCGACCAGCGTGAAGGGCTGCAGGTCCAGCTTGATCGAGCGGGCCGCAGGCCCTTCGCCGATCATGATGTCGATCTGGTAGTCCTCCAGCGCCGGGTACAGGATTTCCTCGACCACGGGGCTCAGCCGGTGGATCTCGTCGATGAAGAGGACGTCGTTCTTCTCCAGGCCAGTCAGGATGGCAGCCAGGTCCTTGGGCTTCTCCAGCACCGGGCCGGAGGTCTGGCGCAGATTGACGCCCAGCTCGGCCGCGATGATGTGGGACAGCGTGGTCTTGCCCAGGCCCGGCGGGCCGAACAGCAGTACATGGTCCAGCGCCTCGCGGCGCTTGCGGGCCGCGCCGATGAAGATCTCCAGCTGCTCGCGCGCCTTGGCCTGGCCCACGTAGTCGTCCAGCAGCTTGGGGCGCAGCGCCCGCTCCAGCGCCTCCTCGCGGCTGGACTCGGGCGCGGCGCTGACGATGCGTGGCGCGGGCGCGAAGTCGTCGCCGAACTTGTCGGTTTGGATGCTCATGAAAGTTTCTTCAGTGCCAGCTTGATGCCGTCACTGACGCCCACGTCGGGCGGCAGCGCCTTCAGCGCCGCGGCGGCGTCCTTCTCGCTGTAGCCCAGCGCGACCAGGGCCTGCAGGATGTCGGCCTGGTTGTCGGTGGTGACCGTGGCCGGGCGCGCGAGGTCGGGGCCCAGCTTGCCCTTGAGCTCCAGCAGCAGCCGCTCGGCGGTCTTCTTGCCGATGCCGGGCACCTTGGTGAGCCGGCCCAGCTCCTGGCTGGACACGGCCTGGGCCAGTTCGCTGACCGACAGGCCCGACAGCAGGCCCAGTGCCATCTTGGGGCCGACGCCGCTGATCTTGATGAGCTGCCGGAAGGTGGCGCGCTCCTCATGCGTGAGGAAGCCGAACAGCTGGTGCGCGTCCTCGCGCACGGTCAGGTGGGTCAGCAGCACGGCGCGCTCGCCCAGGGCGCCCAGGTTGAAGAACGTGCTCATGGGCACGTCCACCTCGTAGCCCACGCCGGCCACGTCGATGACGACCTGCGGTGGCGTTTTCTCGGCGATGACGCCAGTCAGTCTTCCAATCATTCCCGGATTATCCGGGCCGCTCTAGGTTCGTCCCCAAGCCATCAGTTGCGACCGAACAGGCCGAGGCGTTGCGCCTCCAGCGCCGCCTCGGCGCGCGAGCTCACATTGAGCTTGCGGTAGATCTGCTTGACGTAGTCAGCGATGGTGTGGCGGCTCAGGCCCAGCTGCACGCCGATCTCCGGCAGCGTGAAGCCCTTGGCCACGCGCAGCAGCACCTCGGTCTCGCGGTCGGTCAGCGACACCTCATGCAGCAGCGCCTGCGAGCTGGGCTTGGCCTGGGCCGCGAAGTAGGCGATGACCTTGCGCGCGATGGACGGCGACAGCGGCGGCTCGCCCTGGCTCATGCGCTGCAGCTGCTCGACCAGCAGCTCGCGCGACTGCTCCTTCAGCAGGTAGCCGAAGGCACCGGCCTGCAGCGCCGGGAACAGGTGTTCGTCGTCGTCGTGGATGGTGACGATGACGGATTGCACCTCGGGCTGCTTCTCGCGCAGCGCGGCAATGACCTCCACGCCCGAGCCGTCCGGCAGGCCCAGGTCCAGCAGCGCCAGCGTGAAGCGCTGGCCGTTGACCAGCGACAGCGCATCCTGCACGCGCGAGCACTCGGTGATCTGCGCATTGGCGAACACCTGCTTGACCAGGGCCTTCAGCCAGGCGCGGATCTCCGGGATGTCTTCGAGCAGCAGGATGTGGTTCATGGAAGCCTCGGTCTCTACAGCGGAATCGTCAGACGGATGACAGTACCCCAGCCGGGGCCGGATTCAACCAGGCATTGGCCATGCATTTGCTTGGCGCGTGATTTCATGCTCGCCATGCCGTGGCCTCTGTCCAACCTGCCGTCCAGTTCGGTCGGGATGCCCTGGCCGTTGTCCTGGATGGTCAGGATGAAGTCGCCGTCCTGCACCGCGGCGGTGATGGTCGCGTTGGTCGCGCCGCTGTGCTTGATGATGTTGGATACCGACTCGCGCAGGATGCGCGTGGTCTGCACGTAGGAGCGGGCCTGGAAGGTGTGCTCGATGTCCTCGGCCGGGCTCTTCCACTCGGCCAGGATGTTGGCCTGGCCCAGCCGCGAGACGACCTCGGCCCGCCAGTCGCCTAAAGCATCGATGAGGTGCACCGGCTTGCCGGTCAGGCCGCGCACCGACAGCCTCATTTCCTCCAGCGCCTCGCGCGCCAGCGTGGAAATGCGGTCGGACTCACTGGTGTGCACGATGGTCAGCAGCTTGGCGCCCAGGTCGTCGTGCAGGTCGGCAGCGATGCGCTTGCGCTCGCGCTCGGTGACCTGCTCCAGTTTCTGTTCGGCCAGCTGGCGATGGCTGCGCTCCACCTCGGCGATGCGCTCGGCCATGCGCTGCTCGACGAGCGCGGTGCGCTTCTCGGCGTCCACGCGCGCCTGCGCCACATCGTTGACCACCTGCAGCCCCAGGCCCAGCATCAGCAGGGGCAGTGTCAGCGTCAGCCACGGCGAGGCCGCCTGCCACAGCGGCTCGCTGATCCAGACCAGCAGCATGTCGGCCACCAGCGCCAGCATCGTGGGCGGCAGCAGCACCAGCATGAGCCCGAGGTCCCTGCCCGCGTCGCCATCGGGCTGCTCGTACCGCCGCTGCCAGCGCAGCCAGAGCGCCCAGCCCATGGCGGCGACGAGTTCGAGGCTCAGCACGTCGTGCCAGATCCAGCCCAGCATGCCGACCTGGCCGCCCGCCAGCAGCAAGCTGGCCGGCACCACCAGACATTGGATCAGCAGCGCATAGTCGATCCAGTCGCGCTTCCAGTTCATCTGGCGCAGCAGGTATTGCACGCCGCACAGCACCAGCAGCGTCATCAGCAGGGGGCGCAGGCCGGCGGCGCTGGGGGCCGCCGTGGCCCGCAACACCACCCAGCTCAGCATCATGCCCACCAGAAAGCTGGCGGGCCGGTCGCGCGGATGCAGGCTGGAGATCAAGCCCACCACAGTGGCCATCAAGGCCAGCATCGCGGCCACCCAGCCGCGCACGGTGCCGGACCAATCCGGCCCGGCCAGGCTCTGGGCCTGTGCCGCGGCCGGGCACAGCAGCGCCGCGGCGACGAACAGGGAAGGGCGCAGGCGGCTCCGCAGGGCGGCCACCGGCGCGGTCGGGGATTTCATGGGCCGGCATTGTGCGGGAGCGCAGGCCCCGCTCGCGCCGGGGAATGCACCAGCGACAATCCAGGTTCCCTCGTTTTCTCCGCCATCGTGATCCTGCGCTTCGCCCTCGAACCCGCCGACAACACCCGCCTGGCCCGCGTCTGCGGCAGCCTGGACGCTCACCTGCGCGAGATCGAGGCGGCGCTGGGCGTGAAGATCAGCCGCCGCGATGCCGACATCCGCATCGACGGTGCCAAGACCGCTGCCGAGCGCACCCGGGCGCTGCTGGAGAGCCTGTACGAGCGCGCGCGGCGCCCGCTGTCCGCTGAGACGCTGCAGCTGGCGCTGGTCGAAGCCAAGGCGCCGCCGCTCAAGGCCGAGCCCCGGCCCGGCAGCGACGGGCCGCTGGTGCTGCGCACCCGCCGCGCCGACCTGTCCGCCCGCACGCCGCGCCAGCACCAGTACCTGCAGCAGATCCTGTCGCACGACATCACCTTCGGTCTCGGCCCGGCGGGCACGGGCAAGACCTTCCTGGCCGTGGCCTGTGCGGTGGATGCGCTGGAGCGGGCCAGCGTGCAGCGCATCATCCTGACGCGCCCGGCCGTCGAGGCGGGCGAGCGCCTGGGCTTCCTGCCCGGCGACCTGACGCAGAAGGTCGACCCCTATCTGCGCCCGCTGTACGACGCGCTCTACGACCTGCTGGGCTTCGACCGCGTCACCAAGGCCTTCGAGAAGGGCCAGCTGGAGGTCGCGCCGCTGGCCTTCATGCGTGGCCGCACGCTCAACCATGCCTTCGTCATCCTGGATGAGGCGCAGAACACCACGCCGGAGCAGATGAAGATGTTCCTGACCCGCATCGGCTTCGGCAGTCGCTGCGTCGTCACCGGCGACACCAGCCAGATCGACCTGCCGCGCGGCGTGCAGTCGGGGCTGGTCGATGCGGAGCGGGTGCTGGCCAAGGTCAAGGGCATCGCGATGACGCGCTTCACCAGCGCCGACGTGGTGCGCCATCCGCTGGTGGCGCGCATCGTGGAGGCCTACGAGGCCCGCGCCAAGCGCGAAGCGAGAGCCGCATGAGCACCAAGCCGGAGCTGAGCCTGTCCCTGCAGTTCGCCGACCCGCGCCACCGCGCGCTGCTGCCGCGCCACAAGGTGCAGCGCTTCATCCGTGCGGCGCTGGAGCTGCCGGGCGAGATCGCCGTGCGCATCGTCGACGCCGAGGAGGGCCGCGCGCTGAACCGCGACTACCGCGGCAAGGACTACGCGACCAATGTGCTGACCTTCGACTACGCCCACGAGCCCGTCGTGGGCGCCGACCTCGTCATTTGCGCCGAGGTCGTCGAGAAGGAAGCGGCCGAGCTGGGCATTCCGGTGCTGGACCACTATGCCCACCTGCTGGTGCACGGCACGCTGCATGCGCAGGGCTACGACCACGAGGAAGACGACGAGGCCCAGTGCATGGAGGCGCGGGAGACCGAGATCCTTGCCGGCCTGGGCTTTGCCGACCCTTACCGGCACCGCTAGCGGTTGGTCAGATAGCGCTTGCGGCGGAACAGCAGCCACAGGCCGAACGCGAGTGCCACGATCAGCGCCACCGCCTCCCAGAAGCCGGCCGGGTTCTTGATCAGCGGCATCCATTCGAAGTTCATGCCGAAGATGCCGGTGATCAGGTTCAGCGGCAGGAAGATGGCGGTCAGCACCGTCAGCGTGCGCATGATGCTGTTGGTGCGGTGGCCCAACGCGCTGAAGTGCATCTGCACCGCCGACTCGGCCGAGGACTCCAGCCGGCGCACATGGCTCAGCACCCGCTCCACATGCTCCAGCACGTCGCGCGAGCGCACGCGCAGCAGTTCGCGCTCGCGGGTCAGCTGCGGGTCGCTGTGCACGGGCCATTCGTCCAGCGCGTCTATCCACTCCTGCAGCGCGCTGCGCTGGTCTTCGCAGATGTCCTCCAGTCGGTGCAGCGCGTCGCGGCTCTCCAGCAGCAGAGGCCAGTCGCTGAACTCGCTGTTGGGGTCCAGCAGCACGCGCTGCAGCGTCGCCAGCTGGCGGGTCAGCAGGCGGCGCAGCTCCAGGTAGCTGTCCACCATGTGGTTGACCATGCGCAGCATCAGCTCCGCCGGGCTGGCCGGCAGGCGGGCGCCGCCGCGCGGATCGCGCTTGTCGCGGCCTTCGGTCAGGCGGTCCAGCTTGTTCGCGAAGTACTCGCGCACCTGGCAGTCGGTGGGGTGTACGGTGATCAGCACGCGGTCGAATACCGCGAAGCCTACCGGGCTGGTGTCGATAGCGCGCAGCGCGCGCTGCGCCGAGGCCAGCGTGCCGTGCTCGTCGTCGACGAACAGCTCCTGGCTGCCCGGCGCGGCGGCCAGGCGGCGGAACACCAGCATGTCGTACCAAGACGTGTAGTCGAAGTGCGAGGGCAACTGGTTGTTGATGAGGTCCGACACATGCAGGTCCACCAGGTTGCCGCAGCCCCAACGCGCCAGCGCCTGCTGTACGGCGGTCTCGCCCACCTCGAACTCGCGGCGTCCGTAGCCCAGCCACAGGAAGCCGCCGTCGGGCAGCGTGTCCGGCAGCGCCGCAAGCTCCGCGAAGCCTTCGGGCTGGATGTGGAAGACCCGCACCGGGTCAGCCCTGCTTCAGCAGGCGCGCGGCATCCAGCGCGAAGTAGCTCAGCACGCCGTCCGCACCCGCGCGCTTGAAGGCCAGCAACGATTCCATCATCACCGCGTCGTGGTCCAGCCAGCCATTGGCTGCGGCGGCCTTGACCATCGCGTACTCGCCGCTGACCTGGTAGGCGAAGGTGGGCACGCGGAACTCGTCCTTCACGCGGCGCACGATGTCGAGGTACGGCAGGCCGGGCTTGACCATCACCATGTCGGCGCCCTCGGCCAGGTCCAGCGCCACCTCGCGCAGCGCCTCGTCGCTGTTGCCGGGGTCCATCTGGTAGGTCTTCTTGTCGGCCTTGCCCAGGTTGGCGGCCGAGCCCACCGCGTCGCGGAAGGGGCCGTAGAAGCTGCTGGCGTACTTGGCGCTGTAGGCCATGATGCGCGTGTGGATGTGGCCGGCGCCTTCCAGCGCCTGGCGGATCGCGCCGATGCGGCCGTCCATCATGTCGCTGGGTGCCACGATGTCCACGCCGGCCTCGGCCTGCACCAGCGCCTGCTTGGCGAGGATCTCGACCGTGGGGTCGTTCAGGATGTAGCCGGTCTCGTCGATGACGCCATCCTGGCCGTGGCTGGTGAAGGGATCCAGAGCCACGTCGGTCAGCACGCCCAGCTGCGGGAAGTTGGCCTTCAGCGCCCGCACCGCGCGCGGTACCAGGCCGTCGGGGTTCAGCGCCTCGGCGCCGTCGGGCGTCTTCAGCTCGGCGGCAATGACGGGGAACAGCGCGATGACCGGCACCCCCAGCGTCACGCACTGCTCGGCCGTGCGCAGCAGGTGGTCCAGGCTCTGGCGCGACACGCCGGGCATGCTGGCCACGGCGTCCAGCCGGTTCTCGCCCTCATGGATGAAGACCGGCAGGATGAGGTCGTTGACGCTGAGCGCATGCTCGCGCACCAGGGCGCGGGTGAAGGCATCGCGGCGCAGCCGGCGCGGGCGCGCGGCGGGGAAGGCGGGGGGTGTCAGAAGTGAGCGGCTCACGGGCGAATCCTTGGTCTGCGGGGCTGCGGCCCGGCGCGTGATGGACAACACATCCCGGCATCATTTATTCGTGACGCCGCCGCTCAAGCGCGCTAAACTCGTCTGTGAATGATAGCCGCAAGGTGGTCATTCCCTGCTTTTCCTCCCTGAGCAGGAGCCTTAGCGTGATGACAGCGATAAGGCTTTCTCGGCCCCGGTTTCTACCGGGGCTTTTTTTTGCCGGTCACTTGGCATGCGGCGCGCGGTGGGTGCCGCGCGGGGGGGCGCGGCGGGGG
>JBKBVY010000390.1:0-527 GCA_046289335.1 Roseateles sp. | reverse complement strand
CGTCGGGCAGGAAGGCGGTGAACATGCCGATGGCATTGCTGCCGCCGCCCACGCAGGCGGTCACGAAGTCGGGCAGGCGGCCATGTTTGGCCTGGAACTGCTCGCGGGCCTCGCGGCCGATGATGCTCTGGAAGTCGCGCACCATCATCGGGAAGGGGTGGGGACCGACCACCGAGCCAATCGCGTACAGGTAGTCGCTGGGGTTGGTCAGGTACTCCTCGAAGGCGCTGTCCACGGCCTCCTTCAGCGTGGCGGCACCGCGCGTCACGGCCACCAGCTTGCAGCCCAGGATGCGCATCTTGGTGACGTTGAGGTGTTCCTTCGCGATATCGACCTGGCCCATGTGGATCTCGCAGGGGATGCCCACCAGCGCACAGGCCGTGGCCAGGGCCACGCCGTGCTGGCCGGCGCCGGTTTCGGCAATTACCTTCTTCTTGCCCATGAACTTGGCCAGCAACGCTTCGCCCAGGCAGTGGTTGATCTTGTGGGCACCGGTGTGGTTGAGGTCTTCGCGCTTGAGGTGGATC
>JBKBVY010000051.1:508-16119 GCA_046289335.1 Roseateles sp. | reverse complement strand
CAGCGTCTTGCCGCGGGCCGCCGCCTGCTCGCGCATCAGCTCTTGGGCGCTGGCGCCGGCATGCAGGCCGATGAGGTCGTAGCCCAGCAAGTCGTCGAAGCTGACCGCCTCGCGGCTGGCCAGCGGGTGCTTGAGCGGCACCAGCGCGGCCAGGCGGCCGCGGGCGAACACCCAGGTCTGGACCCGGTTGTCCTGCACCGGGCCGGTGAAGATGCCCACGTCGGCCCGCCCTTCGGCCACCGCGGCCTGCACCTCGGTACTGGTCAGGTCTTCCAGGCTGATGCGGATCTGCGCATGGGCCTGGGAGAACTCCACCAGGTAGGGCGGCAGGCACTCGGCGATGGCGCTGGTGTTGGAAGCGATGCGCAGATGGCCCTTGATGCCGCGCGAGAACTCCATGACCTCGGTCTCCAGGGCATAGAGCGACGCGTGCAGCGAGCGGATGTGGCGCACCAGCGCCCGCCCCGCCTCGGTCGGCTCCACGCCGCGCGCGCGCCGCTCGAAGAGCTGCACGCCGAGGCGGCTTTCCAGGTCGGACAGTCGCTTGCTCGCCGCGGCCAGCGCCAGGTGCTCCTGGGCCGCACCGCGGGTGATCGAGCGGGTCTGCTCGATGGCCAGCACGAGGTTGAGGGTAGTGAGATCGTGGCGCATGGTCGTGTGGGCTCCAGCATAGCCTTCGCGAAGAAGTCAATTCTGCGCCAAGAATAGACGCAGGCTTCGTTGATAACGAACCACTTATGGCAGCCGCGCTCAGGCAACACCGGGGCCGACCGCGGCCTGTTTGCGCGATGGACGGCGAGGTCACGGCCTGCCATGCCCACCCGTGACGACGCCGCCACGCCCGGCCGAGGCCAGCGCACCAGCACGTCGCGCATGGTGTTCGACGACATCACCGCCTTCCACTTCATCGTGCGTCTGCAGCACGTGCTTTATGTGGACGGACGCAGCATCTTCCCGCTCGTGCGACTGAGGAACGAGGTCTACCGCAAACTCAAGCTGGGCGGGCTCGTCATGTCAGCCACACCCAGCTTCCCGCATCCGCAGGCATGGCAGAACCCGACCCACGTCAACATCATCACGCAGGAGCGGTACGGCCACGTGCTGTTCGCCGCGCCGCGGCGCTGACACGGTCTCCGCCACGGCTGGCCGACCGCGGGCTGAAGCCCCCGGCTAACGGACTGCCTGCTTCAACAAGCCCCGCAGCGCATTGCGGCTGTGGGCGCCGAAGTGCCCCAGCAGCTCGGCCACCTGCATCAGCAAGGTGTCGCGCTGGCCTTGCATGTGGCGGGCCAGCTCGGGCCCCAGCTCGGCCTCGCGGGCGCCGAAATCGAAATTGGGGTCGGTGACGAATTTCGCCGGTGCACCCACCACCACGGCCGCGTCCGTCTGCGGACCGGCGGCATGCGCTTCCGCGGCGACGACGTCGCGGGCATAGGACGGGCTCCAGGCCGGATAACGCCCATCGCGGGTCAGGTCGCGCAACGCCTGTTCCAGCGGGCCGTCGCGGCGCTGGCGCGCGTTGTCGACGATCCAGCGCGTCTGGAACTGCTCCAGCACGAAGTGCCGGTTGCTCTGCAGCACCACCAGCCCCTGCTGGTCGGCCGGCGCGCCCAGCTTGGCCTTGAGGTTGACCCACATCATGCGGCCCAGGCTGGCGCCGGGCGCCGCGCTGGCGTGGTAGGGCTGGGTCAGGTCTTGCACATGGTGCAGCGCCAGGCCGGCAAAGCGCCAGCCCCAGTAGGCATGGCCGGTCTGCCAGGCCAGCACCGCCAGGCCGCCGTACTGCTGCACGCGCAACTCGGTGAAGGTGCGCGCAAAGTTGGGTGCCAGCGTGTTGAAGACCGGCCCCTGGTGAAAGAAGCCCATGTGGAAGGGCGCCTGCGAGCCGATGGCGACGGCGGGGTTGCCGAAGGGCTGCTTGCCGAAGCCGTAGCCGGGATCCTTCGGGCTGCCGGGGTTGTCGTCGAAGAGATTCAGGTCGTGGCCGTAGTCGGCCTCATCGCAGGCCGAGGCCAGCACGGCCAGCGGCGCGACGGACTCGCCGGGCCGCAGCGCAATGAAGCGCTGCGTGGCTCCCTTGCTGTTGGCCACGGCGCTGACCTGCGTGACGTCCAGCGGCTCATGGCCGCTGCCGGGCTCACGCGGGTCGGGCTGCAGGTACAGGGCCAGTCGGGCCTGGGGCGACAGGCGCAGCGCCCGCAGGAAGGCGGCGCGCCGCTCGGCGTCGCTGCGGCGGGCGTCGGGCACGAAACGCAGCGCCTCGGGCCGCGGCGCATGGCGCTTCAGGTGTTCGCGCGCCCAGGCCTCCTGCGCATCCAGCGTGCGGGCGATGGCGGCCTCCTGTGTACGCAGGAAGTCCTCCAGCGGCTCGGCCACCACGGCCGCGGCGTTCGCCACCTCGGGCATGCGCTCGAAAGCGCGATAGCACATGGGACTGTGGTTGCCCCAGGCCTGGGCCAGCGAGGGCAGCAGCACGGACAGGGCAAGGAGCAGGCGCATCGGGAGCATGGGGCTGTCGGGAGCCGCGCATTCTGCGCCAGGGGCAGGCAAAGCCTTGCGACCGGACCCACGAGGCTGCTTGTGACCACCCCGCCTTCCAGTGTGCCACGGGCCGGTCAGCCCAGCGCGGCACGCGCAAGTTTTGCTCGGCGCAGCTTAGGTGGAGACGGCCGGCGCCAGAAGCGGCCATTGGCCAAGCATCGCTTCGCCGCGGTGCAAGCCAGCGCACGCGTCAGGCCGCCAGCGCCGCCACCTGCACGGGTTTGTGCGCAACGCAGACGAACTGGCGGAAGCGCGTGTCATCGAAGCGCCCCTTCAGCAGGCGGTTGAGCAGCGCGATCTTCCACGGCAGTTCGTCCGCATGGATGCCGGTGCAGCTCTGCAAGGCCAGGCCGCCGAGCTGGAACAGTTCGGGCAGGCTGCTGCGGGTGAAGAAGCGCAGATGGGTGCGGTCCAGCACGCCCGACTCGGCGTAGTCCCAACGCCCGCCCAGGAACAGTGCATTCAACGTGGGCCAATGCCGGATGTTGGGAAGCGAGGCCACCACGCATCCGTCTGGCGCCAGGTGACGGCAGACGCGCTGCAGCACCGCCCAGGGGTCCACCAGATGCTCCAGCACGTCGTTGGCGACCGCGCAGTCGAACGGCGCTTCGCCGTCCAGCGCGTCCAGCGCCTGCTCCACCGGTGCATGGATGAGCCGGTCGAAAACGGCGGAGGCCTTCTGCGCGGCTGCCGGATAGGGTTCCACCCCGACGGCATACAGGCCGGGCCGCTCGGCTTTCAGCCCGGCCATGAAGCCGCCTTCGGAGCAGCCGATCTCCAGCACACGGCGACAGCCGGCGGGCACGAAAGGCCGGATCTCCGGACGGGACTGCTCGTAATAGAACGATGCAACCAAGGACCACCTCCCTTGCAGCAAGCCGATGTCACGGCAGCGGCAGTATGGCCGCAACCCGTCACGGCGGCATGACAAAAGCCCAGGCGCCCGCGGCTGCCCGTACCGTCAAGCCGTGCGCAAGGCGGCAATGACCGCCGGCGGCGCCTGCACCAGCTCGATCAGCACGCCCTCCCCGCCCACCGGGAACTGCTCATTGCCCTTGGGATGGACGAAGCAGATGTCGTGCCCGGCCGCGCCGGGCCGGATGCCGCCGGGTGCGAAGCGCAGGCCTTGCGCCTCCAGCCACTGCACGGCCGCGGGCAGGTCGTCCACCCACAGACCGATGTGGTTCAGCGGCGTGGCATGCACGGCGGGCTTCTTGTCGGGGTCCAGCGGCTGCATCAGGTCCACCTCCACCGCGTGGGCGCCCTGGCCCAGCGTGCAGATGTCCTCGTCGACGTTCTCGCGCTCGCTCCTGAACGTGCCGGTCACGGGCAAGCCCAGCAGGTCCACCCACAGGTGGCGCAGCCGGCCCTTGTCGAGGCCGCCGATGGCGATCTGCTGCAGGCCAAGGATCTTGAAGGGGCGGTCGCCGCTCATCACGCAAACCTCAGGATGGGTTGATCGACCGCCAGGCTGTCGCCCGGCCGGGCCAGCACCTCGGCCACCGTCACGTCCTGCTGGGCCGTCAGGATGTTCTCCATCTTCATGGCCTCGATGACGGCCAGGCGCTCGCCGGCCTGCACGGTCTGGCCGACCTGGGCGGCCACATGCACCAGCAGGCCCGGCATGGGCGACAGCAGCAGCTTGGAGGTGTCGGGCGGCGCCTTGTAGGGCATCAGCGCCTGCAGCTCGGCCGCGCGCGGGCTCAGCACGGTCAGCTCCATGGAGCGGCCGCCATGCTGGATGCGGTAGGCCAGCGGGTTCTTGGCCGTGCCGCGCTCGGCCTGGGCCGTGAACGGCTGGCCGTTGACGGTGCCGGTGATGCGCACGTCGTTCAGCCGCGAACGGCTGACGATGCGGTAGTCGCGCCCGCCCACCTGCACGCGCGCCTCGCCCAAGGCGCCGGCGTATTCGCTGATGTGCAGCGCATGCCGCTCGCTCTGTCCTTGCCCCAAGTTCACGACGGCGACGTAGTCGTGCTCGATCTTCACCTCATGCCCCGGCAGCTGGCCGCTGATGCCGGCCTCGCGCTCGCGGGCCTTGCGGCGGATGAAGCCGGCCAGCGCGACGAGGAACAGCGGGTCGTCGTGCGGCACATCCTCGGCCCTGAAGCCGCCGGCATAGTGCTGGGCGATGAAGCCGGTGTTGAAGTTGCCGGTGGCGAAGTCCGGGTGGGCCAGCAGCGCCGCCTGGAAGGGGATGTTGCTGGACACGCCGCGGATGACAAAGCCGTTGAGCGCCTCGCGCATCATGCGAATAGCCTCGGCGCGGTCCTTCCCGTGCACGATGAGCTTGGCGATCATCGAGTCGTAGAACATCGGGATTTCGCCACCCTCGTAGACGCCGGTGTCCACGCGCACACCGAAGCGCTGGGGCTCGGCTTGCTGCATCGTCGTCTCGGGCGGCTGATAGCGCACCAGGCGGCCGGTGGACGGCAGGAAGTTGCGGAACGGGTCTTCCGCGTTGATGCGGCATTCGATGGCCCAACCGTCGCGCTTGATCTGGTCCTGCGTGAACGACAGCGGCTCGCCTGCGGCGACGCGGATCATCTGCTCCACCAGGTCCAGCCCGGTGATGCACTCGGTGACCGGGTGCTCCACCTGCAGCCGGGTGTTCATCTCGAGGAAATAGAAGTCCTGGTTCTTGCCGACGACGAACTCCACGGTGCCGGCGCTCTGGTACTTGACCGCCTTGGCCAGCGCCACCGCCTGCTCGCCCATGGCCTTGCGCGTCGCTTCGCTGATGAAGGGTGACGGCGCCTCCTCGATGACCTTCTGGTGGCGGCGCTGGATGGAGCACTCGCGCTCCCACAGGTAGACGACGTTGCCCTGGCTGTCGCCCAGCACCTGGATCTCGATGTGGCGCGGCTGCTCGACGAACTTCTCCATGAAGACGCGGTCGTCGCCGAAGCTGTTGCGCGCCTCGTTGCGGCAGGACGTGAAGCCCTCGAAGCAGTCCTTGTCGTTGAAGGCCACACGCAGGCCCTTGCCGCCGCCGCCGGCACTGGCCTTGATCATGACCGGGTAGCCGATGCGCTTGGCAATCTCGACGGCCTCCTCCGGCGACAGGATGGGCTCGTTGTGGCCGGGGATGGTGGAGACCTTCGCCTCGTTGGCCAGCTTCTTGGACGCGATCTTGTCGCCCATGGCCGCGATGCTGTAGTGCTTGGGGCCGATGAAGACGATGCCCTCCTCCTCGCAGCGGCGGGCGAAGTCCTCGTTCTCGCTGAGGAAGCCATAGCCCGGGTGCAGCGCCTGGGCGCCCGTCTGCTTGCAGGCGGCAATGATCTTGTCGGCCACCAGATAGCTCTCGCGCGACGGCGCCGGGCCCAGCAGCACGGCCTCGTCGGCCAGTTCCACGTGGCGGGCGTCCTTGTCGGCCTCGGAGTAGACGGCGACGGTGGCAATGCCCATCTTCTTGGCCGTCGCAATCACCCGGCACGCGATCTCGCCCCGGTTGGCAATCAGGATCTTCTTGAACATGTGCTTGTCTCCCGTCGGCCTCACAGAGGAATGTTCCCGTGCTTGCGCCACGGGTTCTCCAGCTTCTTGTCCTTCAGCATCGCGAGCGACCGGCAGATGCGCTTGCGCGTCTCGTGCGGCTGGATGACGTCATCGATGAAGCCACGCGCGCCGGCCACAAACGGGTTGGCGAAGCGGGCCTTGTATTCGGCCTCGCGCTCGGCGAGCTTGGCGGGGTCCTTCTTGTCCTCGCGGAAGATGATCTCCACCGCGCCCTTGGCGCCCATCACCGCGATCTCGGCGTTGGGCCAGGCGAAGTTGACGTCGCCGCGCAGGTGCTTGGAGGCCATCACGTCGTAGGCGCCGCCATAGGCCTTGCGGGTGATGACGGTGATCTTGGGCACCGTGGCCTCGGCGTAGGCGTACAGCAGCTTGGCGCCGTGCTTGATGATGCCGCCGTACTCCTGCGAGGTGCCGGGCATGAAGCCGGGCACGTCGACGAAGGTGACGACGGGGATGTGGAAGGCGTCGCAGAAGCGCACAAAGCGCGCGGCCTTGATGCTGCTCTTGATGTCCAGGCAGCCGGCCAGCACCAGCGGCTGGTTGGCGACGATGCCCACCGTCTGCCCCTCCATGCGCGCGAAGCCGGTGACGATGTTCTTGGCGTAGTCGGGCTGCAGCTCGAAGAAGTCGCCGTCGTCCACGACCTTCAGGATCAGTTCCTTGATGTCATAGGGCTTGTTGGGGTTGTCGGGCACCAGGGTGTCCAGCGACATGTCCAGGCGGTTGGCCGGGTCGCCGCTCGGCCGCACGGGGGCCTTCTCGCGGTTGGACAGCGGCAGGTAATTGAAGAAGCGGCGCAGCATCAGCAGCGCCTCGACGTCGTTCTCGAAGGCCAGGTCGGCCACGCCGCTCTTGGTGTTGTGCGTGGTGGCGCCGCCCAGTTCCTCGGCGGTCACTTCCTCGTGCGTCACGGTTTTCACCACCTCGGGGCCGGTGACGAACATGTAGCTGCTGTCCTTCACCATGAAGATGAAGTCGGTCATGGCGGGGGAATACACCGCGCCACCGGCGCAGGGGCCCATGATCATGCTGATCTGCGGGATGACGCCGGAGGCCAGCACGTTCTTCTGGAACACGTCGGCATAACCGCCAAGACTCGCGACACCTTCCTGGATGCGCGCGCCGCCCGAGTCGTTCAGGCCGATGACCGGAGCGCCCACCTTCATGGCCTGGTCCATCACCTTGCAGATCTTCTCGGCATGCGACTCGGACAACGCGCCGCCGAAGACGGTGAAGTCCTGGCTGAAGGCAAAGGCCAGGCGGCCGTTGATCATGCCGTAGCCGGTCACGACGCCGTCGCCGGGGATCTTGTTGTCGGCCATACCGAAGTCCATGCAGCGGTGCTCGACAAACATGTCCCATTCCTCGAAGCTGCCCTCGTCGAACAGCAGCTCCAGCCGTTCGCGGGCGGTCAGCTTGCCCTTGGCATGCTGGGCGGCGATGCGCTTCTCGCCACCGCCCAGCCGCGCGAGCGCGCGCTTGGCTTCGAGTGCTTGCAGGATGTCGTGCATGGTGGTCAGGCCTCAAACGGGAAGTTGATCTCCACGCCGTTGCCGGCGGGGTCTTGCAGGAAGAACTGGTGCTGGCGCGTCTGCTCCGAACGCGACTCGCGGAAGGGCACGCCCAGCGCGCGCAGGTGCGCGGCCGTGGCCTCGGGGTCGGTGCCGAAGAAGGCCGTGTGGTCGTAGGTGGTCGGCCGGGCCGGATCCACCGGGCCGCGCAGCGCCTCGCCGGGCCGCTGCGTGGACAGGTGCACGATGGCGTGACCGCCGGCATAGAGCCAGTAGCCATCGCTGTCGAAGCCGGGCCGCGGGCCCACGCTCAGGCCCAGCACGTCGCGGTAGAAGTCACGCAGCACCGCCAGCTGCTCCGCAGGCGCGCGCAGGTTGATGTGGTTCAGGCCGGTGATCATGCAAGGCTGCGGTGCTGGAAGGCGGCCAGCAACTGGCGGGCGGCCGTGGAGGCCGGCGTACGGCCGTCGCGCACCTCGGCCGTGGCGGCTTCCAGGCGCCCGGCCACGCCGGGATGGCTGACGAAGGCCTGGCGCAGGCCGGCCTGGATGCGCTCCCACATCCATGCCAGCGACTGCTCGCGCCGCTTGGCGGCCCAGGCGCCGCTGGCCTGGCGCGCGTCGCGCTGGGCGGCGATGGCATCCCACAGCGCGGCGATGCCGTCGGCCTTCAGCGCGCTGACCTGCAGCACACGCGGCGCCGTGTGCGCATGGGCGGGCAGCAGGCGCATGGCGGACGTGATCTGAGCCTGCGCGCGGGTCGCGGCGGCGTTGTCGAGGTCGGCCTTGTTGATGACGACGAGGTCGGCCAGTTCCATGACGCCCTTCTTGATGGCCTGCAGATCGTCGCCCGCGTTGGGCAGCTGCAGCAGCAGGTAGAGGTCGGTCATGCCGGCCACGGCCGTCTCGCTCTGGCCCACACCCACGGTCTCGACGATGACGATGTCAAAGCCCGCGGCCTCGCACAGCAGCATGGCCTCGCGCGTCTTCTCGGCCACGCCGCCCAGCGTGCCGCTGCTGGGGCTGGGGCGGATGAAGGCGCGCGGGTCCATGGACAGGCGCTCCATGCGCGTCTTGTCGCCGAGGATGGCGCCGCCGGACAGGCTGCTGGACGGGTCCACCGCCAGCACGGCGACGCGATGGCCCCGCTCGATCAGGAACAGCCCCAAGGCCTCGATGAAGGTGCTCTTGCCCACGCCCGGCACGCCGGAGATGCCCAGCCGCAGCGCGCGACCGGTGGCCGGCATCAGCCCGGTCAGCAGCGCATCGGCCTGCTCGCGGTGGTCGGCCCGCGTGGACTCGACCAGCGTGATGGCCTTGGCCAGCGCACGGCGCTCGCCGGCCTGCAGGCGCTCGGCAAGACTCAAGCCGCGGCTCCCGCCAGCTGCGTCTTGATCGCCTCCAGCACGCCCTTGGCGCTGACCGGAATGGGCGTGCCCGGTCCGTAGACGCCCTTGACGCCGGCGGCGTACAGGAAGTCGTAGTCCTGCGCCGGGATCACGCCGCCGACGAAGACGATGATGTCGTCGGCGCCCTGTTTCTTCAGCTCCTCGATGATGGCCGGCACCAGCGTCTTGTGGCCGGCCGCCAGCGTGGACACGCCCACCGCGTGCACGTCGTTCTCGATGGCCTGGCGGGCGCATTCCTCGGGCGTCTGGAACAGCGGGCCGATGTCCACGTCGAAGCCCAGGTCGGCAAAGGCGGTGGCCACCACCTTGGCGCCGCGGTCATGGCCGTCCTGGCCCAGCTTGGCGATCATCACGCGCGGGCGGCGACCGTGTTCGTCACCGAAGGCGGCAATCTCGCCCTGCAGGCGGGCCCAGCCCTCGGCGGAGTCGTAAGCCGCGGCATAGACGCCGCTGACCTTGTGGGTGTCGGCGCGGTGGCGGCCGAAGACGGCTTCCAGCGCGTCGCTCACCTCGCCCACCGTCGCGCGCAGCCGCATGGCCTCGATGCTGAGCGCCAGCAGGTTGCCCTCGCCGTTCTCGGCCGCCCGGGTCAGCGCGCCCAGCGCGGCCTGCACGGCCTCGGTGTCGCGCGCGGCCTTGACCCGGCGCAGCCGCTCGATCTGCGCCTCGCGCACCCTGACGTTGTCCACCTCCAGGATCTCGACCGGCTCTTCCTTGGCCAGCTTGTACTTGTTGACGCCCACGATCACGTCGGCGCCGGAGTCGATGCGCGCCTGCTTCTCGGCGGCGCTGGCCTCGATCTTGAGCTTGGCCCAGCCGGAGTCCACGGCCGCGGTCATGCCGCCCATGGCGTCCACCTCCTGGATCAGCGCCCAGGCCTTGTCGGCCATGTCCTGGGTGAGCTTTTCCATCATGTAGCTGCCGGCCCAGGGGTCGATGACGCTGGTGATGTGGGTCTCTTCCTGGATGATGAGCTGGGTGTTGCGCGCGATGCGGGCGCTGAACTCGGTGGGCAGCGCGATGGCCTCGTCCAGCGAGTTGGTGTGCAGGCTCTGCGTGCCCCCGAACACGGCGGCCATGGCCTCGATGGTGGTGCGCACCACGTTGTTGTAGGGGTCCTGTTCGGTCAGGCTCCAGCCCGAGGTCTGGCAGTGGGTGCGCAGCATCAGGCTCTTGGGGTTGGTGGCGCCGAAGCCCTTCATGATCCGGCACCACAGCAGGCGCGCGGCCCGCATCTTGGCGATCTCCAGATAGAAGTTCATGCCGATGGCCCAGAAGAAGGACAGCCGCGGCGCGAAGTCGTCCACCGCCAGACCCTTGGCCAGCGCCGTCTTCACATACTCCTTGCCGTCGGCCAGCGTGAAGGCCAGTTCCAGCGCCTGGTTGGCGCCGGCCTCCTGCATGTGATAGCCGGAGATGCTGATCGAGTTGAACTTGGGCATCTTCTGCGCCGTGTACTCGATGATGTCGCCCACGATGCGCATGGACGGCGCCGGCGGGTAGATATAGGTGTTGCGGACCATGAACTCCTTGAGGATGTCGTTCTGGATGGTCCCGGCCAGTTGCTCCTGGCCCACGCCCTGCTCCTCCGCCGCCACCACATAACCGGCCAGCACAGGCAGCACGGCGCCGTTCATCGTCATGGACACGCTGACCTTGTCGAGCGGAATGCCGTCGAACAGGATCTTCATGTCCTCCACCGAGTCGATCGCCACCCCGGCCTTGCCGACGTCGCCCGTCACGCGCGGATGGTCGCTGTCATAGCCACGATGGGTGGCCAGGTCGAAGGCGACGGACACGCCCTGCGCGCCGGCCGCCAGCGCCTTGCGGTAGAAGGCATTGCTCTCCTCGGCGGTGGAGAAGCCGGCGTACTGACGGATGGTCCAGGGCCGCACGGCGTACATCGTGGGCTGGGGGCCGCGCACGAAGGGCTCGAAGCCGGGCAGCGTGTCCGCATGCGGCAGGCCGGCCGTGTCGGCCGCGGTGTAGAGCGGCTTGACCGTCAGGCCTTCGGGCGTGATCCAGTTCAGCGCCGCCAGGTCGCCCCCCGGCGCCGCCTTGGCCGCGGCCCGAGCCCATTGCTCCAGCGTGGCGGTCTTGAACTCCGGGGCGTTCCCCCGGCCCTCGGCGTTCTGGCTGGCGTCCGACATCGAAACTCTCCTGTAACTGGCGCGGCATCATAGCCGTTTCGTTATTCATAATTATGAATTCAGATTCGACCTACACTCCTGCGCCATGCCCACCGCCGAATTCCACGACAACGCCGCCCCGCTGGCCAGCCTCGCGCTCTACGAGCAGGTGGCGGACCGGCTGCGCCAGCGCATCCTGGGCCGCGAGCTGGAGCCCGGCGCCTGGATCGACGAGCTGAAGTTGTGCAGCGAGCTGGGCATCAGCCGCACGCCCATGCGCGAGGCGCTGAAGGTGCTGGCGGCCGAAGGCCTGGTCACGATGAAGCTGCGCCGCGGCGCCTACGTCACGGAGATGAGCGAGCGCGACGTGCGCGAGGCCTACCAGCTGCTGTCGCTGCTGGAGAGCGATGCCGCCTCACGCGTGGCGATGCTGGCCAGCAATGCCGAGCTGGCCGAGCTGGCCACCCTGCACCAAGCGCTGGAGACTGCCCTCCCCGACCGGGACCTGTTCTTCGCCGCCAACGAGCAGTTCCACCTGCGCATCCTGCAGATCGAGGGCAACCGCTGGCGCCAGCAGATGGTGGGCGACCTGCGCCGCCTGATGAAGCTCAACCGCCACCACTCGCTGTTCCGCGAGGGGCGGCTGGCCGAGTCGCTGGGCGAGCATCGCGCACTGATGCAGGCGCTGCAGGCGCGCGACGCCGAGGCCACGGCCCGGCTGATGCGCAGCCACTTCGAGAACGGCCTGGCCGCGACAGCGCAGGCGGGCTGAGGCAGGAAACGCTCAGGCCGCGCGCACGGCGCGCATGGCGTACTGCATCGGCGAGGCATCGCGCACCGCCTCCTCGGGGTCTCGGCCCAGGGCCAGCGCCATCTGCCGCACGCCGGCCAGCGCCTGCTCGCGGATGGGCGGCTCGTTGACCATGCAAGGCACGCCGGCCTCCACGCGCAGCCCTGCCCCTTCGAACATCTGCAGCATGGTCTGGCGCGTGAACCAGCGGATGTGCGTGCGGTCCATCAGGCCGGTGGCCTCGTACTGGAAGGCGCCCATGTTCAGCCGGGCCTGCACGCTCCAGTGCTGGGCGTTGGGAATGCTGGTCACCACCCAGCCGCCGGGCGCCAGCACCCGGGCCACCTCGGCCAGCACGCGCCAGGGGTCGCGCAGGTGTTCCAGCACGTCGCCGAACACCCAGCAGTCGCGCCCCTGCAGCGCGTCGAAGAACTCGGGGCCGGCCTCGTCGATGTTGACCTGCAGCACCTCGTCGCAGCGCTGGCGGGCGATGTCGGCCGCCTTGGCATCCAGCTCCAGGCCAACGAAGTGGATGCCGGGGCTGCGCGCCTTCAGCGCCGCGGCCAGGCCGCCGGTGCTGCAACCCACTTCCACGACGCGCTGCACCTGCGCCGGGATCAAGCCCAGCACGAAGGGGTTGTAGCCGCGCGGCTCGGCAGCGGCCTGCGCCTCGGCCGCCGCCCGGGCCTCGGCGGCCTGCTTGGCGCGCACCTCGGCCATCCAGTCGTCCAGGTGGTAGCCCTGGGTGTTCATGACCGTGCCACGGCCGACATGGTCGATGTAGACCTTCTCAGTGCCCGGCGTCACGTCGTTCAGCGTCCAGTCCAGGTGCTTGAGCAGGCCGGACTTGCCGGCGTCGTGCAGCGCCAGCATGGGTGCCACCATGGGCGCGCCGTGCTTGATGGGCATGGGCCACTGCTTCATGACCTCGACGTTGCACAACATGCAAGGCGGGTGCAGATAGGGCACGGCACCATAGGCATAGGGAATGTCGAAGCCCTCGCGGTTGACATAGGCCACGCCACCCACGCCGTAGTGCTGCGGCTGCAACTCGGCCAGCAGCGCCTCGATGAAACCGTCGCGCAGCACCACGATGTCGCTGTCCAGAAACAGCGCCACCGGCCCCAGCGGCAGGTTCTGGATGGCCCAGGCCATGCCTGGCCCGTGGTGGATGTTGTAGCCCTGAACGTGCAGCGTGACGCCGGCGAACGGCGCCACCGCGGCGCGGATGCCATCCACCTGCTCGGCGCTGGAGCCGTCCACCACATGCACCGGGTTGGGATAGAAGCGCCGCAGCGAGGCCAGCAGGTTGCGGATCAGCTCCGGGCTGTTGTACGACACCGTGACGATGGGGATCTGGCGTGGGTCCATGGCGGTCTCGGGTCAGAACTTGTGGCTGGACAGGAAGGTGTCCCAGTGCTGCAGGAAGGCCGCCTCGGCGGTGGCGTCGCCGTCGGCCAGCCGGCGCATGATGTCGACGAAGGGAGCCACGTCCGGCTCCTGCGCATAGCGGTTTTGCAGTGCACCATGCAGGCCGGCATAGCACTGGCGCGCCTGCTCCGCGCCCAGCCGCCCGATGCGCGTGGCGCCAAGCGCCAGCGCGCCGTAGCCCAGGTGGGCAGCCTTCATGTGCTTGCCCATCATCTGCGCCGAATGGCCCTCGCCGCCCGCGCGGAACACGCCCAGGCGATCCTGGATGTAGGCCACGGGCCCAATCAGGCTGGCGGCCAGGAAGGCACCCAGATCCCACAGGCCCGCATAGGACACGCCGCCGAACTCGGGCTTGAACAGCAGCTCGGCCATCTCTCGGCGCATCACGCAGTTGGAGAACTCGCCCAGCCAGTTCTGGCATTCCGGCAGCGTGGTGGAGAACAGCACGGTGTCGTCCAGCAGCAGCGTCCGGTCGTTGGACAGCCAGATCGCCTTGGGGATGGGCATGCCCTCCACCGGCTGGCCGCGCTCGTTGCCGCACCAACGCGCGCTGATGCTGCCTGGATAGCGGCCGGTGGCATGGGCCATCGCGTGGCGCATGTAGAAGTCCGGGTAAAGGACGTCATCGTCCAGCATCAGGTGGCAAAACTCGGTGCTGTTGTCCCAGAGCCGCACCAGGTGCTTGAAGTTCTCGTAAGCACCGGCACGCGGGCCGGTGTGGATCTCGATGGGCAGCTTGCGCATGGCCAGCGCCATGGCCGGCGAGCGCAGCAGCGCGCCGAACTCGCCGCCCGGACTGTCGTCCGACACGATGACGCGCTTGGGCGGGTGGGTCTGGGTGATCAGGCCGGTCAGCAACTCGACGAGGTACTTCGTCTTGTAGGCCGGGATCAGGGTTGTCACATGCATGAATTAATGCTCAAGACGAGCCTCCACGACTGCATTTGAGTGGCCATTTGCCCGGTCCATTGCAAAAAACAAGGCGCCTAACCTCAAGCTGTTCAGGTCTAAGCCGATAAGGGGGAGACCTAGCATTGCAACGATTAGTTAACGCTTGAGGGAATTCCGTGCAGCCAGCCGGCCACTCCACAGCAACGTCCGACGGTACAACACCGCCACCTGTGTTCGGGTGGCTTGTTGCTGCCCGACGCAGGCTCAAGGTGATGGCCGCGTTGCCGAAATCCGTCCCAGCAACGCTTGATCCAAGAAGTCTCAGCCACCACAGCCGACCAACCCGACACCCCGCTCCGGTGACGGGTTTTTGTGCATCTGAGCCCGCCAGCTGCTTCCGCACGCCTAGCCGCCCCAACCTGAGGTAACGAGAACATGCCTTCCATCATCAGCAGCCTCTCCAGCGAACAGATCGCTGGCCTTACCTCCGCAACACTGCGTGCATTCGGCACGGAAGACTGGGCAGCTTTCTCCTCTGACCAGATCAAGGCGCTGACCACGGCGCAGGTGTCGTCGCTGTCCAGCTTCGCGATCAAGTCGCTGAGCACGGACCAGTTCTCGTTCTTCGAGACGGAGGACATCGCCAGGCTGACGACGGCGGCGCTGCTGGGCATGAGCTCGGAGCAGGTCGGCGCCATGGGCAGCGAGCAGGCGGCGGCACTGACCACCACGCAGATCAGCAGCCTGACGACGCAGCAGTTCACCGCGCTGGAGACCGCGGACCTGCAGGCGCTGAGCTCCGACGTCTTCAAGGTGCTGACCTCGCGGCAGCTCGGCGCCCTGAGTTCTGACCAGCTGGCCGCCATTGAGACCCAGGATCTCGCCCAGCTGACCACGGCGGCCATCCGCGGCATCACGTCCGAGAACATCGACGCCTTCACGAGTGACCAGATCCGCGCCCTGGGCACGGCCCAGGTCCAGTCGCTGACCACCCAGCAGCTCAAGGGCCTGAGCACCGAGCAGATGGCCGCGATGGAGACAGCCGACCTGCGGGCGCTGACCACGGCCCAGATCCGCGCGCTGTCCACCGAGCAGCTCAATGCACTGGGTTCCGAGCAGGTCGCCGCGCTGACGACCGCCCAGGTCGCCAGCCTGACCAATGCCCAGGTCGCCGGCATGGAAACGGCCGACGTCCAGGCACTCACCACCGACCAGTTCAAGGTGTTGAGCTCGGCCCAGGTCGGCGCGATGACCACCGAGCAGCTGGCGGCCATCGAGACTGCCGACGTGGCCGTGATCACCACGGCCGCTATCCGCGGCATCACGTCCGAGAACATCGACGCCTTCACGAGTGACCAGATCCGCGCCTTGGGCACGGCCCAGGTCCA
>JBKBVY010000051.1:0-409 GCA_046289335.1 Roseateles sp. | reverse complement strand
AGTCGCTGACCACCCAGCAGCTCAAGGGCCTGAGCACCGAGCAGATCTCGGCCATGGAGACCGAGGACCTGCGTGCGCTGTCCACCGCCCAGATCCGCGCGCTGGCCACCGACCAGCTCAACTCGCTGACCACCGAGCAGTTCTCGGCGCCGACCACCATCCAGGTCGCCAGCCTGACCAATGCCCAGGTCGCCGCGCTGGAAACCGCCGACCTGCAGGCGATGACGACCGAGCAGTTCAAGGCCTTCAGCTCTGCCCAGGTGGCGGCGATGACCACCGAGCAACTGGCTGCCATCGAGACCGCTGACCTCGCGGTGATCACCACGGCGGCCATCCGCGGCATCACGTCCGAGAACATCGACGCCTTCACGAGTGACCAGATCCGCGCCCTGGGCACGGCCCAGGTCCA
>JBKBVY010000389.1:0-533 GCA_046289335.1 Roseateles sp. | reverse complement strand
CGTGTAGTTCTTAACCCACGGTTCACGCGGCCTTTTTACGCTGTGCCTCGTACCAGCGCTGCTCGTACTGCATCGGGCTGAGGTAGCCCAGCGACGAATGCAGCCTTCGGTGATTGTAGAAGGCCATCCAGTCCATCACCGCCTGCCTGGCCTGCTCACGGGTAGCGAATTTGCACCCATGTACGCTGGCTGTTTTCAGCCGGCCCCAGAAGCTCTCGGTCGGTGCGTTGTCCCAGCAGTTACCCTTTCTGCTCATCGATGAACGCATGCCCCAGTCCTTCAAGGCATCCTGGAACTCATGGCTGCAATACTGGCTGCCCCGGTCGCTGTGGAATATCAGCCCAGGAGGCGGCCTGCGGCGCCACCACGCCATGGCCAGCGCGTCCTTGACCAGGCTGGCCTGCATGTGCGGCTGCAGGCTCCAACCCACCACCTGACGGTTGAACAGGTCGATGACCGCAGCCAGGTACAGCCAGCCCTCGTCGGTTTGGATGTAGGTGATGTCGCCACTCCAGAGCTGGTTGGGGGCTTCA
>JBKBVY010000388.1:0-535 GCA_046289335.1 Roseateles sp. | reverse complement strand
CTTGATGACCCGGCGCATGCGCGCAAACTGCCGCGCGTGCGCATAGCGTCCTGCCTTGCGGCTGAGGTCTTTGCCTTCCTTGGCAAAGGTCTGCTTCAAGGCGATGCCGGCGGCCTTGGCCGCCTCCACCAGCTTGGTGCGTGCCGTCTCCAGCAGCCGGCTGTCGGTCGGATGGGCCACCGCCTTGGGTTGTACGGTGGTGTCCACCACCACGCGCTTGAGTTCCTGCGGCTTGATGAGTCCGGTTTCCACCGCCACGTTGATCGTCTGCGCCAGGAGTTCTTCCACCCCCTCCTCGCCCAGCAGCCGGCGAAACTTCACCAGCGTCGTGGCGTCGCACGGCCGGCGATGTTCAAAGTACGCCCGCCCCGAGAAGAACTGCCATGTGGGGGTTTCGCCCCAGCGCTCGACCACCCCTTCGTCCGACTCGTTGAAGGCGTGCTTCAGATACAGCAGCGCGATCATCACGCGCAGCGGCACGCGGGGTCGGCCTGCGTTGGACGCCCGAGCTGCGCGCACCGGAGATTCGCCAAAG
>JBKBVY010000387.1:0-535 GCA_046289335.1 Roseateles sp. | reverse complement strand
CCAGAGCGCATTTCCCAGCGATCTAGACTCGGTGGCGTGCACATTCGTCCGGTAGTTGAGTTCCGGCCAGAGCGCATTTCCCAGCGATCTAGACTGACCCTTGCCGCCGCCGGTCACGCGCTGCAGTTCCGGCCAGAGCGCATTTCCCAGCGATCTAGACTCGATCGGCGGTAACCCCTTGATTCGTCAAGGGGTTATTCGTTTCTGGACTCGCTGAAAGTGTGGTCATGTTCAGAAGAGATCGAACTGATCGGGCGCTTTTTTGGCCGGCTGCTTGGCTTTGCCCTGGTAGCTGATGATGCGTTCGTACTGCTTGTCGGTGAACTGCAGGATATTGACCTTGCCGCCTACCGGCAACGCCTGCTCGACGCGTTTGCAGTACGTCTCGACCTGCGTGCCGCTGGTGCAGAAGCGCATGTAGACGCTGAACTGACTCATCTCGAAGCCCATGTCCAGCAGGGCATTGCGGAACTCGGTGGCGGCGCGGCGTTCTGCCTTTTCGACCACCGGCAGGTCGAACATCACCACCATCCAC
>JBKBVY010000386.1:254-538 GCA_046289335.1 Roseateles sp. | reverse complement strand
GCGCCGCGCCGAAGTGCGCCGGGTCTGGCCCGGTCAGCTGCGCGTGCGCCTGGAAGAGCACCGCGCCGTGGCCTTCTGGGACGGCCGAGGCGACTGGGGCGAGCCGCCGCTGGAGCGGGCCTTGCTCAACAGCCACGCCGAGGTCTTCCATGCCAACCTGGGCGAGGTCGAGGACGACGGCCTGCCCCAACTCGCCGGCCCCAACGGCACCGAGTCGCAAGTGCTGGCGCTGTGGCAGGCCCTGTCCGGCTTGAGCGGTGGCGACGAACGCCTGGCCATCGCCC
>JBKBVY010000386.1:0-244 GCA_046289335.1 Roseateles sp. | reverse complement strand
CCACGGTCGATCTGGGGCGCGGCAGCGCCGACGAACTGCTGGCCCGCTACCGCGCCTTCCTGCCGCACGCCCTGGCCGTGGCCCGCCGCTTCAACACCCAGGTGCAGTCGGCCGACTTGCGCCACCCCGACGGATACGCCCTGCGCCTGGTGGGCATCGGCACCCAGGCCACGCCCAGCAAACCCACGAACAAACCCATCCCCAAGAGGAAACCCTGATGGCCAAGGAATAAGATCGGAAGAGC
>JBKBVY010000385.1:0-538 GCA_046289335.1 Roseateles sp. | reverse complement strand
GCAAATCGAAGCGCAGCCGCAATTCATCGAACCGCGCCAGCACCGAGAGCGAGGTTTCGGGAGCAGCCCCCAGAAAAAACCCCATGCCGGGATCAAGGACAAGGCGGTTGCGTTTGATACCGGCACCCGTCAGCGCCGCGATGCGCGCGTCAAAGAACGCCGCAATGTGATCCATGATGTCGCCAGCGGGTGCCTCGCGCCGATCTGCCTGCCCGTCTTGCACCGAATGCATAACGACGAGTTTGGCAGATGATTTCGCCAATTGCGGATAGAACGCAGCGTCTGGAAAACCGCGAATATCATTGAGATAGGCCACACCACGCGACAAGGCATAGGCTTGCGTCGCGGGTTGATAACTGTCGAGCGAGACGGGAATGCCATCTGCCTTGAGCGCGTCCAGCACCGGCGCGATACGCGCGATTTCTGTGTCGGACGAAACAGGCGCGGCGTCGGGATTGCTGGATGCCGGACCGAGGTCGATCACATCTGCCCCCTCGGCCATCAGCTTACGCGCCTGCGCAATGGCTGCGTCTGGCGC
>JBKBVY010000050.1:0-16310 GCA_046289335.1 Roseateles sp. | reverse complement strand
GGTCGGGGAAGCGGAGGATGTTGAGCAGGGCCATGGGTTGTGGGGCTGCGGCCACGGCGCGCGCTTTGTAAGCACTCGCAAGCGGGGACCGGCCGGGTTGAATGCGGGCAGAATGACCCGGATTTTCGCCGATACGGCAATCCCTTCGGAGACCGCGCCCGATGCCCGCTGCCCGCCCCGCCCCTTTCGTTGCGGCCTGCCTGACCCTCGCGCTGACCTCGGCCTGGGCCCAGACCAGTTCGCTGCCCATCACGGCCGACCAGCGCCGCGTGGCCGAACAGGTCGCCAGTGCCGGCGTGCCACTGTCCGAGCTGGCGCCCGATGCGCCCGACAGCCACACCGTCAAGCCCGGCGACACGCTGTGGGACATCTCCGGCCTGTTCCTGAAGAGCCCCTGGCGCTGGCCCGAGCTGTGGGGCATGAACCGCGAGCAGATCCGCAACCCCCACCTGATCTACCCGGGCCAGGTGCTGGTGCTGGTCAAGTCCGACGGCCGCGCGCGGCTGCAGATCGGCCAGCGCGTGGGCGGCAGCGGCGCCGGCGACACCGTCAAGCTCAGCCCGCAGATGCGCGTCTCGCCGCTGGACGGCAGCCCCATCCCGACCATCCCGCTGCACCTGATCCAGCCCTTCCTGACCGACGCGGTCGTCTTCGACACCGACGTGCTCGCGACGGCGCCGCGCATCGTCGCCGCGCAGGAAGGCCATGTGCTGCTGGGCCGCGGCGACCTGGCCTATGCCCGCGGCGACTTCGCCGGCGCGACGGACTTCCGCATCTTCCGCAACGCCCGGCCGCTGCGCGACCCGGTGACGAAGGAGATCCTGGGCTACGAGGCACCCTATGTCGGCACCGCCGACCTGATCCGCGCGGGCGAGGACCGACGCCTGCCCGACGGCAAGACCGAGATCGTGCCGGCCACGCTGCAGATCAAGCAGGTCAAGCAGGAGGTGGGCATCGGCGACCGCCTCGCGCCCGCGCCGCAGCGCAACCTGGATCGCTATGTGCCGCACGCGCCCGACAAGCCCATGGCGGGCCAGATCGCATCGGTCTACGGCGACGCGCTGAACGCCGGCCAGAACCAGATCGTCGCGCTGAACCGCGGCAAGCGCGACGGCGTCGAGCGCGGCCATGTGTTCGCGCTGTGGCGCGACGGCGAACGCGTGATGGACAAGACCGCCGAGCGTCCCCAGGCCATCAAGCTGCCCGACGAGCGCCATGGCGTGCTGTTCGTCTTCGAGGTCTACGAGCGGGTGTCCTACGCCTTGATCATTTCCGTGAAAGAGCCGGTGAAACCCGGCGACCGCTTCACGCAACCCTGATGGCCCCGGCCGAGCTGGCCGCCTGGCTGCGGCTGACGGAGAGCGTCGGTCCGGCGGCCGCGCGGCGGCTGCTGGCCATGGCGGGCTCCGCCGAGGCCGTGTTCGAGCTGCCCGCCGCCGCGCTGGACCAGGCGCTGCCGCCCCGGCAGCGCGAGGCCTTCAACCAGCCGCCCGAGCACCTGACCGAGCTGATCGCCAAGGCCCAGGACTGGCTAGCGCAGGACGGCCACGCGCTGCTGGCGCTGGGCGACGCGGACTACCCGCCGCAGCTGCTCGCCACCGCCGATCCGCCGCTGCTGCTGTGGCTGCAAGGCCGGCGTGAGCTGCTCGCCACGCCCTGCCTGGCCGTGGTGGGCAGCCGCAACCCCACCGCCCAGGGCGCTGACAACGCACGCGCCTTCTCGCGGGCGCTGGCCCGCGAGGGCTACACCATCGTGTCGGGCCTGGCGCTGGGCGTGGACGCCGCCGCCCACGAGGGCGCGCTGGACGCGCAGGGTGGCACGATCGCCGTCGTGGGCACCGGGCTGGATCAGGTCTACCCACGCCGCAACGCCGGACTGGCCGCACGCGCACCGGTCGAGTAGTTGACCGTACCTACGGTCTACCCACGCCGCAACGCCGGACTGGCCGCACGCCTGCTGGCCGGCGGCGGCCTGATGCTCAGCGAGTACGCGCTGGGCATGCCGGTGCTGCAGGCCAACTTCCCCAAGCGCAACCGCATCATCGCGGGGCTGAGCCAGGGTTGCCTGGTCGTGGAGGCGGCCGTGCAGTCGGGATCGCTGATCACGGCGCGGCAGGCGGTGGAGGCGGGCCGGGAGGTGTTCGCCATCCCCGGCTCCATCCATTCGCCGCAGTCGCGCGGCTGCCATGCGCTGATCCGCCAGGGCGCCAAGCTGGTGGAGTCCGCCGCCGACGTGCTGGAGGAGCTGTCCGGACAGGTGCCGGCCGCCGCGCCCCAGATCGCCGAGACGCCGCACGAGCAGCAGGCGCTGCTGGACGCCATGGGCTTCGACCCGGTCAGCCTGGACGCCTTGATGGCCCGCTGCGGCTGGCCGGCCGCCGAGCTGAGCGCGGCGCTGCTGGAGCTGGAACTGGACGGCCAGGTGGCCCGGCTGGCAGGCCAGCTGTACCAGCGCCGCCGGCAGGGCTGACGAGCTTACCGTCCGACATCAGCGCCCCATCCCCGGGGTTATTCGCGCCCGGGTCGCCCGAAACGCTGGGCTATCATCGGCTCACCATGTTCGATGTCCTGGTTTATCTCTACGAGACCTACTGGCGCCCGGACGCCTGCCCGGACCATGCACAGCTGGCGCGCAAGCTGACCGCGGTGGGCTTCGAGAACGACGAGATCCAGGAAGCGCTGAGCTGGCTGGACGGCCTGGCAGCGGCCGGCGAGGCCTACCACGGCGAGCAGAGCGAACATGCGCTGCGGGTCTACTCCGCCGCCGAGGTGGAGCACCTGGGCGAGGCCTCCATCGGCTTCATCAGCTTCCTGGAATCGGCCGGCGTGCTGCCCGGCCCCATGCGCGAGATGGTCATCGACCGCGCGATGGCCATCGGCGGCAACACCATGGACCTGGAAGACCTGAAGATCATTGTGCTGATGGTGTTCTGGAGCCTGGGCGAGGAGCCGGATGCGCTGATCCTGGACGAGTTGTTCGTCGCGCCGGAAGACCGGCTGATCCATTGAGCCGCACGGGTCGACGAACAAAAACGGCGCCTTGAGCGCCGTTTTCAATTTCTGGATCAGTTGGGGTCAGAGCCCTGCGCTTCGCGCCCTGGTCTGACCCGCAATTACTTGAGAAGTTGCCCCGGATCGGCGTCCAGCTTGGCCAGCGCCTTGCGCGTGGCCAGCACGGTCAGCGCCTCGTCCTGGGCCGGCAGCAACAGGCCGGCCTGCAGGAAGGCGGCCATGCGGTTCAGCGAGAACAGCACGCCGCGGCCCTTGGGCGTGACGAACAGCGCCAGCTGCTTGCGCAGGCCGCGCCAGGCCAGCTGCACCTGCTCGTTGCGGCCGCGGTAGTCCAGCATGAACCAGCCGCCCACCTGCAGCTCGCGGGCCCAGGCCACCATGGCCGGCGTGGGCGCCGAGCCGCCTTCGGCCACCACCTCCATGCCGTCGGACTCGTGGCCCGACAGGTCGCGCACCAGCATCTCGTCGACATGGCTCTCGCCCTCGATGTCCTCGGGCAGCATGGCCTCCAGCGTCTCCAGCTGGTCCATCAGTTCGTCCAGGCGCTCGCGCGGGATGGCGGCCGTCTTGGCGGTGAAGGCCGCGGCCAGCGCGTTGTTGAGCTGGCGCACATGCTCGTCCTGCTTCTCGATGGGCAGGCCCGCATGGCTCATGCCGTCGCGCAGCGTCTTGAGCAGCGACGGCAGCCGGCGTATGACCTCGGCCCGCTCCTCGCGCGACGACTTGGCGCTGGCTGACCAGATCAGGTCGGCCGCGGCGCGCTTCATGGCCTTGGTGACATCGGCCTGGGCGCCCGAGCGCACGGCCGTGACGGCCAGCACGTCGGCCCAGACGTGGAACAGGAAGTCGCGCACGCCGTCCTGCACCGGCACCTCGGACAGCATCTTGCGCAGCTCGATGGTGTACTGGATGGCCAGCGTCTCGCGCTGCTCGACCTGCTGGGCCAGCGACACGCCGCGCCTGGAGGCCTGGTTCTCGTTCTCGAAGTAGTGGTCGAGAAACTTCTCGAACTCGGTCAGCACGGTGGCAAAGACGCGCCGGCCGGTGTCGGGATAGGCCTCGACGACCTGCACCACGCGCTTGATCTCGCGCTCCAGCGCATCGTTGCTGGCGCGCTCGGCGCCGGGGCCGCTGCTCTGCGCGGTGTTGAAGCCCATCACGCAGGCGCCCATGCGGTCGATGAGGCGGCGGGCCGGATGGTCGGCGGCGGCGAAGAAGTCGGGCTCGCTGACCGCCACGCGCAGCACCGGCATCTGCAGCCGCGCAAACCAGACGCGCACCGAGGCCGGGATGCGCTCCTCGGTCAGGATGCTCTGGAACATCATGGCCACGATCTCGATCGTGGCGCGCTCGGCCGGCGTGCTGGCGGCCTGCTTCAGGACCTGCTTGAACGCCTGGTTGCGGGCGCCGATCTCTTCGAGCTGGCGCGGCGCGCTCTGCGGCGCGGCCTCGCCCGCCGGGGCGCCGGCACGGCGCTGCAGCGACTCCTGCGCATGCTTGATCGCGCCCAGCAGGCGCGGCGTGGGCGCCGGCGCGGCAGTTGCGCCGGCGGACGGTGCATCCGCCAGCGACGGCCGCACGCCCGGCACTCCCGGCGCGGTCTCGGCGCCCAGGCCAGCCAGGCTGGGCTTGCCGGGCCCGGGGCGGGCCGCCACCTGGCTCTTGGTGACGGGGAAGCCCGGCACATTGCGGGCCAACACGCGCTGCAACTGCGCCATGACCTCGTCGGCCTGGCTGCTGGCGCGGCTGCGCGGCGGCTCGCCGCTGCCGGAAGCCGAGGACAGCGGCGCCAGGCCCGAGGGCTGCGCAGCCACGGGCACCGCCGGTGCGGCCGGCATCGCAGACCCGGCCGCTGCCGCGCTGGCCGCCACCGCAGCCTGGGCGGTGCGACGGATGAAGGGCCGCAGGTCCACCTCGGGCAGCACCTTCTGCGCGATCAGCCAGCGGTTGGTCTCGTGGTAGGCCTCGCTGATGAGCTGGGCGAACTCCTCGTGCAACTCGTGGTGCAGCAGCTGCCAGATGTTGGCGTCCAGGCCCACCCGGCTCCAGGCGTCCAGCGCGATGCGGGCCACGACATGGGCGCGCAGCAAGTCCAGCGGCGCGAGATCGTCATGGGCTTCCAGCGCCTGCATGCGGGTACGCAGGTCGGTGAACTCCCAGGTGGCGCGGTCCATCATGACCAGCGCCAGCCGCGAGCTGGTGATCTCGCGCTCGATGGTCTGGTCGTCCACCAGGCTCATCTTCTGCGACTGGGCCGGCACGGTGGGCTCGTGCTCGCGACCGCTGTCGGACAGACCGTGCTGGGCCGCATGGCGCAGTGCGCCGACGACCGCCATCTGCCAGTTGGGCCCCAGCCGCTGCCAGGCCTGCACGGCATCGCGCCGGGCCTGCATGACGGCATGCGAAGCCCCTTGCAGCAACAGGTTGGCAGCGCCCTGGCCGACGGCCGCCACCAGCGGCGTCATGCCGCGCACCAAGGCCTCAAGGTAGACGCGCCGTGCCTGCGTGGCCAGGGCCTGGTTGCGGGCGGCGCTCATGGGGGCGTGATGGCTGCGCGGTGTGGTTCCGGGGTCTGGGTCACTCTACACGACGGCCCCGGCGTTCGGGTCGTTGGGGTCGTCCCGGTTGGCCGTGGTCTTGACCAGGTCTTCGCGCTTGACGCCCAGCCACATCGCGATGGCCGCCGCAACGAACACCGACGAGTAGATGCCGAACAGGATGCCGATGGTCAGCGCCACGGCGAAGTAGTGCAGCGTCGGGCCGCCGAACAGCAGCATGGACAACACCATCAGCTGCGTGGAGCCGTGGGTGATGATGGTGCGGCTCATCGTCGACGTGATGGCGTGGTCGATGACCTCGTGCGTGTTGAGCTTGCGGTACTTGCGGAAGGCCTCGCGCACCCGGTCGAAGATGACGACGGACTCGTTCACCGAGTAGCCCAGCACCGCCAGGATGGCCGCCAGCACCGCCAGCGAGAACTCCCACTGGAAGAAGGCGAAGAAGCCCAGGATGATGACCACGTCGTGCAGGTTGGCGATGATGCCGGCGACCGCGAACTTCCATTCGAAGCGGATGGCCAGGTAGATCATGATGCCCACCACCGTCATGGCCAGCGCCTTGGCGGCATCCTGGGCCAGCTCGGCGCCGACCGCGGGGCCCACCACCTCGGAGCGCGACAGCTTGACGGGCTCGGCGCCATCGGCCTTGGCGCAGACCTGCTTGCTGACCTGCTCGCCCTGCGGCGTGACCTGCTGCCGCTGGCTGACGGTGCCGGCCTCGGCCTTGCAGAGCTCGCCGAAGACCTTGTCGACCAGCTCGGTCTGCTTGACATCCCCGCGCACGGGCAGGCGGATCATCACGTCGCGCGAGGAGCCGAAGTTCTGCACCTGCACCTCGCCGAAGCCCATGGCCTCGACGGCGTGGCGGGTCTTCTGGACGTCGGCCGCCTGCGCGTACTCGACCTCGATGACGGTGCCGCCGGTGAACTCGATGGAGAAATGCAGGCCGCGCGTGACCAGGAAGAACACGGCAGCGGCAAAGGTGATGAAGCTGACGGCGTTGAGGACCAACGCGTGCTTCATGAACGGGATGTCCCGTTTGATGCGGAAGAGTTCCATGGCGTTTCCTCAGGCCTTCGCGGCAGCGTCGTCGGTGGAGGCGGCGGCATCGGCCTGGGGCTTCCAGACCTGACCGATGGACACGCTCTTGAGCTTCTTCTTGCGGCCGTACCAGAGGTTCACCAGGCCGCGCGAGAACACGACGGACGAGAACATGGACGTCAGGATGCCCAGGCAGTGCACGACCGCGAAGCCCTTGATGGGGCCGGAGCCGAACACCAGCAGCGCGACGCCGGCGATCAGCGTCGTCACGTTGGAGTCCAGGATGGTGGCCCAGGCACGTTCGTAGCCGAGGTGGATGGCCTGCTGCGGCGCCACGCCGGCGCGCAGCTCCTCGCGGATGCGCTCGTTGATCAGCACGTTGGAGTCGATGGCCATGCCCAGCGCCAGCGCCATGGCGGCGATGCCGGGCAGGCTCAGCGTGGCCTGCATCATCGACAGCGCGGCCACCAGCAGCAGCACGTTGAAGCCCAGCGCCAGCGACGAGAACACGCCGAACAGCATGTAGTAGACGCACATGAAGGCGGCCACCGCGACAAAGCCCCAGGTCACGCTGGCGATGCCCTTCTCGATGTTCTCCTTGCCGAGGCTCGGGCCGATGGTGCGCTCTTCGATGATCTCCATCGGCGCGGCCAGCGAGCCGGCGCGCAGCAGCAGCGCCGTGTCGGCGGCTTCCTGCGTGGTCATGGCACCGGAGATCTGGAAGCGGCTGCCCAGCTCACCGTTGATGGACGGCGCCGTGACGACCTCGCCCTTGCCCTTCTCGAAAATCAGGATGGCCATGCGCTTGCCGATGTTCTCGCGCGAGACCTCCTTCATGATGCGGGCGCCCTTGGCATCCACGGTCAGATGCACGGCCGGCTGCTGCTTGTCGTCGAAGCCGGACTGAGCGTCGGTCAGGCTGTCGCCGGTCAGGATGACCTGGCGCTTGACGATGATGGGGCCGAAGCGGCGGTCGATGAAGCGCTCGGTGCCGAAGGGCACGGGGCCATTGCCGCGCAGCGCCTCCTGGGCCTCGGCGCTGTCGTCCACCATGCGCAGCTCCAGCGTGGCGGTGCGGCCGATGATGTCCTTGGCCTTGGCCGTGTCCTGCACGCCCGGCAGCTGCACGACCACGCGGTCCAGGCCCTGCTGCTGAATGATGGGCTCGGCCACGCCCAGCTCGTTGACGCGGTTGTGCAGCGTGGTGATGTTCTGCTTGAGCGCCGCCTCCTGCGTGGCCACCTGGGCCTTGGGCGACAGGCTGCCGGCCAGGCGCAGCTCGCTGCCCTCGCCCTGCAGCGCCCAGACGATGTCGGGCAGTTGGCCCTTCAGCACCTCCAGCGCCGCCTGGCGCTGCGCGGCATCGCGGAAGTTGACCAGCACCGTGTTGCCGTCGCGGCTGATGCCGGCGTGGCGGATGTTCTTCTCGCGCAGCATGCTGCGCACATCGCCGGTCAACGCCTCGGCCTTCTTGGTGAGGGCCGCCTTCATGTCGACCTGCAGCAGGAAGTGCACGCCGCCGCGCAGGTCCAGGCCCAGGTACATGGGGTTGGCATGCAGCGCAGCCAGCCACTGCGGCGAGCGCGACAGCAGGTTCAGCGCCACGATGTAGGCGGGGTCGGCCGGATCGGTGTTCAGCGCCTTGCTGATGGCGTCCTTGGCCTTGATCTGCGTGTCGGTGTCGCCGAAGCGGGCCTTGATGGAGCTGCCGTCGAACTGGACGTAGTCCGCCTTGATGCCGGCCTGCTGCAGCGCCGCCTCGATGCGGCCGGTCAGCGCCTGGTCCACCTTGACGGTGACCTTGGCGCTGGACACCTGCACCGCAGGCGCCTCACCGAACAGGTTGGGCAGGGCGTACAGCGAACTGATCAGCAGCGCGACGAGCAGGATCGCGTACTTCCAAAGCGGATAGCGGTTCATGGATGACTTCCTTGTCGGCGCCGCGCGCGGCGAGGGCCGGAGATGGCGCCGGACCAGCCAGGTTCAAGCGGCCTTGACGCTGCCCTTGGGGAGAACCTGCGAGATGGCGCTGCGCTGGATCTGCAGCTCGACGCCGCTGGCCACTTCCAGGTGGATGAAGTTGTCGCCCAGCTTGCTGACCTTGCCGACGATGCCGCCGGCCGTGACGACCTCGTCGCCCTTGGCCAGCGCCTCGATCATGGCCTTGTGCTCCTTCTGGCGCTTCATCTGCGGCCGGATCATGACGAAATAGAGCACCACGAACATCAGCACCAGCGGCAGCATGCCGAGGAGGCCGGACTCGGGGGAAGCGGCGGCCGGGGCGGCCTGGGCGTAGGCGTTGGAAATGAACACGTTGAATTCCTGCGGTGAAGCTGCGGCACACGCCGCTGCAAAGCAACCTTGAATTCTAGTGCCGGGCCGCGCGCACCCCATCCGGGTGCCGCTCGGCACGGGCGCAGACCCCCGGGTCGCTGCTAACCTGCACCGCTACACACCCTCTTGCCCCGGAGTTCTCTTGCGGACAAGGCTGACCGATCGCCTGAGCCTGCGCCAGTTGCTGACCCTGCCCTATGCGGTGCTGGTGGTGGCGCTGGCGCTGCTGCTGGCCGGGCTGTCCTGGCGCGCCGGCCGGGAGGCGGTGGACACGCTGTCGGCCCAGTTGCTGTCCGAGGCGGTGCAGCGCGTCGCCGCCACGCTGGAGCGCCAGGTGGGCGGCGCCGACAGCGTGCTGGAGGCCGCTTTCCCCACCGGCCGCCCGGCGCCCGGCGACCTGCAGGCCGAGCTGGCCACGCTGCGCGAGCGCTTCTGGCTGGCGACCTCCATCCACCGCGACCCCAACAACTACGTCTACTACGGCGACCGCCGCGGCCACTTCATCGGCCTGTGGCGCTTCTCCGAGCAGGAAGCCGAGCTGCGGCTGCGCACGGCCGACAGCGGGCCGCGCACCATCCACCGGCTCAGCGGCATCGACGGGCCGCTGCGCTCGCCGGTGGTGGAGGACCGGATCTTCGATCCCCGCGAGCGGCCCTGGTACCAGGCCGCCATGACCCGCCCCGCGCCGCTGGCCTGGACGCCGGTCTACATGGACTTCAAGACCCGTGACCTCATCCTCACCCGCACCAAGCGGCTGGGCAACGATGTCGGCGAACCCGAGGGCGTGGGCGCCACCGACCTGCCGCTCAAGCAGCTCAACGCGCTGCTGGGCCGGCTGGCGCTCAGCGAGAACGCCGTGGCCATGGTGGTGGAGGCCGATGGCCGGCTGGTGGGCGTCTCGCGCGGCCCGCACCTGCAGACGCCGACCGTGGGCGAGCTGCAGCGGCTGAACGCGCGCGAGAGCCCGGACGCGCTCGTCGCCGGCGCCTTCCGGGCCGTCAGCCAGCATCGCCAGGGCGAGGCGCAGGCGCTGGGCACGGCGCCGCAGACCTTTGGCTTCGACGGCCTGGATGGCCGCGCCGTGCAGGTGGGCTATGTGCGGCTGGCGCCCGCGCTGGGGCTGGACTGGCTGGTCATCGCCGCCGCGCCGCGCAGCGACTTCCTCGCCGGCGTGCAGCGCAGCTTTGCGCACGCGGGCTGGATCGCCGCGCTCGCCACGCTGGTGGTGGTGGCCCTGGGCTGGGCGGTGCAGGGCATCGTCACGCGCGAGCTGCGCCAGCTGGCCGACGCCGCCCGGCGCGTGGGCGACGGCGTGCTGGACGAGCCGCCCGAGGTGCGCCGCAACGACGAGCTGGGCGAGCTGGCCCGCAGCTTCGCCGACATGCAGCGCCGGCTGCTGACCGACCAGCTCACCGGCCTGTCCAACCGCAGCGCCATCCTGCGCCGCATCGAGGACCGCATCCTGCAGCAGCGCCGCCGCAGCGACCAGGGGCCGTTCGCCATCATGTTCGTCGACTTCGACCGCTTCAAGGACATCAACGACCGCTTCGGCCACGCCAGCGGCGATGCGGCGCTGAAGGAGATCGGCGAGCGGCTGCGCGCCGGCGTGCGCGCGGGCGACATCGTGGCGCGCTATGCGGGTGACGAGTTCGTGCTGCTGCTGGAGTCCGTCGGGAGCCGCAGCGACGCCGAGGCCGCACGCCGTCATCTGGAGCAGACCATGGCCCAGCCGCTGCAGTGCCTGGCCAACATCGCGCCCGAGCACCGCCCCGGCGCCAGCTTCGGCATCGCGCTGTTCCCCGACGACGGCCAGGACACCGAGAGCCTGCTCAAGCACGCCGACGCCGACATGTACGCCCGCAAGCAAGCCCAGCCCCCTGATGCCGGCGCCGCTTGACCTGGGCGCGCTGCGCCGCCATGCCGTCGCGCGCAGCCTGTTCGCCCCCACCACGCTGATGACGGCCGTGCAGCGGCTGGGCGGCTTCGTGCAGGCCGACCCGCTGCGCGCGCCGGCCCGCGCGCAGGACCTGACGCTGCGCCACCGCGTCAAGGGCTACCGCGCCGGCGACCTGGAGCGGCGCTATCCGCGCCTGCCGCTGCAGGAGGATTTCTTCATCAACTACGGCTTCGTCACGCCCGAGCTGCGCGCGCTGATGCATCCGCGCGCCGCGCGCAGGGCCTGGGACCAGCCGCGCTGGCAGCTGGCCCATGCGGTGCTGGCCGAGGTGGAGCGGCTGGGCGAGGCCCATCCGGCCGACGTCGATGCCGCGCTGGGCCATGGCGCGGTAAAGAACTGGTTCGGCGGCAACAGCCGCCTGTCCACCGAGCTGCTGGACGGCCTGCACTACCGCGGCCACCTGGACGTCGTGCGCCGCGACAACGGCACGCGCGTGTACCGCCTGGCGGCGCCCTGGCAGCCGCACCCGGACCCGCAGGCCGCCATGGACGCAATGGCAGACGCGCTGGTGCAGAAGTACGCCCCGCTGCCCGCCGGCAGCCTGTCCACGCTGATCAGCATGCTGGCCGGCGCCGCCCACCAGTGGCGGGACTTGCGTCGCACCACCTTCGCCCGTGCCAAGGCGCGCCTGGCCCATGCGCGCGTGGACGGCGTCGACTGGTACTGGCCGGCCGACGAGAACCCGACGCGCGGCTGGCGCATCGCGTCGCAGGTGCGGCTGCTGGCGCCCTTCGACCCGGTGGTGTGGGACCGCCGCCGCTTCGAGCAGCTGTGGGGCTGGGCCTACCGCTTCGAGGCCTACACGCCCGCGGCCCAGCGCGTGCGGGGGCATTACGCGCTGCCGCTGCTGTGGCGCGACCAGGTCATCGGCTGGGCCAATGCCGCCGTCAAGGCCGGCCGGCTGCAGGTGGACTGCGGCTATGTGGCGGGCCGCGCGCCACGCGAGGCGGCCTACCGCACGGCACTGGACGAGGAATTGCAGCGGCTGGCGGACTTCCTCGGCGCCCGCTGCTGAGTCAAATGCCGCAGCGGTGGCGCCGGCATGCCCGTATGCCTGCACGGCCGAGGCGGGCCGCGCCTAGAATGCCGGGCTTCCGAGGAGCGTTGCAACCTCAGCACCTTTTGAGGCCAGGCTCGGAGTTCCACCCCTGCAACCGCGCTCACCCGCTGACCTGGGGTCGGGGTGAGTCCTGATCTCCCCCGCCCGGGTCCGCGGCTTCATGCACTGAAGGAGCCGACATGACCGCCAATCTCCCCGCCCACATCGTCAAGGACCTGTCGCTGGCCGACTGGGGCCGCAAGGAAATCAAGATCGCCGAGCACGAGATGCCGGCGCTGATGGCCATCCGGCGCGAGTACGCCGCATCGCAGCCGCTCAAGGGCGCCCGCATCGCCGGCTCGCTGCACATGACCATCCAGACCGCCGTGCTGGTGGAGACGCTGCAGGCGCTGGGCGCGCAGGTGCGCTGGGCCAGCTGCAACATCTTCTCGACGCAGGACCATGCCGCCGCCGCGCTGGCCGCCGTGGGCACGCCGGTGTTCGCCTACAAGGGCGAGACGCTGGAGGACTACTGGGACTACACCCACCGCATCTTCGAGTTCGGCGCCAAGGGTGAGGCCGGTGAAGGCCCCAACATGATCCTGGACGACGGCGGCGACGCGACGCTGCTGATGCACCTGGGCCAGAAGGCCGAGAAGGATTTGTCCGTGCTGGCCAACCCGGGCAGCGAGGAAGAGCGCATCCTGTTCGCCGCCATCAGGAAGAAGGTGGCGGAAGACCCGACCTGGTACACCCGCAAGAGCGCCGAGATCATCGGCGTGACGGAAGAGACCACCACCGGCGTGCACCGCCTGAAGGAAATGGCCGCCAAGGGCGCGCTGCTGTTCCGCGCCATCAACGTGAACGACTCCGTCACCAAGAGCAAGTTCGACAACCTCTACGGCTGCCGCGAATCGCTGGTGGACGGCATCAAGCGCGCCACCGACGTGATGGTGGCCGGCAAGATCGCCGTCGTGGCCGGCTATGGCGACGTGGGCAAGGGCTCGGCCCAGGCGCTGCGCGCGCTGTCGGCCCAGGTCTGGGTGACCGAGGTCGATCCCATCTGCGCGCTGCAGGCCGCGATGGAGGGCTACCGCGTCGTGACCATGGAGTACGCCGCCGACAAGGCCGACATCTTCGTCACCGCCACCGGCAACAAGAACGTCATCACCTACACCCACATGGCGGCGATGAAGGAAAACAGCATCGTCTGCAACATCGGCCACTTCGACAACGAGATCGATGTCGCCGCGCTGGAAGCGCAGTGCCGCTTCGAGGAGATCAAGCCCCAGGTCGACCATGTCATCTTCCCGGACGGCAAGCGCATCATCCTGCTGGCCAAGGGCCGCCTGGTGAACCTGGGCTGCGGCACGGGCCACCCCAGCTATGTGATGAGCTCCTCGTTCGCCAACCAGACCATCGCCCAGATCGAGCTGTACGCGCACCAGGACAAGTACAAGGTCGGCGAGGTCTATGTGCTGCCCAAGCACCTGGACGAGAAGGTCGCCCGCCTGCAGCTGACGACGCTGAACGCGCAGCTGACCGAGCTGACCGACGAGCAGGCCGCCTACATCGGCGTGGACAAGGCCGGCCCGTACAAGCCGGACACGTATCGCTACTGATCCATGCGCGCTGACCAGCTACTCGTCGCACAGGGCCTGGCGCCGACCCGCTCGGTGGCGCAGCGCCTGATCAGCCAGGGCGCGGCCGAATGGGCCTCGCCCACCGGCTGGGCGCGGCTGAAGAAGGCCGGCGAGGACCTGCCCGAGACCGCCCAGCTGCGCGTCACCGACGACGCGGAGCTGCGCTATGTGTCGCGCGGCGGGCTCAAGCTGGAAGGCGCGCTCAAGCGCACCGGCCTGGACGTGGCGGGCCATATCGCGCTGGACGTGGGCCAGAGCACCGGCGGCTTCACCGACTGCCTGCTGGCCCATGGCGCCCGGCACGTGGTGGGCGTGGACGTGGGCCATGGCCAGCTGCATGAGCGGCTGCGCGCCGAGCCGCGCGTGACGGCGCTGGAAGGCGTGCACGTGCGCGAGCTGGATGCGCTGCGCCCGCACACGCCCACCGGCGGCTTCACGGTCGTCGTGGGCGACCTGAGTTTCATCTCCATGGTCGGCAGCCTGCCTGAGCTGCTGCCCTGGCTGGAAGTGCACGGCCACCTGCTCGTGCTCATCAAGCCGCAGTTCGAGCTGGGGCCACAAGCCCTGGGCAAGGGCGGGCTCGTCAAGGACGAGGCCGACTACCCGCGACTGGAAGCCCGCGTGCGCCTGGCCTGCACGGCCCTGGGCCTCAAGGTGCTGGACTATTTCGACAGCCCCATCACCGGCGGTGATGGCAACCGCGAATTCTTCTTGTGGGCCTCCCGATGAGCACCCCTGTTTCCTTCGAATTCTTTCCCCCGAACACGCCCGTCGGCGTCGAGAAGCTCAAGACCGTCGTTCAAGAGCTGGGTGCGCTCAAGCCCCAGTACTTCAGCGTCACCTACGGGGCCGGCGGCTCCACGCGCGAGAAGACGCTGTCGGCCGTGATGGACATCGCCGGCGCCGGCTTCGAGGCCGCGCCGCACCTGAGCTGCGTGGGCTCCACGCGCGAAAACATCGCCGAGATCCTGGCGACCTACCGCGCGCAGAACATCCACCGCGTCGTCGCGCTGCGCGGCGACCTGCCCAGCGGCACGGCCACGGCGGGCGAGTTCCGCTATGCGTCCGAGCTGGTGCGCTTCATCCGCGAGACGCAAGGCGCCGACTGGCACATCGAGGTGGCCGCCTACCCCGAGGTGCATCCGCAGCAGCGCTACGCCGCGCGCGACCTGCAGCACTTCGCCGACAAGATGCGCGCCGGCGCGGACGGCGCCATCACGCAGTTCTTCTTCAACGCCGACGCCTACTTCCACTTCGTCGACGAGGCCCGCCGCCTGGGCGTCACGCAGCCCATCGTGCCGGGCATCATGCCCTTCCACAACTACGGCCGCATCGCCCAGTTCGCGCAGCGCGACGGCATCGAGATCCCGCGCTGGGTGCAGATGAAGATGGAAGGCTTCATGGACGACGCGGCCAGCATACGCGCCTTCGGGCTGGACGTGGTCGCCCGGCTGTGCGAGCGCCTGATCCAGGGCGGCGCGCCCGGCATCCACTTCTACACGCTGAACCAGAGCGGACTGACGCTGGAGCTCTGCAAGCGGCTGGGCCTGGGCGGCTGAACGCCTGCGCGGGTGTTGCGGCCACGACGCAGGCATCCCGCACTTTCTTGACGCAATGCAAAGCGGCCCGCCGCGCGGCCGCACCAGCCGGGTCATGTTGCGTTGCGTCAAATCGCCGCGCGGCGGCTGCGCGTGCAATGGCTTCCATCGGGGCACGCCCCATCCACAGGAGCCATTGATGTTCAAGAAGATCACGACCCTCGCCACCCTCGCCGCCGCGCTGGGCGCACCGCTGCTGGCCCAGGCCCAGGAGGGCCCGTGGCTGGTGCGCGTGCGCGCGCTGCACCTGGACTCGGCCAACAAGGACAGCACGGGCCTGGGTCTGTCGGTCAACAACAAGACCTTCCCCGAGCTCGACATCAGCTACTTCTTCGCGCCCAACCTCGCGGCCGAGCTGATCCTGACCTACCCGCAGAAGCACAAGCTCTATTCCAACGGCGCCGAGATCGGTTCGCTCAAGCACCTGCCGCCCACGCTGACGCTGCAGTACCACTTCAACCCCAGCGGCAGCGTGCGGCCCTATGTGGGCGCGGGCCTGAACTACACCAACTTCTCGTCGGTCAATTTCGCGCCGGCCGTGCAAGCGGCACTCAAGCCCGGCATCAAGCACAACAGCGTGGGCCTGGCCTGGCAGATCGGCGCCGACGTGGAACTCACCAAGGGCACCTACCTGAACTTCGACCTGAAGAAGGTCGCGCTGGACACCACCGTCTATTCCAACAGCGCGTCGGCCGGCAAGTTCAAGGTCAATCCGGTGCTGGCCAGCGTGGGCCTGGGCTGGCGCTTCTGACGCATGGCAAGCGGCGCGCCTGGACCATGGCGCGCCGCTTGCCAAGAGCGGCGCCGGCAAAGCCTTGTAAAGCCTTGCAAAACTAGGTTTCGCGGGGCCTTACGCTCACCGGCGTGAGCGTTTCGCCATGGGCTTGCCAGGGGGTGCGACCCAGAATCCGCGCCATGCAACGCCTGCTCCTTCCACTCGCCCTGCTGGGTGCCTCCAGCCTGGCCGCGGCCCAGCCCGCCCCCAAGCCTGCCGACACCCCCAGCGAGCCTGCCGCCAAGACCCCGGCCCCTGCGCCCGCGCCCGCCGGCGGCGGCAATCGCCTGGAGCGGGTGGAAGTCAGCAGCGGCCCCACCGCCAACAGCCGGCGGCGCAACAGCACGGCCAGC
>JBKBVY010000384.1:0-540 GCA_046289335.1 Roseateles sp. | reverse complement strand
ACGTACTCCTCGTAAGGGTCCTTGCCGGTCTTGATCATGGCCTCCATGTCTTCGCAGCTTTTGAGAGATGCGGAGACCAGCACATCGGCCTTTTGGCTGAAGTTTTGGAACAGTTGGTACAGACCAGGTTGGGCGCGCTGCAGCGCATACAGCGGCAGTGCAGCTATGCCTGCCTGTACGGCGCCTGTCACCGTCGCACCCAGGTTTTTGATGCCGTTCATCAAGGTTGACCAGGACGCGCCCACATCGAACTTGCCGCAGGAATAGTTGGTGCGAATTCCAGCGCTCAGCTGTGTGGCCAGGGCATTTTTGTGAGGGGCACCGCCTGTGGGAGCCCCGCCACCCATGCGGTAGTAGAGACCGGATGAGGTCACAGCCTGAGCGTGGGCAGAAGACGCTGCGCCCAGCTGCATGAGCAGCAGCACGGCCAGGGCAGCAGCAGGCAGCAAGCGAGTTGTTGGTGCTTTCATGGTTTGCCTTTGAATCAGGGGATCGAGTAGAGGTAAGCGCCACGCCGGCGGCAGCACGTGTACTGCTGCC
>JBKBVY010000383.1:0-542 GCA_046289335.1 Roseateles sp. | reverse complement strand
GTGGCGCCGGCGATCCAGCTTGGCTCATCCTTGTGCGGCATGGCGGGCATTGTCGCGGCTGCCAGTCAAGCGGGCAGAGGCTGACGATGTGGACAGACCCGCGCAGGTGCGCGACGCCGCCATGGTCTGCATGGCGCTGGGGCCGGCTTTTGCCGCGCGCCACGACGATGCGTGCTGGCTGGATGCGATGTGCAGATCAGTCCTCAAGCAAGGCCGCCAGCGCCGCCGCATCCAGCGGCGCGGCGCGGCCGTCGCCGCGGGCAGTTTGAACGTCAGCGAGTTGTCGAGCGGCGCGCGCTATGGGGCGGGACTAGCCCGGATGTGTCGTTACAGAGCACTCGCAGCCGGGCTGCCGCGCGCCCCTGGCTCACGCGCTCAGCCGACGCGGAAGGTCGACACCACGGCCGAGAGCCTGTGGGCCTGGTCCCTCAGGCTTTCCGCGGCGGCTGCGCTCTGCTCCACCAGCGCGGCGTTCTGCTGCGTCATCTGGTCCAGCGTGCTGACCGCACCGTTGACCACGTCGATGCCGGCGCTCTGCTCCT
>JBKBVY010000382.1:0-545 GCA_046289335.1 Roseateles sp. | reverse complement strand
GGGCCTGGCGCCAGTCGGCCGAGACCTCCAGGAGCACGTCGCCGGAAGCGATGGCGGGGCCCGTCGCCACCGTGAGCCAGGGGGCGTCGCTGACGGCCGTGACGGCGATCGGCGCGCCCTTGCTGAACACGTCGATCCACCGGCGGTTCGCGCCCCAGCGCGCCAGCGCGGGCGGAGCCTCGCCGCCGCCCTCGACCGCGACGCCCCAGCCGGCGGCGGCCGCGAGGGTATGGGTGGCCGGCTTGATGTTCTGCGCCGGCTGCTGCCAGCTGGTGTAGCCGATGTGGGTCTGGTCCATCATGTGACGCCACTTGCCGCCGTTGAGGGCGTCGTGCAGGCGGGTCAGTTCGGCGTCCCGCGCGAACAGGGTCTTGACCAGGTCGGCCTGGGCGTTGGCGGCGATGCGCCCCTGGCCGGCCCACAGGCGGTTGCGGCCGGTCGCGATCTGCAGCCGGTTGTAGTTGGCCGCCGCCTTCACCGGGAACCAGGCCAGCTGGACGAAGGCGCTGTCCTGCTCTTTGGGGATGGCCGCGCGCAGGGCGTCG
>JBKBVY010000049.1:0-16860 GCA_046289335.1 Roseateles sp. | reverse complement strand
GGCTGGTGCTGCCGGACTGGACGCCCGCTGCGCGCAGCGCGCTGCTGCGCCGGCACTTCGTGGCCATGGTGCAGATGTTGCTGGAGTACGGCTACTGCTGGTTCGCGTCGCCCGAGCGGCTCAAGCGGCTGATGCGCATCGAAGGCCTGGAGCACTTGCGCGCGCTGGACGGCCGCAATGTCATCCTGATGATGCCGCACTTCACCGGGCTGGACCTGGCCGGCCTGCGCATCTCGCTGGAGACGCCGGTGGTCAGCATCTACTCGGTGCAGAAGGACCCGTGGCTGGACGCCTTCTTCCGCGCAAAGCGCCTGCGCTTCGGCACCGGCATCATCTTCGCGCGCCAGCAGGGCACCCGGCCGACGCTGCGGGCGCTGAAGGAGGGCTACCGGCTGTACTACCTGCCCGACCAGGACTTCGGGCACCGTGATTCGGTCTTCGTGCCCTTCTTCGGCGTGCCGGCCGCCACCATCGCCGGCCTCTCGCGCATGGCGGCGGTGGCCAAGGCCGTGGTGCTGCCCTGCTACCCGCGGCGCGAGGCCGATGGCTACACGCTGGTCATCGAGCCGCCACTGGACAACTTCCCGACCGACGACGCCGTCGCCGATGCCACGCGCATGAACGCCGTCATCGAAGCCCAGGCACGCCGACAATTGCACCAGTACTTCTGGCTGCACAAGCGCTTCAAGTCCCGCCCGCCCGGCGAGCCGGACTTCTACGCCAAATGACTGATATCCCCTACATCAAACTCGGCATCGTCGCGATCTTCATCGCCAGCACGGTCTACGTGCATTTCCGCGGCCGGGTGCGGCTGCGCTTCTTCCGCCAGTTGATGGACCACTCCACCTTCATGGCGCCCATCAACTGCCTGATGTACATGTTCAGCAAGCTGCCGGCCAAGCCCTACCTGCCGGTGTCGGGCTTCCCGGAGCTGAAGCTGCTGCAGGACCACTGGCAGGACATCCGCGCCGAGGCCTTCAAGCTGGCCGAGGCCGGCGAGATCAAGAAGAGCGACAAGTACAACGACGCCGGCTTCAACAGCTTCTTCAAGACCGGCTGGACGCGCTTCCACCTGAAGTGGTACGACGACGCCCATGCGTCGGCCAAGGCCTTGTGCCCCGTCACGACCGGCCTGCTGCAACGCATCCCGACGGTGAAGGCCGCGATGTTCGCGGCCCTGCCACCCGGCGGCCGCTTGGTGACGCACCGCGACCCCTTCGCCGGTTCGGTGCGCTACCACCTGGGCCTGGTCACGCCCAACTCGGACAGCTGCTACATCTCGGTGGACGGGGAGCGCTATTCATGGCGCGACGGCGAGGGCGTCATCTTCGACGAAACCTATCTGCACTACGCCGAGAACCAGTCCGACCAGATGCGCATCATCCTGTTCTGCGACGTGGAGCGGCCGCTGAACAACCCGGTGGCCCGCTGGTTCAACCGCTTCATCAGCCACACGCTGATCCGTGCGGCATCCGCCCCCAACTCGGACACCGACCGCACCGGCGGCATCAACAAGCTGTTCGCCTATGTGCAGCAGGTGCGCCTGTTCGGCAAGCGCATCAAGGCGAAGAGCCGTTTGGCTTACTACGGCCTGCAATGGCTGATTTTCGGCGGCCTGCTGGTCTGGTGGCTGTGGCCCTGAAGACGGCATGACGACCGGAGGGAAAGCCAGACTTCGTTAGCATCGAAGGTTTTGGTCACTCCAAATACCTTCTCCATGCTCCGTCTTCAGACCGCCGCCCCCGCCCTGCTGCTGGCCGCAGCCCTGGCTGTCCATGCGCAGGAAGCCGCCAAGCCCGCGGCCTGGAACGTCAACGCGCCCCCGGGCGTTGCAAGGACCGCCCAGATCGACGTGCGCACCGGCACCTGGATGAGCGTGGACGTCAGCCCCGACGGCAAGACGCTGGTGTTCGACCTGCTGGGTGACCTCTACACGCTGCCCATCACCGGCGGCGAGGCCAAGCCGCTGACGCATTCCATCGCCTGGGAGCAGCAGGCGCGCTTCTCGCCGGACGGCAAGCGGATCGCCTTCCTCAGCGATGCCGGCGGCGGCGACAACCTGTGGGTCATGAACGCGGACGGCAGCGGCGCGCGCGCCGTCACGAAGGAAGACTTCCGGCTGCTGAACAACCCGGTCTGGCATCCCAGCGGCAACTACCTGCTGGCCCGCAAGCACTACACCGGCACGCGCAGTGCCGGCTCGGGCGAGATCTGGCTGTTCCATGTGGACGGCGACGCGGCCAGGAATAAGGGCGTGCAGCTCAACGAGAAGCCCAACTGGCAGAAGGACCTGGGCGAGCCGGCAGTTTCTCCAGACGGCAAGTACCTCTACTACTCGCAGGACACGACGCCCGGCCGCGTGTTCGAGTACAACAAGGACAGCAACGGCGAGATCTACAAGATCTTCCGCCAGGACCTGTCCGACGGCTCGGTCGAGCCCTTCGTGCAAGGCCCGGGCGGCGCGGTGCGGCCCACGCCGTCACCGGACGGCAAGTACCTGGCCTTCGTGCGCCGCGTGCGCAACCAGAGCACGCTGTTCCTGAAGGACCTGGCCAGCGGCGCCGAGCGCCCGGCCTGGAGCGGCCTGTCGCGCGACCTGCAGGAGATCTGGGCCATGTGGGGCGTCTACCCCAGCTTCGCATGGATGCCCGACAGCCAGGAGATCGTCGTCTGGGCCGAGGGCCGGATCTGGCGCGTGAACCCGTTCAAGGGCACGGCCGCCGAGATCCCCTTCCATGTCAGGCACACCCGCGAAATGCGTGAGCCGCTGCGCAACGCCCATGCCGTGGCGCCCGACAGCTTCCCGGTGCGCCAGCTGCGCGGTGCCCAGGTGTCGCCCGATGGCAAGCGCGTCGTCTACGCCGCGCTGGGCGCGCTGTACCTGAAGGACTTGCCCGATGGCCAGCCCCGCCGGCTGACCCGGCAGTCCGAGGCCTTCGAGTTCGCGCCGCACTGGGCGCGGGACGGCAGGAGCATCGTCTACGCCACCTGGCGCGACGACACGCAAGGGACCATCCGCCGCCTTGACCTGGCCAGCGGCCGCGAGACCGTGCTGATCAAGGAGCCGGGCAAATACCTGGAGCCGCGCCTGTCGCCCGACGGCAGCCGGCTGGTCTATCGCAAGATCAAGGGCGGCGCGCTGACCAGTCCCTGGCACAGCCTGGACACGGGCCTCTACCTGGCCGCCGCCGACGGCTCGGGCAAGACCGAGCGCATCAGCAAGGACGGCAGCGCACCGCAGTTCGGTGCGAAGAACGACGAGCTGTTCTTCACCCGGGTGAGCAGCCCCAGCGAGGTCGACCAGCGCTTCTCGCTGGTGCGCCTGAACCTGCACGACCGCAGCGAGACCGAGGTGGCGCGCAGCGACTTCGCCAGCGAGTACAGCGTGTCGCCCGACGGCCGCTGGCTGGGCTTCGTCGAACGCTTCCATGCCTACGTCACGCCGCTGCCCAACGTGCAGGGCCAGGCGGGCAAGGCCATCACGGTGGGCGCCAAGATGGACGCGCTGCCGGTGCGCCAGCTGGATGTGAACGCCGGCCATTCGCTGCACTGGAGCGGCGATGCACGGCGCCTGCACTTCACGCTGGGCGACGAGCTGTTCACCGCCAGCGCCGAAGGCAAGGACAAGGCCACCAGCCAGAAGATCGGCTTCGAGCAGGCCAGCGACAAGCCGCAAGGCAAGATCGCGCTCACCGGCGCCCGCATCGTGACGATGAAGGGCGACGAGGTCATCGAGGGCGGCACGGTGCTCATCGACGGCAACCGCATCGCGGCCGTCGGCAAGGACGTGGCCGTTCCGGCCGATGCCAGGCGCATCGACGCGACCGGCAAGACCATCGTGCCGGGATTCATCGACGGCCACTGGCATGGCGCAATGCACGACGGCGGCCTGATCCCGCAGCAGAGCTGGGTCAACCTGGCCTCGCTGGCCTTTGGCGTGACGACGCTGCACGACCCCAGCAACCTCAACGCCGCCGTCTTCACACAGGCCGAGATGCAGCGGGCCGGCCTCATCACCGCGCCGCGCATCTACTCGACCGGCAGCATCCTCTACGGCGCCCGCACGCCCATCACCGCCGTCATCAACGGCGTGGACGACGCGCTGACCCACCTGAACCGCCAGAAGGCCGAGGGCGCCATCAGCGTGAAGAGCTACCAGCAGCCGCGCCGCGACCAGCGCCAGCAGGTGCTGGAGGCTGGTCGGCAGACCCAGACCATGGTGGTGCCCGAGGGCGGCTCGCTGTTCCAGCAGAACATGGCCATGGTGGTGGATGGCCACACCACCGTGGAGCACGCGCTGCCGCTGGCCGAGGTGTGGGACGACGTCAAGCAACTGTGGTCGCAGAACGCGGTGGGCTACAACCCGACGCTGAACGTGGGCTACGGCGGCCTGGACGGTGAGCATTACTGGTACGCCCGCACCGAGGTCTGGAAGCATCCGCTGCTGACCCGCTACGTGCCGCGCACGGTGCTGGAGCCGCGCGCCATCCGCCGCGAGACCGCACCCGAGGAGGACTTCAACATCCTGCGCGTGGCGCGCACGGCCAACGAGCTGGCCAAGGCCGGCGTCAACGTGATGATCGGCGCGCATGGCCAGCGCGAGGGTCTGGGCGCGCACTGGGAAATGTGGATGCTGGCGCTGGGCGGCATGAGCCCGCACGACGCGCTGCGCGCCGCGACCATCAACCCCGCGCGCAACTTCGGCCTGGATCGTGACCTGGGCTCGCTCGAACCCGGCAAGCTGGCCGACCTGGTGGTCATCGACGGCAACCCGCTGGCCGACATCCGCCAGAGCGATCGGGTCACGCTGGTGATGCAGAACGGCCGGCTCTTCGACGCGCTGACGATGAACCAGATCGCGCCGGTCGCCAAGACTCGCAAGCCGCTGTTCTTCGAAGGCAGCGATGGCAAGACCATGCCCATCGACAGCCATGCGCTGGAGGCCGCGCACGGGCATGGCGACTGAGGCCGGCCGGGGTGGCTAGAATGCCGCCCGTCAGGAGAGCGCCCCGATGCGGTTGGGGGCCGCCGAAGGCGCAGGGTTGAAAGATCCAAACGCTCAGGCAGAAGGACTGACAAGACGTGGCGGGTGACAGACACTCGCTGCGTTCCTCACTGGAGAGAGATCGGTCCTTGAGCCGATCCACCGAAGGGGCAAGCCCGCGGCGATTCGCCAAGGGTCAATCTCTCAGGTACCCCGGACAGCGAGGACATCCACACCCGAATTCCGTCGGAGCCACTGATGTCCTCTTTGCTGAAAACGCCCCTGCACGCCCTCCACGTCGAGCTCGGCGCCAAGATGGTGCCCTTCGCCGGTTACGACATGCCGGTGCAATACCCCACCGGCGTGATGGCCGAGCACAAGCACACGCGCGCCGCCGCCGGCCTGTTCGATGTGTCGCACATGGGCCAGGTGCGCCTCGTCGGCGCCGATGCCGCCGCAGCGCTCGAAACGCTGGTGCCGGTGGACATCATCGACCTGGGTGTCTTCAAGCAGCGTTATGCGCTGTTCACGAACGAGCAAGGCGGCCTGCTGGACGACCTGATGGTCTGCAAGCGGCCCGACGACCTGTTCGTCGTCGTCAACGCCGGCTGCAAGGCGCAGGACATCGCCCACATGCAACAGCACATCGGCGCGCGCTGCGAGGTCATCCCCATGCCCGAGCGCGCACTGCTGGCGCTGCAAGGCCCCGAGGCCGTGACGGTGCTGAGCCGGCTGAACCCCGAGGTCGCCAAGCTGACCTTCATGACCGGCGGCTTCTTCACGCTCGACGGCATTGACACCTTCCTGACCCGCTCCGGCTACACCGGCGAGGACGGCTTCGAGATCTCCGTCCACGAGGACGATGCCGTGGCCCTGGCGGCTAAGCTGCTGGCCCATGCCGAGGTCAAGCCCATCGGCCTGGGCGCGCGCGACTCGCTGCGCCTGGAGGCGGGCCTGTGCCTGTACGGCCACGACATCGACACCACCACCACGCCGGTCGAAGCCTCCATCACCTGGGCCATCCAGAAGGTGCGCCGCGCCGGCGGCGCGCGGGCCGGCGGCTACCCCGGCGCGGCGGTCATCGATGCCCAGCTCGCCAACGGCCCGAGCCGCAAGCGCGTGGGCCTGGTCGGCAAGGAGCGCATGCCGGTGCGCGAGGGCGCCAAGATCGTCACCGCGGACGGCACCGAGATCGGCGTCGTCACCAGCGGCACGCTGGGTCCGACCGTCAACCAGCCGGTGGCGCTGGCCTATCTGGCCGCCACCCATGCCGCGGTCGGCACCGAAGTCTTCGCCATCGTGCGCGACAAGCGCACGCCCATGGTCGTCTCCCCCACCCCCTTCACCCCCAACCGCTATTACCGCGGCTAAATCCCACGAGGCTGAACGATGAGCATCAAGTACACCCCCGACCACGAATGGCTGGAAGTCCACGGTGACGGCACCGCCACGGTGGGCATCACCGTGCATGCGCAGGACGCGCTGGGCGACGTGGTCTTCGTGGACCTGCCCGAGGTCGGCAGGACCTATGCCGAGAAGGAAGTCGCCGGCGTCGTCGAGTCCGTGAAGGCCGCCGCCGACGTCTACATGCCCGTGGACGGCGAGATCACCGAAGTCAACGAGGCGCTGCGCGACGACCCGTCGCTCGCCAACTCCGACCCGCTGAAGGCCGGCTGGTTCTTCAAGGTCAAGCTGAGCAACCCCGCCCAGCTCGACACGCTGATGGACGCCACCGCCTACGACGCCCTGCTCAAGACCCTCTGATCCTTTCGCCGTACTGCCATGCCGACGCCGCTCGCCACCCTTGAAGACGCTACCGAATTCCACGCCCGCCACATCGGGCCGGATGCGGTCGATGAATCCCTGATGTGCGCCGCGATCGGCGTGGCCAGCCGCGACGCGCTGATCGACGCCGTGGTGCCCGCCGCCATCCGCCGCAGCGCCGGCATGAAGCTGCCCGCCCCCATCACCGAGGCGGGCGCGCTGGCCGAACTCAAGGCCATCGCCGGCAAGAACAAGGTCTACAAGAGCTTCATCGGTCAGGGCTACCACGGCACCCACACGCCGGGCGTCATCCTGCGCAACATCCTGGAGAACCCCGCCTGGTACACGGCCTACACGCCCTACCAGGCCGAGATCTCGCAGGGCCGCATGGAGGCCATCGTCAACTTCCAGACCATGGTGACCGACCTCACCGGCATGGACATCGCCAACGGCTCCATGCTGGACGAGGCCACCTCCGCCGCCGAGGCCGTCACGCTGGCCAAGCGCTCGGTCAAGAGCAAGAGCAACACGCTCATCGTGGCCGGTGATGTGCATCCGCAGACCATCGAGGTCATCCAGACGCGCTGCAAGCCGCTGGGCCTCGAAGTCAAGGTCGGCATGGCACCCGCGCTGATGGCCGAGAACGACTACTTCGCCGTCGTCTGCCAGTACCCCAGCACCACCGGCCTCATCCACGACCTGAAGGCCTTCACCGAGCAGGCGCACGCCAAGCAGGCCGCCTTCATCGTCTGCGCCGACCTGCTGGCGCTGACGCTGCTGGTGCCCCCGGGCGAGTTCGGTGCCGACATCGTCGTCGGCAACACGCAGCGCTTCGGCATGCCCATGGGCTGCGGCGGCCCGCATGCCGCCTTCCTGGCCTGCAAGGACGAATTCAAGCGCTCCATGCCCGGCCGCCTGGTGGGCGTGTCCAAGGACGCGCAAGGTCACCCCGCGATGCGCCTGGCGCTGCAGACGCGCGAGCAGCACATCCGCCGCGAGAAGGCCACCTCCAACATCTGCACGGCCCAGGTGCTGCCGGCCGTCGTGGCCAGCATGTATGCCGTCTACCACGGCCCGCAAGGCCTCAAGCGCATCGCCGAACGCGTGGCCAGCTACACCGCCATCCTGCATGCCGGCCTGACCCGGATGGGCGTCAAGGTCGTCACGCCGCATGCCTTCGACACGCTGCTGGTCGAGTGCGATGCCGCCGCCGTGATCGCCAAGGCGCTGGCCGCCCAGGCCAACCTGCGCAAGGTCGGCGACCGGCATGTGGGCATCGCGCTGGACGAGACCACGTCGCGCGCCGACATCGAGGCCCTGTGGTCGTGGTTCGCGCCGGCCGGCGCCACGCTGCCCACGGTGTCCGAGTTCGCCGCGGGCGTGGAGAGCCTGATTCCGGCCCACCTGCGCCGCAACAGCGCCTTCATGACCCACCCGGTCTTCAACACCCACCACAGCGAGACCGAGATGCTGCGCTACATCCGCAGCCTGTCGGACAAGGACCTGGCGCTGGACCGCAGCATGATTCCGCTGGGCTCGTGCACGATGAAGCTGAACGCCACGGCCGAGATGATCCCCATCACCTGGCCCGAGTTCGCCAACCTGCACCCCTTCGCGCCGCAGGACCAGCTGGCCGGCTACACCGAGCTGGACCAGTTGCTGCGCCAGTGGCTTTCCGAGTGCACCGGCTACGCCGGCATCAGCCTGCAGCCCAATGCCGGCTCGCAGGGGGAGTACGCGGGCCTGCTGGCCATCAAGGCCTGGCATGAGTCGCGTGGTGACCACCAGCGCAACGTCTGCCTGATCCCCGAGTCGGCCCACGGCACCAACCCGGCGTCAGCGCAGATGTGCGGCATGACGGTCGTCGTCACCAAGTGCGACCGGTCAGGCAACATCGACCTGGCCGATCTGAAGGCCAAGTGCGAGCAGCATGCCGACAAGCTCGCCGCCATCATGATCACCTACCCCTCCACCTACGGCGTGTTCGACACGCACGTGAAGGAGATCTGCGCGGTCGTGAAGGCCCACGGCGGCCGCGTCTACGTGGACGGCGCCAACATGAACGCGCTGGTCGGCGTGGCGGCCCCGGGTGAGTTCGGCGGCGACGTGTCCCACCTGAACCTGCACAAGACCTTCTGCATCCCGCACGGCGGCGGCGGCCCCGGCGTGGGCCCGGTCTGCGTGGTGGACGACCTCGTGCCCTTCCTGCCCGCGCACCGCACGGCGGGCCTGGGCCAGGCCAGCAACATCGGCGCCGTCAGCGCCGCGCCGCTGGGCAATGCGGCCGTGCTGCCGATCTCGTGGATGTACATCCGCATGATGGGCGCCGAGGGCCTCAAGAAGGCCACCGAGGTCGCCATCCTGTCGGCCAACTACGTCGCCGCGCGCCTCAGCGACCACTACGACATCCACTTCAGCGGCGGCATCCCCGGCGTGAAGGGCGGCGGCGTGGCCCACGAGTGCATCCTGGACCTGCGCCCGCTGAAGGACAGCTCCGGCATCAGCGCCGAGGACGTCGCCAAGCGCCTCATCGACTACGGCTTCCACGCGCCGACGCTGAGCTTCCCGGTCGCCGGCACGCTGATGGTCGAGCCCACCGAGAGCGAGAGCCGCGCCGAGCTGGATCGCTTCATCGACGCGATGATCCAGATCCGCCACGAGATCGCCGACGTGGAGTCCGGCAAGCTGCCGCGCGAGGACAACCCGCTGGTCCACGCGCCGCACACGTCCATGGTCGTCAGCGCCTCCGACTGGGCCCATGCCTACAGCCGCGAGGTGGCAGCCTTCCCGCTGCCGTCGCTGCGGCGCCAGAAGTACTGGGCACCGGTGGGCCGGGTGGACAACGTGTGGGGCGACCGCAACCTGTTCTGCAGCTGCGTCCCCCTGTCGGAATACGAAGAGGCCTGAGCCATGGCGGTGTCGGTCTTCGACCTCTTCAAGATCGGCATCGGCCCGAGCAGCTCGCACACCGTGGGTCCGATGCGGGCCGCGCGCCTCTTCGGCCTGCGGCTGCAGCATGACGGCCTGCTCGGCAAGACCGCCCGCGTGCAGGTCATCCTGTACGGCAGCCTGGGCGCCACCGGCAAGGGCCACGGCAGCGACAAGGCCGTGCTGCTGGGCCTGGCCGGGCATGAGCCCGACACGGTGGACGTGGAGGCGATTCCCGCGCTGCTGGATGCCATCCGCGCCGGCGACCTGAACCTCGTCGGCCAGAAGGCCATCGGCTTCGACGAGGCCAAGGACCTGGTCTTCAAGCGCCGCGAGAGCCTGCCCTTCCATGCCAACGGCATGCGCTGCCTGGCCTTCGATGCCGACGGCGCGGAGCTCGCCAACCGTGTCTACTACTCCGTCGGCGGCGGCTTCATCGTCAGCGACGAGGTGGCGGCCGACGGCAGCAAGCAGAAGGTGATCGCCCCCGACGTCACCGTGCTGCCCTACCCCTTCAAGACCGGCGACGAGCTGCTGGCGCTGACGAAGAAGTACGGTCTGTCCATCGCCGAGGTCATGCGCCGCAACGAGGGTCACTGGCGGCCTGACGCCGAGACGCGCGCCGGCCTGCTGAAGATCTGGAGCGTCATGCAGGCCTGCGTGCAACGCGGCTGCCGCACGGAAGGCATCCTGCCCGGCGGCTTCAAGGTCAAGCGCCGCGCGCCCAGCCTGTACGCCAGCCTCACGTCCAACCCCGAACAGGCGCTGCGCGACCCGCTGCAGGTGATGGACTGGGTCAACCTCTACGCGCTGGCCGTCAACGAGGAGAACGCCGCCGGCGGCCGCGTCGTCACGGCGCCCACCAACGGCGCGGCCGGCATCGTGCCCGCGGTGCTGCACTACTACGCCCGCTTCGTGCATGGCGCGACGGAAGACGGCGTCATCGACTTCCTGCTCACCGCCGCCGCCATCGGCATCCTCTACAAGGAAAACGCGTCCATCAGCGGCGCCGAGGTGGGCTGCCAGGGCGAGGTCGGCGTGGCCTGCTCGATGGCCGCCGGCGCGCTGTGCGCCGTCATGGGCGGCACGCCCGAGCAGGTCGAGAACGCCGCCGAGATCGGCATGGAGCACCACCTGGGCCTGACCTGCGACCCGGTCGGCGGCCTGGTGCAGATCCCCTGCATCGAGCGCAACGCCATCGCGTCGGTCAAGGCGATCAACGCGGCCCGCATGGCGCTGCGCGGCGACGGCACGCACTTCGTGAGCCTCGACAAGGTCATCAAGACCATGCGCGACACCGGCGCCGACATGATGACCAAGTACAAGGAAACCGCCCGTGGCGGCCTGGCGGTGAACATCGTCGAGTGCTGAAGCCCTGGCCCGCGATGGGCCGTTGGGTTGTACGACCACATCACCCGCGCCTTTGTCGGGCCAGCGCCTGCCAGCCCGCGGCGCTTCGCAGGGCTCTGGAATCGGCTTCTGGCTTTTGCCGCAACACCCTCAGCCTGACAAGCCCCGCGAAAAGTGGCAGCGGCGCGTCACTCAGTCGCCAAATCACCACAACCCGCGGGGTATCCCGGACGCCCGGCAAGCACATGCTTGAGTGTTTGACCGCCGAGCCTTGCCTACACCCAGTTGTCCGATGACTATCGCGGCGCCCCGCCACAGAGGGCGATTGACGACTGGAGTAAACATGACCGAACTTCGTGGAGACAAGACCGGCGGCCCCTGGCGCCGCAGCGCCATCGCACTGGCCATCGCGGCGGCCGGCAGCCCGGCACTGGCACAGGAAGACGCCAGCAAGCTCGATGCCGTCGTGGTCACCGGCTTTCGCGCCAGCCTGAACAACGCACTGGCCAGCAAGAAGAACGCCGACGGCATCGTCGACGTCATCAAGGCCGAGGACGTCTCCAAGTTCCCCGACGCCAACCTGGCCGAGTCGCTGCAGCGCGTGCCTGGCGTGTCGCTGGCGCGCGGCGACGGTGGCGAGGGCAAGCAGATCAGCGTGCGCGGCCTGAACGCCGGCTTCACGCGCGTGCGCATCAACGGCATCGAGGCCATCTCGGCCACTGGCGCCTCCGACATCAACGGCAGCACCAACCGCAGCCGCGCGTTCGACTTCTCGGTGTTCGCCGCCGAGCTGTTCAACAGCCTGGAAGTGCGCAAGACCTCGCAGGCCGACATCGAGGAAGGCTCTCTGGGTGCGACGGTGGACCTGCGCGGCGCCCGCCCCTTCGACTTCAAGGGCCAGACGCTGAGCCTCGGCCTGCAGCAGAACTACAACACGCTGGCCCGCAGCCCGTCGCCGCGCGTGACGGGCCTGTTCTCTACCCGTGCCAACACGGGCGTGGGCGAGGTGGGCGTGCTGGTGTCCGGCGCCTACTCCAAGCGCAGCGCGACCGAGGAAGGCTATGAAGCCGTGGAGATGCTGAGCGCCAATGCCGACGGCGGCTTCTGCTCGCCGCTGGGCGCCACGCCGCAAAGCCCGGCCGACAACGCCCAGCGCGGCGTGACGGCCACCCACTGCGGCTTCAACCTGCCGCGCACCTCCAGCACCACAGCCTACAACAACGTTTTCGGCCGCACCGACAACTACGGCGGCACCGTGGCCACGCCGGCAGCGGGCAGCGGCGCCTTCCACCCCCGCATCCCGCGCTACCGCCGCTCGGTGGCCGAGTACGAGCGCCTGGGTATCAGCGCCGCGCTGCAGTGGAAGGCCTCGGACGCCACCGAAGTCAACCTCGACCTGCTGGGCGGCCGGTTCAACAACGACCGCTACGACAACTACATCTCCGCCATCTCCTTTGGCCGCACGCTGGCCGCCGCCAACGGCAAGCCGCAGACGTCCATCGTCGAGGCCTCGTTCAACGGCAACGGCAGCTGGGAGTACGGCAAGTTCAACGGCGTGGACGTGCGCTCCGAGGGCCTGCTGGACGTCAACAACACCAGCTTCCGCCAGCATGTGCTGAGCGCCACGCACCGGCTGACCGACGACATCAAGCTGGAAGCCATGACCGGCATCTCGGCCAGCCGGCTGAAATCGCCGATGCGCACGACGGTGCAGTTCGACGCGCCCAATGTGGACGGCTTCGCGTTCGACTTCCGCAACAACCGCAACGTGCCGGCGCTGAGCTTCGGCATCGACGTGGCCAACCCCGCCAACTTCAGCTTCGGCCCGACCGATCCGGACGGCACCGTGCACGGCCAGTTCGTCGGCCGCCAGCTGAACACCGGCAACACGCTGAAGACCCACGCACTGGGCGCGACCTGGGACGTCAACGACAACCTGGCGATCAAGGGCGGCTTCTCTGCACGCAACAACACCTGGGACAACTTCGAGATCAGCTACGGCGCGGCCAACGGTCTGGCCAACCCGGCCGGCTTCACGATGGCCAGCGTGTCCCGCCTGATCACCAACTTCGGCAAGGGACTGGAAGGCTCGGGCTACCCCAGCCAGTGGGCGGCCGTGGACCTGGACAAGTTCCTCAAGGTCTGGGACATCGAGTGCAACTGCGCCGCCGTGCCCGGCTCGCAGCTGGTGACGCTGAACCAGTCCAACCGCACCATCAGCGAGAAGATCAACGCCGCCTACCTGTCGGCCGACTTCAACTACCGGCTCGCCGGCATCACCTTCCGCGGCAACGCGGGCGTGCGCGCGGCCGAGACCCGGGCGGCCGCGTCGGCGCTGGTGAACGTGGGTGGCGCGCTGCAGCCCGTCACGTTCGAGAAGACCTACCGCGACGTGCTGCCCTCGTTCAACCTGACCGCGCAGCTGCCCCAGGACGTGTTCGTGCGCTTCTCGGCCGGCAAGACGCTGTCGCGTCCCGAGTACGTGGACCTGGCGCCCTCGGCCTCGGTCAACCCCAACGCGCAGACGGTCAGCATCGGCAACCCGCAGCTCGATCCCATCCGCGCCAAGACCTACGACCTGCAGGCCGAGTGGTACTTTGCGAAGAACTCCATGCTGTCGGCCGGCGTCTTCCACAAGAAGATCGACACCTACATCCAGCGCGTCAGCGAGCGCGTGGCCTACAACACGCTGGGCCTGCCCGACGGCCTGCTGACCGGCGGCGGCACCTGCTCCATAACCGGCGGCACGCCGGCCTGCCCGACGCTGCCGTCCTCGGTGGTGACGGTCAGCCGCGCGGCCAACACCCCGGGCGGCCCGCTGACCGGCTACGAGCTGAACCTGCAGATGCCCTTCAGCTTCCTGCCGGGCGTGTGGAGCAACTTCGGCATGCTGGCCAACATCACGCACGTGAAGTCGACCATCAACTACATCACCCGCACCGCCACGCCCACGCTGCCGCAGCTGGCCATGAACGCGGCGCTGGTGGGCATGTCGCCCGACGCCCGCAACCTGACGCTGTACTACGAGGACAGCAAGTTCAGCGCCCGCGTGTCGGCGGCCTACCGGTCCAAGTACCTGTTCAACGTGCTGGGCGATGTGAACGGCCATGACGTGACCTTCGTCAATGCGTCCACCAACGTGGATTTCTCGGCGTCGTACAACGTCACCCCCAAGCTGAAGGTCAGCTTCGAGGCGGCCAACCTGACCGACCAGCCGCTGCGCTACGGCCGTGACTCAGAGCGCGATGACACCCTGCTGTACGCCCACTTCGGGCGCACGTTCGGGGTCGGCATGTCGTACAAGTTCTGACGCCCTTCCGCAGCCGCAGCGCGGCTGCGCTTCGGCGGGCGCGACAAGTCCACAAGACCTGTCGTGTCCGGCCTGGGCAGGATCACCGCGGCGGCAGCTCGCGCGGCAGCCAGCGCTTGTAGATGGCCTGGAAGCTGCCGTCGCGCTTCATCGCATCGATCTGGCGCTGCCAGGCGTCCACTACGCGCCTGGGCGTCCCCGGTGAGAAGGCGATGTAGCCCTCGCTGCTGGCGAAGGTGTAGACCTCCTCCAGCGCGGCCGGGTCGACCGCTGCGGCGGCCAGCGCGCCCTGCATGCTGAGGCGCTCGGAGGCAAACAGCGGCGCACGCCCCGCCAGCAGCATGCGAACCCCTTGCGTCGGGTCGCTGACAAGCCGCAGGTTGCGAAAGCCCGCAGACGCGAGTTGCTGGGCGGTGTACCAGTCCCGCACGACCAGCACGTCGCTGGCCTGGCGGGCATCGTCCAGGTGCTTGAGCCGCTCGGCCCCAGCGCGGGCGTAGAAGCTGCTGTAGAAGGTCACGATGGGGCCCACCCACTGAAACAGCTGCTCGCGCTCGGGAATGCGCGCCGCCAGGAACAGCGCCATCGGCTGAAGGCCCTGCGCCTCGCGGTAGGCGCGCGCCCAGGGCATGAACTCGATTTTCTGCGTCTGCCCCAGGCGCTGCTGCACGGCCTGGACGACCTCCACCGCCAGCCCGCTCGGGCGGCCGGCCTCGGTGTAGTTGAAGGGCGGAAACTCCTCGCTCAACAGCCGCAGGGGCGGGTCCGGTGGTGCCGCCAGGGCCCCCAACGTCCAGACAAGCCCCAACAGCCCCACATGACGTCGCTGCACTGTGTTCTCCAGTGTCGTTGCGCCGATGATAGGTGGGCACTCGGGCCGAGGAGTCCGGTGCGCCAAAAGGCCTGCCCCCCATGTGCCTCGCCGCCTTTGCACTGAACGCCCACCCGCGCTTTCCCCTGGTCATCGCCGCCAACCGCGACGAATTCTTCGCCCGCCCAGCCGCGCCCATGGCCTGGTGGGCCGACCGCCCCGACCTGCTCGCCGGCCGCGACTTCGGCGCGGGCGGCACCTGGTTCGGCCTGACCCGCGCCGGCCGCCTGGCGCTGCTGACCAATGTGCGCGAGCCCGGCCGCAACGACCCCGCGGCGCCGTCGCGCGGCGCGCTGGTGCTGGACGCGCTGCTCCACGACGCCGACGCACCCGCCTTCGCGGCCGGGCTGGCGCCGGGCTACAACGGCTTCAACCTCGTCACCGGCGACCTGCGGCGCAACACCTGGCACTGGATCAGCAATCGCGCCGCGGCGCCGGTCGCGCTGGGGCCCGGTCTGCATGCCGTCTCCAACGCCGCGCTGGACACGCCCTGGCCCAAGACCCTGGGCCTGCGCGCCGTCGTGTCCGCTGCGCTGGCGCAGGCCGACGACGCGCGCACGCTGGCCGAACACCTGCTGCACGCGCTGGCCGACGCCACACCCGCCCCCGATGCCGCGCTGCCGGACACCGGCGTGGGCCTGGCCCGCGAGCGGCTGCTGTCACCGCGCTTCATCCGCATCCCCGATCCCGAGCAGCCTGCTCAGGCCCTCTACGGCACGCGCTGCTCGACAGTGCTGGTGCGCGAGGCCGACGGTCGCACCCTCGTCATCGAGCGCAGCGTGACGGCCGACGGTCGCTGGCTGCCCGCCGTTGAGCACCTCCTCACACGCTGGCCTTGAGCGCACCCGGTCGCACGGGCTGGCAGGGCCACAATCAGCCCGCCGTGACCGCCGCCGTTGCCCTTCGCCGACCGCCGCCCGACCCGCGCCTGCTGCAGCGCTGCCTGCTGCTGGCGGTGCTGCTGCACGTCTGGCTGGTGCTGATGTTCGGCAACACCACCGGCACCGCCCAGCCGGGCCAGGGCGCCTGGGGCAGCCTGACCGTCAAGCTGCTGGGCCGCAGCGGCGCCGCGGCCGATGCGCCACCCGGCGATGTGCCGCGCCCTGCGCAACGCCTGACCCCGCGCAGCGCCGCCGACACCGCCCGCGACGACGCGCCCGCAGCGCCCAGCACCGCGACGCTGAGCCTGCCGGACGGCTTCAAGCCCGTGGAGCGCCAGACCCTGGGCCTGCCGACCCCGCCGGACCAGCACCCCGCGCTGCCCACCACCCCACTGCCCGCAGCGGTGAGCCGGCTGGAGGCGCCAACCGACACCCGGCCCAGCCCGCTGACCGCGCCCGACAGCCTGCGCACGTCCGCGACGGCCGCCCCGCTGCCGGCCCCGCCCACCGACCTGCCGGCGCCGGTGCGCCGCCTGGAGGCCGATGGGCCGGCCGACCTGGCCAGCCTGCCGCGCCCGGCCGAGCTGCGCATGACGGCCCCCTTGCCACCGGCCACGCCCGGCCCTGCCGAACTGCCAGCCCCCGTGCGCCGGCTGGACGCACCGAGCGCCGAAGCCATCGCCCGGCTGCAGCGGCCTGCCGAACTGCAGGCACCTGCCGCTGCCGCGGCCCTGCCGGCCACGCCGCCCGGCACCGAACTGCCCGCGCCGGT
>JBKBVY010000381.1:0-546 GCA_046289335.1 Roseateles sp. | reverse complement strand
CGCCGCGTCGAAACCAATGCTCGTCGATCCAGCCGATCACGGGATGTTCGCGGCCGAGCATCATCTTCTCGAACTGCTGGTGTCTGGTCTGCTCGGTCATCTGTCGTAGTTCTCCATGCCTTTGGTGTAGTTGCTGCTGATGCGCGTGGCGATGGTCTCCAGGCGCTCGGCCATGCCCCACATGTCGTTGTTGTCGCGGCGCGAGACGACGGCGCCGCGCGTGCAGTTGCGGCCCATGAGGATGCCGGCGGCACGGCGGATAAGCCATGCCTCCAGCTTGCGGCGGATGAAGCCGGAATGCGGGATCAGCTTCATGGCGTCACCCGCTTGGGGTAGCCGTCGTGCTGCTCGCCATCGAGCAGGCGCCCTGCATCACGCTTTCCGATGCGGTACAGGTCGGGCTCGTCGTCGACGTGGCCGCCTTCGCGTGCGAGGTTTTCGGTGCTGAATTGCCATTCCCAGCTCAGAGACGCAGTAGGAACCACGCCGCTATTCCGGGTGACGCATTCGCCTGGAGCCCACTCGCCCCACTGCTTGAACAGGAAG
>JBKBVY010000380.1:0-547 GCA_046289335.1 Roseateles sp. | reverse complement strand
TCAAGGCCGCCGCCGCCCGCGTCGATGCGAGCATCCGCCGCGATGATGCCGCCGCACTGGAGGCGATGAAGAAGCAGGGGCTCACGGTGGTGACGCCCAGCGCCGAGGATGCCGCCTATTTCCGCCAGATCGGCGAGACCGTGGTGCGGCGCCTCTACGAGGAAGGGCGGATGGATGCCTCCCTGCTGACTGCCATCCGCGAGGCCAAGGCCGCTTCGGGCAGCGCGGATTGAGTACCGCCGCCGCCCGCCTGCTGGTCTGACTCCATGAGCGCTGCATGAGCCGAAAAGCCGCCGCCCCGTCCCGCCCCCTGCTCCAGACCGCCATGGCGGTGCTGGGCGGCCTCGTCAGCCACATCGAGCGACTGACCGCTCAGGCCGGGCAGGAAGCCGCCGCTCAGCCGCTCGTCATCAAGGAACGCTTCGCGCGGCGCATGGCCGAACTGGTCGGCGAGGCGGCCAGTGAGGAGCGCATTGTTCAGGAAGCCGCCGCCCAGGCGGTGAAAGCCGATGTGCGCGAGGAACTCGATCGTCTGGCCAGCCATGTC
>JBKBVY010000379.1:0-550 GCA_046289335.1 Roseateles sp. | reverse complement strand
TCGTAGATGGTCTGCCCATGGCGGTTGGCAAACACCAGCGCCCGCGTGGGCACGGCCATGGCCTCCAGCGCGGGCAGCAGGCCCAGGCCGGCCAGCACCTGCACCGCATGGGGCAGCAGGTTGATGCCCACGCCCAGCGGGCGCGGCTGCACGGCGGCTTCGCACACCGTGACCTGGTGGCCGCGTGCGGCCAGGGCCAGGGCAGCGGTCAGGCCGCCGATGCCGCCGCCGGACACGATGATGGAGCGGGAGGCACGGGACAAGGTCATGGGCTGTCTCCGGGTTTGTAGGGTTGACGCGCATCAAACGCTTCGGGACATTGTTGCTACATGCAACAAAAAAACGCAAGCCAGCGCAAACCCGCAGCCGCCCCGGCGGCCCGGCCCGGCAGGGCAGGCGGCGGGGCCGGCCGTGCGGCGCGTACCACCCCGGCGGCCGATTGGGCGCAGGCGGAACTGCGGCCGCTGCCCGGGCTGGCCTATGGCGTGCTCGACGAGCTGCTGGGCTATGCGCTGCGCCGCGCGCAGAACGCGCTGTACCTGCACTTCCA
>JBKBVY010000378.1:0-550 GCA_046289335.1 Roseateles sp. | reverse complement strand
AAAGGCAACGAATTCGCCCTGACCAGCCTGCCGCCTGCCGCGCAAGACTTCATCCGTACCGCCGCCGCCCGCGAGCTACTGGCCAGCCTGCCGGTACCGGCAGCCCAGCGCAAGACACCGGCCCTGCGTGATGCCCAGCTGACGCTGCCGCTCACTACCGAGCAGCAGACCATCGAAGGTGCCCGCCTGGGCGTACTGGCCCACATCGAAGAACTGATGCAGGGCTGCGGCTTCACGAAAGAACGCGCCATCCACCATCTGCTGGCCAGCGCGGCAACCGGTGACGCCAGCCAGCTGGTTTGCGCCATGCTGCGCAAAGCCGAAGACAAGCGCGGCCGCAAGAGCGGTGGCGACCTGCCATCGGTCCGCACCATCAAGCGCTGGTTTGCCCAGCGTGCCGACGGCCAGCTGGCGCCCAAGGTCATCCAGCCGGACTTCTCTATCCCCTGGTGGACGCGGGACTTCCTGGGCTACTACCAGCAGCCGCAAAAACCCAGCGTGGAGCTGGCCTACAAGTTGTTTTGCCAGGACATGGCCGGTCGCCAGTTGG
>JBKBVY010000377.1:0-553 GCA_046289335.1 Roseateles sp. | reverse complement strand
CTATGGGCGGACATCGGTCCCAAGGATCCGCCCTTCGTGGCGCGGACTGTCATCGGCTGGGGCGTGCTGTCGTGAGCGCCCCCGTCGCCTTCGACGGCTTGTCCGTCCCCCTCACCGACGCCGAGGGCCGCCCGCGCTCGCGCCGCGCCATCCGCAAGGATCTGACGGCGGCCCGTGTCGTCGCCGCCGCGCGGTTCCTGTTCGAGTTCAACGGCTATTTCGACAGCGGCATCCGCGACGTGGCGGCCCGCATCGGCATGTCGGTCGGCGCGGTCTTCTCCGTAGTCAAGGACAAGGCGCACCTCTGGCGGCTCGCCTTTGACGGGGCCGCGCCGCCCGACACGGACGTGGCCTATGAGGTCGCCCTGATCGCCGCCCTGCGCCCGGGGTGGTCCTGGACGCTCAGCGCCCACAATGGCGCCTATCGCGCCAGCCTCTCGCCGAACGGCTGGAACCCGCTCAACAACGGCGGCCCCTTTGCCGTGGGCAAGGGCGACACCCCAGCCGCTGCGCTCTACGCCGTGCGGATCGACGCCGACCACAAGGATCCTCA